>JBQCJG010000340.1:0-37716 GCA_051952955.1 Lysobacteraceae bacterium | reverse complement strand
TGCGCCGGCCGCACGTTCGTCACGGCGGCGGGCGGCGGCACGTTGAGGTTGGCCTTGGTCAGCGCGATCGTCGCCAGCTTGCGCGGGGTACCGCGCTGGTAGCTCGGCTTCGCGGTTTCCTCGCCCATCTCGTTTTCGCGGATGCGCGTGACTTCGTAGTGCGGCGTGTGCAGCGATTCGTCGGCGACGATCACGATCGGCGCGTCGTGGCGCTTCTCGATCTCGCTCAGCGCGCGGCGCTTCTCGTTGAGCAGGTAGTTGGCGATCTCGACCGGCGTCTGCACCAGCACCTGGCCGGTGTTGTCCTTCATCGCATGCTCTTCGGCGATGCGGATGATCGACAGCGACAGCGATTCGATGCTGCGCATGCGGCCGTGGCCGTCGCAGCGCGGGCACACCAGCTGGCTGGATTCGCCGAGGCTGGGGCGCAGGCGCTGGCGCGACATCTCCATCAGGCCGAACTTGGAGATGCGGCCGAGCTGCACGCGGGCGCGGTCGTGCTTGAGCGCCTGCGCGAGGCGGTTCTCCACGTCGCGCTGGTGCTTGTTCGAGGTCATGTCGATGAAGTCGATCACCACCAGGCCGCCGAGGTCGCGCAGGCGCATCTGGCGGGCCACTTCGTCGGCGGCCTCCAGGTTGGTGTTGAACGCCGTTTCCTCGATGTCGCCGCCCTTGGTGGCGCGTGCCGAGTTGACGTCGACCGCGGTCAGGGCCTCGGTCTGGTCGATCACCAGCGAGCCGCCCGACGGCAGGCGCACGCTGCGCTCGTAGGCGTTCTCGATCTGCGAGTCGATCTGGAAGCGGTTGAACAGCGGGGTGTCGTCGGTGTAGTGCTTGAGCTTGCGCAGGTTGTGGGGCATCACCTGCTCGACGAATTCCTTCGCCTCTTCGTACATTTCCGGCGTGTCGACCAGGATCTCGCCGATGTCGGCGCGCATGTAGTCGCGCAGGGCGCGGATGATCAGGCGCGATTCCTGGTAGATCAGGAACGGCGAGCTCTTCTTCAGCGCGGCCTCGGCGATCGCGCGCCAGACGCTGAGCAGGTAGTCGAGGTCCCACTGCAGCTCTTCGGCATCGCGGCCGACGCCGGCGGTGCGGATGATCACCCCCATCTCGTCGGGGATGTTCAGCTTGTCCATCGCTTCCTTGAGCGCGGCGCGGTCGTCGCCCTCGATCCGGCGCGAGACGCCGCCGGCGGTGGGCGAGTTCGGCATCAGCACCATGTAGCGGCCGGCCAGCGAGATGAACGTGGTCAGCGCCGCGCCCTTGTTGCCGCGCTCTTCCTTGTCGACCTGGACCACGACTTCCTGGCCTTCGCGCAGCAGTTCGCGGATGCCGGCCTTGTGGTGGTCGACGCCCGACTGGAAGTAGTCGCGGGAGATTTCCTTCAGCGGCAGGAAGCCGTGGCGCTCCGCGCCGTACTCGACGAAGGCGGCTTCGAGCGACGGTTCGAGCCGGGTGATGCGGCCCTTGTAGATGTTGGACTTCTTCTGCTCTTTCGCGGGGATTTCGATGTCGATGTCGTAGAGGGTCTGGCCATCGACGATCGCGACGCGCAGCTCTTCGGCCTGCGTCGCGTTGATCAGCATGCGTTTCATGGTCGTGCGTTCCTCGGCGCCTGGCCCGCTTTCGGTGCGGGCGCGCGGAACGAGGGGGCATGTTCGCCTCTGGAGACTCCTGCTGCCATGTCGCGCGCCGGACGCCTCGGGAGGCGGGCGCGCGGCCGGGGCCGCTGTGTGGTTTCCAGCGCTGCAACACCACGGCGGGCCGCGGGAGCGCTTCTCTTTTCTGTAGCGTGTTGCCGGGCCGGCCGTCGTGACGGGCGCTGCGAAGCGCGACATCGCGACGGCACGGGACGTGTGGGTTGCCCGGGCGCCAGGCGCCCGGCGACAAGCGGGTCTGCCGACGAGCCGCTAACATGGCCGCCCCGGGGGCGGTGGCCGCGCACTGCATCGGACTCGCGGGTGAGCTGGGCTTTCGGCCCGAGGGGGTGCACTCGATGGAGTGCAAACGAAACCAACCCCCGACTCCCTGCGAAATCAAACCTTTATATCGCCGAACGAGTGTAGCAGATCAGGACTCCGGATGACCGTAAACGATTCCAGAAGCGTGTCTTCCGGCCAGGTCCGCCTGGTCCGGGTCGCCGACGACCGGGCCGGGCAGCGCCTGGACAACTTCCTGCTCGGCCAGCTCAAGGGCGCGCCCAAGTCGCTGATCTACAAGTTGGTGCGCAGTGGCCAGGTGCGGGTGAACGGCGGCCGGGCCAAGGCCGAGACCCGGCTCGAGGGTGGCGACGAAGTGCGGATCCCGCCGGTCCGGCTGGCCGAAGCCGGCGAGAAGACCCCGCCTCCCAAGGGACTGCTGGCTGCGATGGAGGCCAGCATCGTGTTCGAGGACGCCCGCCTGCTGGCGATCAACAAGCCGTCGGGCCTGGCCAGCCATGGCGGCAGCGGCATCAGCCACGGGGCGATCGAGACCCTCCGCGCCCTGCGTCCGCGGGAGACGCTGGAGCTGGTCCATCGCCTCGATCGCGATACCTCCGGCCTGCTGATCGTCGCCAAGAAACGGTCCGCCCTGACCGAGTTGCAGGCGCTGATGCGCGAGTCCGACGCCGACGACGGGCGCGGCATCGCCAAGCGCTACCTCGCGCTGCTGGCCGGACGCATGCCCGACGGGACCATGACCGTCGACGCCCCGCTGCACATCGGCCTGCGCCAGGGCGGCGAGCGTCACGTCCAGGTCCATCCGAACGGCAAGCCCTCGCTCAGCCATTTCCGGGTGCTGGAGCGCAGGGGCGGGCATTCCTACTGCGAGGTGCGGATCGAGACCGGCCGCACCCACCAGATCCGCGTCCATGCGAAGCACATCGGCCATCCGGTCGCCGGCGACGACAAGTACGGCGAGCCCGAGGTCAACAAGCGCCTGCGCGATCAGGCCGGCCTGCGCCGCCTGTTCCTGCATGCCGCCTCGCTGGAATTCGCCCTCGACGGCGGCCGCGCCGAGTACGTGCTCGACGCGCCGCTTGCGCCGGAGCTGGTCGAGGTGCTGGACCGCCTGGGCTGAGCGGGGGCCTTCCGGCCACGTGGCCGCGGATCAGGTCCGCGGCTCGATCGCCCGGATGCGGCCGTCGGCGTCGTGGTGGACGGTGACGATCCTGCTCCCGCGGCCGCGCGCGATCCCGCCGGCGTCGAGGTCGAACGCGGCCGCATAGTCCGCCAGCGTCTCGGTCGCGTGGGCACGGGTGACGGTGCGCCGCGGCAGCAGGGTCCACAGCAGCAGGAGCACGCTGGTGCCGATCAGGGCGACGATCGAGTGCAGGTAGGAGATCGGCGCGACCGCCTCCAGCACCTCGTACGCCGCGAGGTCGAAATTCATATGCAGGCCGATGACCTCCTGCAGCCGGCGGTAGATCGGCAGCCACAGGAAGATCCAGCCGATCCAGAGGCCGGCGGTGACGACGTCGGAGAACATCCGGCGCTTCCAGTCCAGCTGCCGGCGGGCATTGATGATGACGCGGGCGTTCACGGCGCGGCCTCCCGTTCGATCGTGCGGGGCAGGGCGGTCGATGCGGGGGCGACGTGCACGCCGCGGTCCGGACTGACCCAGCGCGCCCGCTTGCCGGTGCCGCGGGCCAGCGCCCTGGGGAACGCGACCACGGTCGCAGCGATGTTGATCAGCCAGAACACCGCCGGATACCACACCATCCAGTAGTAGTTGCGGCCGAGGCCGTGGTCGTAGTGACTGTCGAGCCACTTGCTGACGCCGAATTGCAGCAGGCAGGTCGCGCCCAGCAGCACGCTGCTCCACTGCGGGATCAGCGGCGACCCGATCGCCGGCAGCACGCCTTGCGGCAGCGCCAGCCCCAGCAGCCACAGCACGACCATCGCCAGCAGCGTGTACGACCACAGCAGGCTGAGGCACAGCTCGATCATCAGCGGCCACAGGTGGTGCTGCGACGGCCGCAGCAAGACGTCGATGTTCTTGCGCAGCACCTGCGCGCCGCCGGTGGCCCAGCGCAGCCGCTGCTTCCACAGGCCCTTCAGCGTTTCCGGCATCAGGATCCAGACCAGCGCCCGCGGCTCGAAGCGCACGTCCCAGCCGTTGCGCTGCAGCTTCCAGGTGATGTCGATGTCCTCGGTGAGCACGTCCGGGCTCCAGTAGCCGATCTGGTGCACCGCCGACTTGCGGAACGCGGTGATCACGCCGGACACCGTGAACAGGCTGCCGAAGCTGCGCTGCGCGCGCTTGATCATGCCGACGATCGACGAGAACTCGCCGACCTGGACGCGCCCGAGCAGGGTGGTGCGGTTGCGGATGCGCGGGTTGCCGGTGACCGCGGCGACGTCGGGATCCTCGACGAAGTGGCGCACCATCCAGTGCGCGCAGTGCGGATCCAGCAGCGCGTCGCCGTCGATGCAGATCAGGATCTCCGCGTTCGCCAGCAGGCTGCCGGCCTGCAGCGCCATTGCCTTGCCCTGGTTCGCGGCCAGGTGCACCACGCGCAGCCGCGGATGCAGCGGCACCATGCGGTCCAGCACCTCGGCGGTGTCGTCCCGGCTGCCGTCGTTGATCGCGATCACCTCGAAATCCGGGTAGTCCAGCGCGAGCGCCGCGCGCAGGGTTTCCTCGGCGTGCGGTCCTTCGTTGAAGCACGGGATCAGCACGCTGACCGGCGGCGTGCCCGGCAGCGGTCGCGGCCGATCGAACGGCGGATCACGGCGCTCGTGGCGCCAGTAGAACAGCGTCGCGCCGAGCATCCACAGGTACGACATGAACAGCGGGTAGTGGTATACGAACCCCTGCAGGGCCAGCCACAGCGTATGGAAGAGGGCCTTGAACATGGTCGTCGGTCGTTCAGCGCGCGGCCGCGCCGGTGCCGGGCACGGCGGACGGAGGGGGAGGGGGCGGCGCGTCCGCGACGTCGGGGACATCGGGTTCGGGCGGCAGCGGTGGACGGTTGGGCTTGCTGCCGAACACCGGCCGCACCTGCACCGGGTCGGGATTGTTCTCGAACAGGTTGTCCGGGTAGTAGGCGACGTTGCGCACGCCCCAGTCGTACAGCCGGCGGATGGTGTCGGCGACCTCGGTGCCTGGCAGCGGCCGGTCGTCCTTGCGCCAGTCGACGGTCTGCAGTTCGATCACCGTGCGCGGCATCGCGCCGGGATGCTCGGCCACGCGATCGACGATGCGCTTCAGGAACGCGACCGGGTCGTCGGCCTGCTCCATGTAGGGCATGGCCATGATCGCGGTGTAGTCGTAGTGCGCCAGCGAACTGTCGAACGACTGCGAGTACCACTCCTCGGCGCGGGGGTTCAGCACGACCTGCGCGTAGAGGTTGCGCGCGGTGCGCAGGCCCGGCTGCTCCTCGCGCGCGACACCGGCCATCTCGTTGGCCAGTGCATCGAGGTATGCCGTCTTGTGCCGCGTCCACGACGCCATCGCATGCTCGTCCGCGCGGATCGCGGGCACCGACCCCGGCAGGCCCCACTTGCGGTACGCCTTCAGCGCCCACGGGCTGCCGTCCTCGTAATCGGAGAGCGTCACATCGTCGTGGAAGAGGATGCCGTCGATCGGCGTGGAGCGGGCGAGGTCGCGATACAGGTCGTGCAGCACGGCGCGCGTGTTCGGCGAGAACGGCGACAGCCGCGGATAGCCCATCGCGAGATGGTTCGCCTGGTTGGGCAGCGTGACCACGGTGTCGTGCACGGCCGGGTCGGATGCCGGCAACTGCCACGCCAGCAGCGGCATCCACGCGTAGACGCGCTTCACCGGCGTGCGGGTCTGGATCTGCCATGCCACCCGGTTGAACAGGTCGGCGCGCATCGGCACGCGGCCGTTCGGGAAGTACACCGCATCCGCCGCACCGTTGGCGTCCGGGTCCGAGAACGCCTGCAGGTACACGGTGTTCGCGCCCATCGCGACGATGCGTTCGAGCAGCCGGCCGAGGTTGTCCTCCTGCTGCCTTTCGTCCGGATCGTAGATGTAGTCGAGGTCGATGTGCATGATCTTGCCGGGCCGGTCCTCGTCCAGCACGCCGCGATCGCGCAGCGCGATGTCCTGCGACAGTTCGGCCAGCGAGGTCGTGCGCTCCATCAGGATGCGGCGCAGGCCCCACAGCGGTGTTTCGCGCCGGTTCGGGCCATCGTCCAGCGTGAGTCCGATCGGCATGCCCAGCTTCGCCGCCGCGGTGCGCGTCTCGACGTTGTAGCGGCCGTAGGGCCAGACCACGATCCGGGGCGACACGCCGAGCTTCTCGCGCAGCAGGCGGTCGTTGCGGCGCAGGTCGTCGGCGACGCGGCGCACATAGGTTATTTCGTCTTCGTAGCGATGCAATGCCGGCAGCCAGCGTCGCGCGGTCGCGGCGGGCTCCTGGTTGCCCTGCGGGTTCGAGAGGATGCCCGCATGCAGCGCGTAGGTGTGGCTGGCGACTTCGACCATGCCGCTGCGTGTCATTTCACGGATCTCGCCCCACGACAGCAGATCATTGCGCGGAATGCCGCGGCCGTCGAAATCGACCTTGCCGTCCGCAGGCACGTCCAGCCATGCGCCGACCAGCGCGATCACCGCCGGGATGCGCAATTCCTTCAGCACCGGATACGCGTCGCGGTACATCGAGCGATAGCCGTCGTCGAAGGTCACCAGCACGGGACGCGACGGCAGCGCGCGCTTGCCGGCGCGATCGGCCAGCACGTCGTCGACATCCACGAAGTGATGGCCGCTGCGACGCAGCCACAGCATCTGCCGACGGAAATCGGCAGGCGCCACCGCGTAGTCCGCCGACAGCGCGGTCTCGCGCGTCGCGATCTCGTGGTAGCAGAGGATGGTCAGCGTGTCGTCGTCGGCCGACGGCGTCGCCGCCGCCGCGGCGGGACGGAACGTCGCGACGAGACCGGCGAACAGGCACAGCACGGCGAGACACCGGCGCGCGGCGCGGCCGGGAGGATCGGAAAGAATCATCGAAGCGGGCGGGACCACGGTCGCGCGGACGGGAGCGGAAGGGGAGAGGAGCGGCGCACGAGTGCGCCCGCCGCGGATTCTCCCTCCGCATCCGCGCGTGACCTAGTGAAATTTTGGACAGGTTGGCCCGCGCCCGCGGGTGGCCGTCAGGCGTTCAGCGCTTCCGCCTTCGCCGCGCAGATGAAGTCGTTCTCGCTCAGCCCGCCCACGTCGTGGGTCGAGAAGCGCACCACGCAGCGGTCGTAGTGCACGCCGAGGTCCGGAGGGTGGTCTTCGCGATGGGCGATGAAGGCGAGCGCATTCACGAAGGCCATGGTGCGGTGGTAGTCGGGGAAGGAAAAGGTCTTCACCAGGGCGTGGCCGTTTTCCGCCAGCTCCCAGCCGGGCAACTGCGGCATCAGTTCGGCGACCCGGGCCGGCGGGAGGCGGTGCTCGTGGCCGCGGCGCGGCACGCAATGGGCCTGGGCGAGGGGGATGAGATCGGGCACGGGCGGCTCCTGGCGATACGGGGGAAGCTGAACATTGTTCCGTCGGCGTAACGAAACCCTGACGAGCACGCGCCGGACGGACCGCTAGAATAGCGGGATGATCCAGATTTCCGAATCCGCGCAGTCGCACTTCCGTCGCCTGATCGAACGCGAGGCCCTGCCGGGCCTGGGGGTGCGGCTCAGTGCGGTGCATCCGGGTACGCCCACCGCCGACGTGCGCCTGGAGTTCGCCGAGCCCGGCGACCTGCAGGGCGACGAATGGGCGGTCGACTGCGAAGGCTTCACGCTGTGGCTCGACGCCGGCAGCGTGCGCTATCTGGACGGGGCGGAGATCGATTACGCGCAGCAGGCCACCGGCGGGCAACTGCAGATCCGCGCGCCGAAGATCAAGGGCGCCGTGCCCGACGCCTCCGCCTCGCTGGTGGAACGCGTGCAGTGGGTGGTCGAACACGAGATCAATCCCCAGCTCGCCCAGCATCGCGGCCACGTCAGCGTGCAGGAAGTGACCGCCGAGGGCGTGGTGATCCTCGGCTTCGGCGGCGGTTGCCACGGCTGCGGCATGGCCGATGTCACCCTGAAGCAGGGCATCGAGACGACCTTGCTGGAGAAAGTCCCGGGCGTGACCGCGGTGCGGGACGCGACCGACCACGCCAGCGGAATGGCGCCCTACATCGCCCGTTCGTCGACCTGACCGGCCCGGCCTGCGCGTGTTCTCCGCCGGGGAACTGATCGAAGCGCTCCAGTCCCGCCGCGGGCGGCGGTTCCCGCTGCATGCCGATCGACCGTTCGGCGAGTTCCCGCCGACATGGCGGACGTGGCTCCTGTCGATGCAGCAGCGTACCGGCGCCATCGTCGGCGCGCCGATGTCCGAGATCGTCGCACTGCTGGCGGCCCGGCCGCAGTCGCCGCCCCCGCGGGCGACGCCGCCGCTGACCCGCCTGCAGGCCTGGCGCCATCTGCTCCGCCAGCAGTGGGAACGCGCACCGCGCGACCAGCGCCGGACCCGCCGCTTCGCCGCCGTGTTCTCGGCGCTGTTGCACATGGTGTTCGCCGTGCTGCTGCTGTGGATCGGCATGGTCCAGCTCGGCGATGCCCCGCCCGAAGCCGCGCAGGAAGGCGAAGCGACGATCATCGAATTCGTCGGCGAAGGCACGCCGTCTCCCGATACCGGCGGGGCACCGGCGACCGGCGAGCAGCCGGCAGCCGCCGCGGCCGCTGCGGCACCTGCCTCCGCCGCGGCGACCGCCGAGAGCGCAGCGACGGTCGCGGCAGCGACGCCGCCGGATGCCGCCACGCCCCCCGAAGCCGCATCGGCACCGCCCGGCGACACCGCGCCGGCGCCGGCTGTCGAGCAGCCGCTCACGGTGACGCAGACGCCGGAGCCGGACAGCGACTTCACACTGCCGCCGCCCACGCCGCCCGTGCTCGCCCCCAGCGTGCCGCAACTGCAGCCGCAGGTGCCGAAGGTGGCGACGCAGGCGAGCGAGGTCGAAACCTTCGAGGCGCGCACGCCGGTGCAGGCGCTGGATCGACCGGTGCCCGCGCTCGCCGTCCAGCCGATCGTACCGCGCCTGCGCACGCAGGTCGTCGAGGTCGAGACCCAGCGCGAGACCACGCCGATCGTCGCCCGCACCGCGCCGGTGCTGCCGACGACCGCGCCGCAGTTGCGCATGCCGGCGCTGCGCACGGCGCCGCGCGATGTGCAGTTGCGTGCGCCGCCCGCACCCGCGCCGGTGCCGGTGGCCACGCCCGCCGCGACTGCAGGCAGCAGCACCGCCAGCACGCCCGCGCGCACGACCGGGCCTTCGCCGACGCCGTCCCCCATTTCGGGCGGGACGCCGCGTCCGTCTTCCGGCAATGCCCGCCCGGCTGCGACCGCCGCGGCGGGTGTCGGTCCGTCGCCGTCGCCGCGCCCCGGTGCCGCCCCGACCCAGGTCCGCAGCGACGATTGGGGCGCCTCCGATCGCAACGTCCCCGGCAATGCCACCGCCGGGCGTTCCAGCGGTCTGCTCAACGGCGACGGCAGCGCCCGCCTGCCGGGCAACGGCCGGGATGTCGGCGGCGGCCTGCCGCCGGGTACGCTGATCGAGGACTTCGAGAAGATCGACCGCATGGGCACGTGGCTGAAGCGGCCGCCGCTGGATTACACGCCGTCCCGGTTCGACAAGTTCTGGATGCCCCGCGAGACGCTGCTGGAGGAGTGGGTCCGGCGCGGTGTCCGCACAGTGGCGATCCCGATCCCGGGAAGCAGCAAGCGGATCATGTGCACGGTGTCGCTGCTGCAGGCAGGCGGGGGATGCACGATCCAGGATCCGAACCTGCAGGACCAGGAAGCCGTCGCGCGACCGCCGCCGGACGTGCCGTTCAAGCCGGCGCTGCAGGAAGCGAAGGAGAGCCTGGCGCGTCCTGCGCAGCCGGCGACGCCGGTTCCCGCACCGGCTGCAACGCCGCCGGGATCGACGCCCGGAACGCCCTGAGACTGCGTTCGTCGCGGCGACAGGTAACTCCCCGATGACGGCCATGAAAAAAGACGGGAGCCCTGCGGCTCCCGTCTTCGTCTGTGCCTTCTCCCGGTGAACCGGGCGGCAATCGCTGCCTTACCGGTCGGACAGGTCGCCCAGCGGGCCGGTCTGCGCGGCGAAGTAGGCGGCGAGGTCGGCGATCCCCTGATCGTCGAGCTTGCCGGCCTTCACCGCGCCCTGGATCTGGTTGTTCATCAGGACCTGCTCGCGTTCGCCGTCGCGGTACTCGTGGATGGCCTGGAACAGGTAGTCCTGGTACTGGCCGGCGAGGACCGGATAGGTCGGCGCGATCGGCTTGGCGCCGCCGGGGCCGTGGCAATCGACGCAGGCCTGGCCGGTGCCGGCGAGCTGCTTGTCGGCGGCGAGGCGCTCGCCGCGGGCGGCGTCGCCGTCGAAGGCGCCGATGTGCTTGATTTCGTGTTCCGCGCCGGCTTCGGCGGCGGGTTCGGACTTGCCGCAGGCGGCGAGCGTGGCGCCGATGGCCAGGGCGAGGGCGAGGGTGGAGATGCGCTTCGTCATGGGGCGTCGCTCAATTCTTCTTCAGGCTCGAGAGGTAGGCGGCGATGTCGGCGATGTCCTGCTCCGAGAAGCTCTGCGCCTGGGCCCGCATTGTCGGATGCTTGCGCGCGCCCGACCGGTATTCGTTGAGGGCGGCCGCTAGGTAGTCGGCGCTCTGGCCCGTGATCTTCGGCACGCTGTACGCCGGGTAGGCGTTCTTGTAGCCGGTGACGCCGTGGCAACCCTGGCAGGTGTAGGTCAGCTGCTTGCCGCGTTCGGCGGAACCCGCGGGCGCCTGCGCGAAGGCAGGCAGGGCGGCAAGGAGGGCGAGGCCACCGGCGAGCAGCGGGATACGAATCGTCGATCGGGTCATGTCGGGCGTCGTGTGCGTCGGTCTGGGCAGATGAGGCGGCGCGCCGACGGTGTCCGTGTCTCCCCGGGCCGGAGGGTCGCGCAATCAGGACAGTATAGCCTGACTCGCCAATGCGACGCAGTCAGCGGCATCGCCGGCCGCCGCGCGCTGCTTCGATCGCACGCGCCATGCATGCCCCACGTCACCATGACGTCTGGCCGATGGCGCGCCTGAACGGGTGATATACCTTGATACAACACCTCACGACATCCCTTCCTCCACCATGTCCAGCGATCCCGTGTACCGATCTTTCGCCGTCCCGTCCCGCGCACCGTCGCTCGCACGCATCGTCGGCTGGGGCGCCCTGCTGGGCTGCCTGACCCTGATCGGGTGCGGGAAGGGGGGCGAGGGCGCCAAGGCCGATGCGAAGGACAAGCCGGCCGCCGAGGAAGCGGTGCCGGTCGAGGCGATGGCGGTCAGCCGCCGGCCGATCGCCGCCAGCTATGCCGGCACCGCGGCGCTGGAAGCGCGCGCCGAGTCGCAGGTCGTCGCGAAGACGTCCGGCGTCGCGCTGCAGGTGATGGCCGAGGTCGGGCAGCAGGTGCGGGCCGGACAGGTGCTGGTGCGACTGGATTCGGCCCGCGCCGAACTGCAGGCCGCGCAGTCCGATGCCCAGCTCCGCAAGCTCGAGGCCAACTACAACCGCTCGCGCCAGCTCGCCTCGCAGCAACTGCTCAGCGCGAACGACCTCGACCAGCTGAAGTTCGACCTCGAGAACGCCCGCGCCGTGCACCGCATGGCCCGGCTGGAACTGTCCTATGCCGACGTGGTCGCGCCGATCTCCGGCGTGATCGCCGAGCGCTCGATCAAGCCCGGCAACTTCGTCCAGATCAACACGCCGATCTTCCGCATCGTCGACACCTCGCGGCTGGAGGCCACGCTCAACGTGCCCGAGCGCGAACTGGCCACGCTCAAGCCCGGCCTGCCGGTGCAACTGGGCGTCGATGCGCTGCCGGGACATCCTTTCACGGGCCGCGTCGATCGGGTCGCGCCGGTGGTCGATTCCGGCAGCGGCACGTTCCGCGTGGTCTGCGCCTTCGACAGCGGCGGCCTGCTGCAGCCCGGCATGTTCGGACGCATGAAGATCGACTACGACCAGCGTGCCGACGCCCTGACCATCCCGCGCAACGCGCTGCTGGAGGACGAAAGCGATCCTGCGGTGTACGTCGTCCGCGGCGACAAGGCGGCGCGGGTCCCGGTCAAGCTGGGCTACTACGACGGCCCGTGGGTGGAAGTGCGCAGCGGCCTGAAGCCGGGCGATCGCGTCGTGACCGCCGGCAAGGTGGCGCTGCGCGAAGGCACGAAGATCCAGGTGCTGGGCGATCCCGCGCCGAAGGCGGCGGACGGCAAGCCCGCGGCCGCGAAGCCGGCAGGCGCCAAGTCGTGAGCGCGCACATCCCCGAGCCGTCGCCGCTCCCGGGCGGGGGCGGCGGACTGGTCGCCTTCTCGACCCGCCGCCGCGTCACCGTCGCGATGTTCTGGCTGACCATGTTCCTGTTCGGCAGCCTCGCGCTGTCGAGCCTGAAGGTGAACCTGCTGCCGGACCTGAGCTATCCCACGCTGACCGTCCGCACCGAATACACCGGCGCCGCGCCGGCCGAGGTCGAGACGCTCATCAGCCAGCCGGCGGAGGAAGCGCTGGGCGTCGTGAAGGGCCTGCGCAAGCTCAAGTCGGTGTCCCGCACCGGGCAGAGCGACGTGGTGCTGGAGTTCGCCTGGGGCACCGACATGGACCAGGCCAGCCTGGAGGTGCGCGACAAGATGGAGTCGCTGCAGCTGCCGCTGGAAGCCAAGGCGCCGGTGCTGCTGCGCTTCAATCCCTCCACCGAGCCGATCATGCGCCTCGTGCTGTCGGGCAAGGGGGCGCCCGCGGCCGCCGAGAGCGCCGGCGCCCAGCGCGATCTGGCCGAACTGCGCCGCTATGCCGATGAAGACCTGAAGAAGAAGCTGGAACCGGTCGACGGCGTGGCCGCGGTCAAGGTCGGCGGCGGCCTCGAGGACGAGGTGCAGGTCGAGATCGACCAGCAGAAGCTCGCGCAGCTGGGGCTGTCGATCGACACCGTCATCGATCGCCTGCAGCAGGAGAACGTCAACATCTCCGGCGGCCGCCTGGAAGAAGGCAGCCAGCGCTATCTCGTGCGCACGGTCAACCAGTTCGCGAACGTCGACGAGATGCGCGAGATGCTGCTGACCACGCGCACCGCCGGCAACAACGCCGCCAGCAGCGCCGCGCAGCAGATGATGGCGATCGCCGCCACCACCGGTTCGCCGGAAGCGATCGCCGCCGCCAGTTCCGTGCGCAGCGCGTCCTCCGGCAGCAGCACGCCCGCGGGCGGCCTGCCGGTGCGCCTGAAGGACGTCGCCAACGTCGTCCAGGGCCACAAGGAGCGCGAGGCGATCATCCGGCTCGACGGCCGCGAGGCGGTCGAACTGGCGATCTACAAGGAAGGCGACGCCAACACCGTCTCCACCGCCGATGCGCTGTCGGCGAAGCTGGAGGCAATCAAGAAGGAAATCCCCGCCGGCATCCAGCTGACCGTGGTCGACGACCAGTCGCAGTTCATCCGCAACGCGATCCGCGACGTGAAGATCGACGCGGTCGTCGGCGGCCTGCTCGCGGTGCTGATCATCTTCCTGTTCCTGCGCGACGGCTGGAGCACGTTCGTCATCGCGCTGTCGCTGCCGGCGTCGATCGTCGCGACGTTCTTCTTCATGGGCCGCTTCGGGCTGAGCCTCAACGTCATGTCGCTCGGCGGCCTGGCGCTGGCCACGGGCCTGGTGGTGGACGACTCGATCGTGGTGCTGGAAAGCATCGCCAAGGCGCGCGAACGCGGGCTCGGCGTGCTGGAGGCGGCGATCGAAGGCACCCGCGAAGTCGGCATGGCGGTGGTCGCGTCGACGCTGACCACGATGGCGGTGTTCCTGCCGCTGGTGTTCGTGCAGGGCATCGCCGGCGAACTGTTCCGCGACCAGGCACTGACCGTCGCCACCGCGATCGGCATCTCGCTGGTCGTGTCGATGACGCTCATCCCGATGCTCAGCGGCCTGCGCGACCGTGCGCCGATGGCGTTCACCGAGGAAGCGCCGCATCCCGACTGGCATCCGGACCGCAAGTGGCAGAAACCGATCGCGGCGACCGGTCGCGGGCTGGGGATCGCCGGACGCCAGAGCGCCTTCGGCGTGGCATGGGTCGGGGTCAGGCTCTGGCGCGGGATCGGCCGCGTCGTGGGCCCGGTCATGCGTGGCCTGAGCGACCTGGCGATGGCGCCGTACCACCGGCTCGAAGCCGCTTACCTGCGCTTGCTGCCGGGCGCGATGGGCCGCCCGGTGCTGGTGCTGGTGCTGGCCGCGGCCGCGTTCGGCGCCAGCCTGCTGGCGGTGCCGATGCTGGGCACCGACCTCATCCCGCAGCTGGCGCAGGACCGCTTCGACATGACCGTGCGCCTGCCGCCCGGCACGCCGCTGCGCGACACCGACCGCGTCGTGCGCGAGCTGCAGGAGGCGCATGCGAAGGACGGCGGCGTGCGCACGCTGTACGGCGTGAGCGGCAGCGGCACGCGGCTGGACGCGAGTCCGACCGAGAGCGGCGAGAACATCGGCAAGCTCACCGTGGTGATGGACGAGAGCGGCGACCGCGAACGCGAATCCGAACTGATGGACGGCCTGCGCGCCTCCGTCTCGCGCTACGCCGGCACGCAGGTCGACTTCAGCCGCCCGCAGCTGTTCAGTTTCTCGATGCCGCTGGAAATCGAACTGCGCGGCGACGAGCTGGAGGACATCCAGCGTGCCGGACGGCGGATGGCGGAGCTGCTGCGCGCCAATCCGCACTACGCCGACGTCAAGTCGACGGTGGAGCAGGGCTTCCCGGAGATCCAGATCCACTTCGACCAGGAGCGCGCCGGCGCGCTGGGCCTCACCACCCGGCAGATCGCCGACGTCGTGGTGAAGAAGGTGCGCGGCGACGTCGCCACCCGCTACAGCTTCCGCAGTCGCAAGATCGACGTGCTGGTGCGCGCCAGCGAACAGGATCGCGCGACGGTCGAGGACATCCGCCGCCTGATCGTGAACCCGGGCAGCGCCAATCCGGTGACGCTGAGCGCGGTGGCCGACGTGGTCGCGACCACCGGGCCCAGCGAGATCCACCGCGCCGACCAGGTGCGGGTGGCGATCGTCTCGGCCAACCTGCGCGACATCGACCTCGGCACCGCCGTGCGCGAAGTGTCGACGATGGTCGCCGAGGACGCGAAGACCTCCAGCGCGCTCGGCCCGGGCATCGGCCTGCACATCGGCGGCCAGGGCGAGGAACTGTCGCAGTCGCTGCAGTCGCTGCTGTTCGCGTTCGCGCTGGCGATCTTCCTCGTCTACCTGGTGATGGCCTCGCAGTTCGAATCGCTGCTGCATCCGTTCGTCATCCTGTTCACCATCCCGCTGGCGCTGGTCGGCGCGATCCTCGCGCTGCTGATCACGCGTTCGACGGTGTCGGTGGTGGTGTTCATCGGCCTGATCCTGCTGGTCGGCCTGGTGGTGAAGAACGCGATCATCCTGATCGACAAGGTCAACCAGGCGCGCGAGGCGGGCATGCCCAAGCGCGAGGCGCTGGTGGAGGGCGCGCGTTCGCGCCTGCGGCCGATCATGATGACCACGCTGTGCACGCTGTTCGGCTTCCTGCCGCTTGCGCTGGCCTTCGGCGAAGGTGCGGAAGTGCGCTCGCCGATGGCGATCACGGTGATCGGCGGCCTGCTGGTGTCGACGCTGCTGACGCTGGTGGTGATCCCGGTGGTCTACGACCTGCTCGATCGCCGTCCGGACGAAGACTACGTCGCGCGCGGTCGCCGCGCGCGGGCGAAGCGCGAGACCGAGTTCGACGACATCCATGCCGACGACACCATCGACGGCGGCATGGATGAAGCCCCGCAGCCCGGAGGCCATGCGCCGTGAGCGTCGCCGAGTTCAGCATCAAGCGTCCCGTCACCACGGTGATGATGTTCGTCTCGCTGTTCGTGATCGGCCTGATCGCGGCGGTCCGGCTGCCGCTGGAAGCGCTGCCCTCGGTCACGTTCCCGGGCATCTTCCTGCAGTTGCCGTATTCGGGCTCGACGCCCGACGAAGTGGAACGCACGGTGCTGCGCCCGGTCGAGGAAGCGGTCTCGACCATGAGCGGCATCAAGCGCATGGAAGGCAACGCGCGGGCCGACGGCGCGACGATGTTCATCCAGTTCTCGGACTGGAGCCGCGACGTGTCGATCGCCGCCTCGGAGGCGCGCGAGCGCATCGACGCCATCCGCGACGACCTGCCCGACGACCTGCAGCGCTACTTCGTCCAGAAGTTCAGCTCCAGCGACCAGCCGGTGCTGAAGGTGCGGCTCGCCAGCCAGCGCGACATGACCCGCGAGTACGTGCTGATCGATCGCGAGTTCAAGCGCAAGCTGGAGCGCATCCCGGGCGTCGCGCGCGTCGACATCCTCGGCGCGCCGCCGAACGAGGTCGAGATCGCGATCTCGCCGGATCGCCTCAACGCGCACGGCATCGCGCTCAACGATCTGAACACCCGGCTGTCCTCGGCCAACTTCTCGGTCTCGGCCGGCCAGATCGACGACGGCGGCCGGCGGCTGCGCGTGCAGCCGGTCGGCGAGATCGACAATCTCCAGCAGTACCGCGACCTGGTGATCGACGGCAAGGGCACGCGGCTCGGCGACGTCGCCGACGTGCGCCTGCAGCCGGCGCGCATCGACTACGGCCGCCGCCTCGACGGCCAGCCGGCGGTCGGCCTGGACATCTTCAAGGAGCGCGGCGCCAACCTGGTGGAGGTGTCGAAGTCGGTGCTGGCTGCCGTCGACGCCATCTCGAAGGATCCCGAGCTCAACGGCGTCCAGGTCAAGGTGGTCGACGACCAGGGCGCGGCCGTCACCGGCTCGCTGATGGAACTGGCGGAAGCCGGCCTCGTCGGCCTGCTGCTGTCGGTGATCGTGCTGTATTTCTTCCTGCGCGACTGGCCGTCGACGCTGATGGTCACCACCGCCATCCCGATCTGCTTCGTGATGACCCTCGGCTTCATGTACTTCGCCGGCGTCACCCTCAACATCCTGACGATGATGGGGCTGCTGCTCGCGATCGGCATGCTGGTCGACAACGCCGTCGTGGTGGTCGAGAGCATCTACCAGGAGCGCGAACGCTACCCGGACCAGCCGCGGCTGGCGTCGCTGGTGGGCACGCGCAACGTCGCGATCGCGCTGTCGGCGGGCACGCTGTGCCACTGCTTCGTGTTCGTGCCGACCCTGTTCGGCGAGCGCAACATCCTCAGCATCTTCCTGTCGCAGATCGCGATCACGATCTCGGTGTCGCTGCTGGCGTCGTGGCTGGTCGCGGTGAGCCTGATCCCGATGCTGTCGGCGCGCCTGAGGACGCCGCCGACGGTACGCAACGAGCGCGGCCTGATCCCTCGCCTGCAGCGCCGCTACGCGCGCTTCCTGCGCTGGACGCTGGAGCACCGCGGGCTCAGCCTGCTCGGCATCGCGCTGATCGTGCTGATCAGCCTCGCCCCTGCGTTCGCGGTCGTGCAGAACACCAACTTCTTCGGCGGCGGCGACAGCGACGAGGCGAACATCTTCTACCAGTGGAACGGCGCCTACACCAAGCAGCAGATGTCCGACGAGGTGCTCAAGGTCGAGAAGTTCCTGGAAGCCAACCGCAAGCGCTTCCACATCGTGCAGATCTATTCGTTCTACAGCGAACAGGGCTGGGGCGGCACGCAGGTCAAGTTCGACACCTCGCGTCCGGCGGAGCTGAAGAAGCTGACCGAGGACCTGCGCTCGGCGCTGCCGAAGTCCGCGCGCGCGAAGCTGGGCATCGGCGACCAGGACGGCCCGGGCGGCGGTGGCGGCCTGCAGCAGAACGTGCAGGTGCAGCTGGTCGGCGATTCCTCGCAGCAGCTGAAGGAACTGGCCAACGAGATCGTGCCGCTGATGGCGCGGCACAAGGAACTGCGCGACGTGCGCGTGAACACAGGCGACCAGAACACCGAGCTGTCGATCCAGGTCGATCGCGAGCGGGCCGCCTCGTTCGGCTTCAGCGCGCAGCAGGTGTCGCAGTTCGTCGGCCTCGCGCTGCGCGGCGCGCCGCTGCGCGAATTCCGCCAGGGCGCCAACGAGGTGCCGGTATGGATCCGGTTCGCCGGCGCCGAGCAGTACGGCATCGAGGACATCGGCACGTTCTCGGTGCGCGCGCCCGACGGCACGACGGTGCCGCTGCTGGCGATGGTGAATGCCCGCACCGGCGCCTCGGCGTCCGAGGTCCAGCGCTCGAACCGGCAGACCACGCTCGCGATCCAGGCCAACCTCGCCGACGGCGTGCCCATGCCGAAGGCGCGCGAGGCGATGGAAGACACGCTGAAGGACTTCCCGTTCCCCGCCGGCTACACCTACACCTTCGACGGCAGCGGTTTCCAGGAAGACGCGGAGGCCGGCGCACAGATGATGCTGAACCTGGTCATCGCGCTGATCATGATCTACGTGGTGATGGCGTCGGTGTTCGAGTCGCTGCTGTTCCCCGCGGCGATCAAGAGCGGCGTGGTGTTCTCGATCTTCGGCGTGTTCTGGCTGTTCTTCATCACCCAGACCCAGTTCAACGTGATGGCCTTCATCGGCATCCTCGTGCTGATGGGCGTGGTGGTGAACAACGGCATCGTGATGGTCGAACACATCAACAACGTGCGACGGCGCGGCATGTCGCGCACCGATGCGCTGGTCGAGGGCAGCCGCGAACGCCTGCGGCCGATCATGATGACGATGGGCACCGCGATCCTGGCGATGGTGCCGATCGCGCTGGGCCAGACCAAGATGTCCGACGGGCCGCCGTACTTCCCGATGGCGCGCGCGATCGCCGGCGGCCTGGCGTTCTCGACCGTGGTCAGCCTGCTGTTCCTGCCGACGATCTATGCGGTGCTGGACGACCTGAGTGCCGGCACGGCGCGCATCCTGCGCCGCGCGCGCGGCAAGCCGGTCGATCCGGTGCCGGCTGCCGGGGTGGCGGCCTTGTCCGCAGAGTGAGGCGGTCGTGATCGGGCCCCGCGGGGATGCGGGGCCCGTTGCCGTCGCGACGTCGGTCGCGGCCCGGCGGCCTGCCTCGGATCCGGATCAGCCGATCACCTTGCCCACGATGCGCGCGCCGGCGATCCACACGCCGATGGCGCTGCCCATGTTGGTGACCACGAAGTTCAGCAGCACCCGCGAGACGCGGTTGCGATACCAGCCGCGCACGTGCTGCACGTCGTCGCGCAGCGCCATGAAGTCGGCGTAGGTGGGTTTGCGCAGACGCGCTTCCATCAGCGCGGTGAACGTGCCGGTGGGCACGCCCATGCGGAACGGCTTCAGCGGCGCCAGCAGCGCGGCGGTGAGGATGCTCAGCGGATGGCCGCCGGCGATCAGGCAGCCCAGCGCCGCCAGCGACGAGGTGAACATCACCCACTGCTTCAGCAGGTCGGCGCCCATCGCGAACCCGCCTCGCCAGAAGCCGAAGCCGATGCCGCCGGCGATGATCGCGGTCAGCGCGATCTTGAACCACGGGATGTTGCGGGTCTGCTTCAGCGCTTCCAGCGACGTGCGGATGGCCTCGGGCGCTTCGTCGGATTCGCGCAGGTGCTTCGCCAGCCCCTGCAGGTGGCCGGCGCCGACGACCGCCAACACCTCGGTGCCGGCGCCCTGGGTGCGGATCTCGCGCAGGCGCGCGGCCATGTAGGCGTCGCGCTCGGCGATCACGGTCTCGTACAGCGCCGGGCTGTCGGCGGCGAACTCGCTGAAGCTCGCCTCCAGCATGTCGCCTTCCTTCAGGCCCTCGATCTGTTCGTGGGTCACTTCCTCGTCGCCGAACAGCGACATCATCAGGCCGCTGGCGACCTTCATCCGGCCCCACCAGCCGAGGCGCTGCATCGCCCGGCGGAAGGTCAGGCCGACGTCGCGGTCGATCAGGTGCAGCGACAGCGCGCGCTCGCGCGCGTCGAGCACCGCGGCCTTGAGTTCCGCGCCCGGGTCGATGCCGAGCTGTTCCGCGAGCCGGCGCTGGTAGGCGGCGAGGGCGAGGTTCGCGGCGAATACCGCGGTCTTGCCTTCCTTCAGCACCTTCACCAGGTCCAGCCGCGCCAGCGCGTCCGGATCGGTCAGCGCCTGCGCGCGCTGCGCATCGAGTTCGACCGCCACGGTGTCGTACGCGCCGCCGGCGATCGCCGCGCGCACCGCGTCGACGCTGGCCTTCGAGACGTGCGCCGTGCCCAGCAGGGTGTAGCGCACGCCGTCGCGCTCGACGATGACGTGCGGCTGGTCGTGGAGTGCGTCGTGGAGCGGGTCGTGCGCCGGTGGCTGCGACGGATCCCCGGAGGGCGTGGCGGAGTCGGGGGGCAGGGTCTCGTCGGAGTGGGTCATCGGCACGGGCAGCGGGGGCGGGGCCGGCGGCGCCAGCAGGCGCCGCGCGGCGGAGCGCGCAGGATAGACGCTCGCTTGGCCCCTGTCTGCGCCGTGTTCAGGCGAGACCGAAGGGCAGGTTCGGCGAGGACACGATCCGTTCGCCCACCGTCTCGCCACGCAGGAAGCGCAGCGTCGCCGCGATTACGCCCGGGTCCTCCGCGATCCGGCTGTGGCCGCAGCCGCGGGTGCTGATCATCCGCGCACCCGGCCACAGCCGCGCATAGCGCTCGCCCTCGTGCCACGGCACTTCACGATCCTCCAGATCGTGGACGATCAGCGCCGGATGGCCGATCAACGGTGCATTGCGATGCGCCTGCAGGCTGTCGACCGGCACCCGCGTCGTGCGCTCCAGGAACGCCGCCATCCTTGCGCCGAAGCCGGTGCCCAGCCACACGAAGCGGCTGAAGCGTTCCATCGCCGCCAGCGGATCGGCGGCGGGCGCGATCAGCACCGCGCGTTCCGCCGCCATGCCGCGCGCCAGCGCGACCGCCGTGGCCGCGCCGCCCAGCGAATGGCCGATCACTGCCGCCGCCGGGCCGAACCGGCGTGCGACGGCCATCAGGTGGCAGGCGAAGTCGGGCAGGTGCGTGCGGTCGCCGCCGCTCCTGCCATGGCCGGCCTGGTCGAAGGCGACCACGGCGTAGCCGGCCGCGCGCAGCGACGCCACCCACGGCGCGATCCGCGTCCCGTGGCTGGACCAGCCGTGGCTGAAGAGCACGTACGGCTCGCGCTGCGGGTCGCCCCAGCGGTAGATCGCCAGATCGAGCCCGTCGACGGACAGGCGTTCCTCGATGGCGCCGGCATCGGGCGCGGTCGCCGCGCGACGGCGGCTGGAAGCGAACGGCGTGCAGAACAGGTCGGCCGCGGCGCGGACCGCATGCTGCGGCGAGAGACGTGCCGCCAGCAGGAATTTCAGCCGCACGGCATAGAGCTTCGCGATGTTACGAACGGTCGTGCTAATTGTGGGGGCAGGGCGAGGCATCGTCGGGCTCCTGTGGGGGGAGAACGCTCAGGCGCCGCCCGGGGCGGCGGTGTGGGGGACGGATCGGGGGGCGTAATAGTCGAGCAGGTGTTCCAGCATCCGCTCGCCGCGCTGCATCGCGATGTCCTGGTCGCTGATGGCCATGTCGTGCTGCACCGACAGCGCGATCGTGCCGAGTTCGAAGGCCGCCTGGTCGATGTCGAGGTCCGGGCGCAGTTCGCCGGTCTCGACCGCCATACGCACCGCCTTGGCGATCATGCGCCGCAGGCGGAGATGGTGGTGGATCATGCGGTCGCGCAGCGGCCCGGGACGGTCGTCGTACTCGCTCGCCGCGGTCAGCACCAGGCAGCCGCCGCGGTCGCGGCGCAGCCAGTCCAGCCAGTTCGCCAGCAGCGCGCGCAGCCGCGGCAGACCGCGCGGGAAGACCAGCGCGGGCACCAGCGTGTGTTCGCCGAAGCGGTCCGCGGCCAGGTCCAGCACCGCCAGCTGCAGTTCCTCGCGCGAGCCGAAATGGGCGAACACGCCGCTTTTCGACATGTCGACGGCGTCGGCGAGCGGACCGATCGACAGCCCTTCCAGACCCGCCGAGGCGGCGATCATGTAGGCCCGGTCGAGGATCGCCTCGCGGGTCGCGGCGCCCTTGCTGGTGGCGGGTTGCGGAACCATGGCCGACTGAATAGCACGACCGTTCGTTCCGTGCCAGCCGACGCCGACGAACGGCGGCCGGCTCCGGTCAGAGGCCGTCGGGCGGCCGCAGGTCGCCGTCGCCGAGCGGCCGCTGCATCTGCACGCTGTCCAGCCAGCGGCCGGGCCTGCCGCCGACGGCCTTCCAGCCGATGCCCCGGAACGTCGCGACGTGGGCGAAGCCGAGCGCGGCATGCAGGCGGATCGAGGCGAGGTTCTCCGCATCGCCGATCACCGCGATCATCTGCCTGAACCCCTGCGCCTCGCAGCGGGCGATCAATGCCGCCAGCAGCAGCCTGCCGAGGCCGCGACCGGCGAAGCCCGGCGCGACGTAGACGCTGTCCTCGACGGTCCAGCGATAGCCGGCCCGCGGCCGGTAGCCGGAGGCATACGCATAGCCCGCGAACGCGCCGCCGACCTCGGCGACCAGATAGGGGTAGCCGGCATCGAGCAGTGCCGTCATCCGCCGCCGCATCTCGTCGACGTCCGGGGCGACGGTCTCGTAGCTGGCACAGGCGGTCTCGACCGAGCGGGCGTAGATCGCCTGCACGTCGGCGGCATCGGCCGGGGTGGCATCGCGGATCGAGACGGAGTCGTCCGCGGCCATGGCTCAGTCGCGGAAGCGCTTCAGCAGATCGCCGTAGGCGTCGATCCGGCGGTCGCGCAGGAACGGCCAGATCCGCCGCACGTGCTCGCTGCGCTGCATGTCGACCTCCGCCAGCAGCAGCGTCGGTTCGCCACCGGCCTCGGCGATGAATTCGCCCTGCGGGCCCAGCACATGGCTGTTGCCCCAGAAATCGATGCCGGACGCGCCGACGTGCTTGTCGGATGCAAGGGGCGAAGCCTCGTGGCCGACGCGGTTGCAGCTGAGCACCGGCAGGCCGTTGGCGACTGCGTGGCCGCGGTGGCTGAGGATCCAGGCGTTGCGCTGGCGATCTTTCTCCGCTTGGTCGTCGTTCGGATCCCAGCCGATCGCGGTCGGATACAGCAGCAGTTCCGCGCCGGCCAGCGCCATCAGCCGCGCCGCCTCGGGATACCACTGGTCCCAGCACACCAGCACGCCGAGCCGCCCGACCGAGGTGTCGATCGGCGTGAAGCCGAGGTCGCCCGGCGTGAAATAGAACTTCTCGTTGAAGCCGGGATCGTCGGGGATATGCATCTTGCGGTACTTGCCGGCGATCGAGCCGTCGGCGTCGTAGACCACCGCGGTGTTGTGGTACAGCCCGGCCGCGCGGCGCTCGAACAGCGAGCTGACCAGCACCACGCCGTGCGCCTTCGCGAGCGCCGACAGCCGCGCCGTGCTCGGGCCGGGGATCGGTTCGGCCAGGTCGAATTCGTCGACCGACTCGTGCTGGCAGAAGTAGGCGCCGTTGTGCAGTTCCTGCAGCAGGACCAGCTTCGCACCGCGCTTCGCGGCCTCGGCAACGCGGTCTTCGATCACGGCGAGGTTCGCCGCGGCATCGCCGTGGTTCCTTTCCTGGATCAGCGCGACGGGCAGGGTCTTGGTCTTCATAGCAACTCTTTGAATGATGTCGGATAAAAGCAAATCCGCTTTATGTCCACGCTTTAGATTTCGAGAAAATCTGCAGTCTCGGCATCGAACAGTCGCGCATCAAAAGCACGGCAAACCATTCGTATCACAGCCAGTTCGTTTGGACCATATACGCCGGAGACAGTGATGGATCGTGGGTCATCGCTTTCGCTTTCCTCTTCAAGCTGGAACCGCATTCCAAGATTGTCAGGAAAACCGCTTAAGCACTCCTCTAGAACGCTGATGACATGCTGTCTTGTTCCGAGAGGCGGTGGGATCCAGCTGGCAGGTAATTCGGTGAGGGCCTGATCAGATCGGACGATGATGCCTATGCTCGCCATATGTGAGACCTGTCGATGCGGTTGCAAGGGATGTTCTTATCTTCTCTCCTGGCGCACCTGATCGGAATATGTGCCGATTGGTTGGATGGAGCCGCAGAGCGTCAGCCCAGCACGCCCGCCGGCAACTGCATCGTGATGCAGTGCAGGCTGCCGTTCTGCCAGATCAGCGGGCGGCAGGGAATCGGCACGATCTCGCGGCCCGGGAAGGCCTCGGCCATCACTTCCTGCGCGCGGGCGTCGGCCGGATCGTCGTAGGCCGGCATCAGCACCGCGCCGTCGACGATCAGGAAGTTGGCGTAGCTGGCGGCGAGGCGGCGGCCTTCGTCGAACACCGGCTTCGCCCACGGCAGCGCGAACAGGCGGTACGGCTTGCCCGCGCGCGTTCGCAGCGCCACCAGCTCGGCGGCCATCGCCTGCAGCTCGGGATAGTGGGTGTCGCTGACGTCGTCGCAGCCCTGATAGACGATCGCGTCCTCGGCGGCGAAGCGGACGAGGGTGTCGATGTGGGCGTCGGTGTCGTCGCCTTCCAGATAGCCGTGGTCCAGCCACAGGATGCGGTCCTGCCGCAGCCAGCCGGCCAGTTTCGCGGTGAGTTCGGCGCGGCTGGTGTCCGGATGGCGTTCGTGCAGGCAGCGCCAGGTGGTGAGCAGCGTGCCGGCGCCGTCGGTCTCGATCGCGCCGCCTTCCAGCGCGAAGTCGATCTCGCTGCGTTCGGCCCGGACGAACAGGCCCTGCGCGGCGAGCGCTTCGATCAGGCGATCGTCGCGGCTGGCCTCGAACTTGCCGCCCCAGCCGGTGAACCGGAAATCGAGCAGGCGGAATGCGCTGCCCTCACCCGTGGCCTTGAGCGTGACGGGCCCGGAATCGCGCAGCCAGGTGTCGTCGTACTCGACCACGACGAAGCGCACGCGGCTCATGTCGGCGCGCGCCGAGCGCAGGCGCGCTTCGGCATAGGTCTGCAGATCGTCGTCGGCGACGCAGATCACCGCGTGCCCGAACTGGGCGATCGCGGTAACGAGGGCGATGTACGTTTCCTCGACGTCGACGAGGCGCGGGCCCCAGTCGGTCTCGAAATGCGGCCAAGCGACGAGGATCGCGGATTGGGGTTCCCATTCCGCGGGAAAACGGTACGTCTGCGACATCGGGATGGGGGCGGGATTACTTGATCGGAGGCTTGGGACCGACTTCGCTGCCGTCGGCGCGGATCAGGACGGCATCGATCACGCGGTCCTTCTCGAAGTACACGACGAAGTTCGGATAGGTCCAGCGGTTGATGCGCGGCCAGGCGCGTTTCTGGCCGCCGCGCGGGTCGAGGCGTTCGCTGGGCGCGCCGAAGCGGCGTTCGACGTCCGCCATGCGCATGCCGCGGGCGGGCAGGGCGGTACCGCTTTCCTGCTGGACGCGATCGACCAGGAGCGTTTCGGCGAAGGCGTGCGGCGCGGCGGCCAGCAGCGCGGCCGCAAATAGGGCGGCGGAGAGACGGCGCATGGGGGAACCTCCTCGGACTGATGCGGATGACGCGAGCGGACGCCTGCGGCGGCCGCAGTCCCAGATTGTACGCACCGCGCTCGGGGCGGCGCGCGCCTGCGCGATCGATGCCGGCAACGTCGCTTCGTCGGGTCGTGCAAATCGCGCCGTACGCCATGCGGCGCGGCGTTTCCGGAGCCCGGATGCGACGAAGGCCGCGCGAGGCGGCCTTCGTGCGGAACTGCGGCGGCGCGTGCGGCGCGGCCGTCGATCCGGTTCAGCGCTGGCGCGCCTTGAAACGCGGATTCGACTTGCAGATCACGAAGACCTTGCCACGGCGGCGGACGACCTTGCAGTCGCGGTGACGGGCCTTCGCCGACTTCAGGGAGGACAGGACCTTCATGTGGAGCCTCGGCGATAACGCGGTTGATGGGAGGAACGCGCCATCGCGGCGCGCGGACGTTCGAACAGCCCGCTATTCTGCCGTCAAATCGTTTCGCATTCAAGTGTTTGCGGCCCCAAGGGCGGGCGGGGCGCCGGCCGCTACAATGACGCCTTCCCACGCCGCCGCGAGTCCCCGCATGTCCGACGCCGCTTCCGCCCCCGTCGAGGTCCTCACCATCGACGGTCCTTCCGGGTCCGGCAAGGGCACGATCAGCCGGCACGTGGCGACGCGTCTGGGCTGGCACTACCTGGATTCCGGCGCCCTCTACCGGGCGGTCGGCGTCGCCGCCGGGTGGGCCGACCTCGACCTGGCCGACCCGGCGGCGCTGGTCCGCTGCGCCTTCGATACCCGGATCGGATTCGTGGAACGCGACGACGGCGAACTGCGGGTGATCGTCAACGATCTCGACGCCACCGACGAACTGCGCACCGAAACCGCCGGGGCCGCGGCCTCGGCCATCGCCGCCGTGCCCGAGGTCCGGGCCGCGCTGCGCGATCGCCAGCGGGCGTTCCGGCGCGCGCCGGGGCTGGTTGCGGATGGCCGCGACATGGGCACGGTCATCTTCCCCGACGCCCGCCACAAGGTCTTTCTCACCGCCAGTCCGGAGGAACGGGCGCAGAGGCGGTATAAGCAGTTGAAAGACAAGGGGGTTTCGGTTACGCTGGACGACCTGCTGCGGGAAATCCTCGCCCGCGACGCCCGCGACGCCAACCGCGCCGTGGCGCCCCTGCGGCCGGCGGAAGACGCCGTCTGCATCGACACCACGGGGCTCGGCATCGAAGCGGTCGTCGAACGCGTGCTGGCCCTGGTGCCGGTGGCGCGCGACTGACCGCCGCGCCGCACGCGGAGTTCTCTGCAGCAGGACAGGCCGGCGGGGCGCCCATGCGCCGCGTCGTCGTTTCTTCCATCCAACACACTCACCACGGCCAAGGGCAATCCCGCCAGGCCCGCAACGGGTGGATCGCGCCGCGTGTCCTTCCACGCACGCCGCCGATCTGAGTCATCAACCGAGCAATCAACTCATGACCGAATCATTCGCAGAACTGTTCGAACAGAGCCAGACCGTCAACCTGGCCAAGCTCAAGCCCGGCGCCATCGTCACCGGCACCGTCGTCGACGTGCGCAACGACGTGGTGGTCATCAACGCCGGCCTGAAGTCCGAGGGCATCGTGCCCATCGAACAGTTCCGTAACGACGCCGGCGAGATCGACGTCGGCGTCGGCGACATCGTCAAGGTCGCCCTCGACTCGCTCGAGAACGGCTTCGGCGAAACCATCCTCTCCCGCGACAAGGCCAAGCGCGCCATGGTGTGGGACGAGCTCGAGGAAGCCCTTGAGAAGAACGAGACCATCACCGGCCGCATCAGCGGCAAGGTCAAGGGCGGCTTCACCGTCGACATCAAGGACGTCCGCGCGTTCCTGCCGGGCTCGCTGGTCGACGTGCGCCCGGTCCGCGACCCCGTGTACCTGGAAGGCAAGGAACTCGAGTTCAAGCTCATCAAGCTGGACCGCAAGCGCAACAACGTGGTCGTCTCCCGCCGCGCGGTGGTCGAGAGCGAGCATTCGGAAGAGCGCGAGCAGCTGCTCGAGAAGCTGGTCGAGGGCGCCAAGCTCAAGGGCGTGGTCAAGAACCTCACCGACTACGGCGCGTTCGTGGACCTCGGCGGCATCGACGGCCTGCTGCACATCACCGACATGGCGTGGAAGCGCGTCCGTCATCCGTCCGAAGTGGTCGAAGTCGGCCAGGAACTCGAAGTCCGCGTGCTGAAGTACGACCGCGAGCGCAACCGCGTCAGCCTCGGCCTCAAGCAGCTGGGCGAGGATCCGTGGGACAACATCGCGCGCCGCTACCCGGCCAACATGCGCATGTTCGGCAAGGTCTCCAACGTCACCGACTACGGCGCGTTCGTCGAGATCGAGCCGGGCGTCGAGGGCCTGGTGCACGTCTCCGAGATGGACTGGACCAACAAGAACGTCAATCCGTCCAAGGTCGTGCAGGTCGGCGATGAAGTCGAAGTGATGATCCTCGACGTGGACGAAGAGCGTCGCCGCATCTCGCTGGGCATGAAGCAGTGCACCAGCAATCCGTGGGAAACCTTCGCGGCGACCCACAAGAAGAACGACAAGGTGTCCGGCCAGATCAAGTCGATCACCGACTTCGGCATCTTCATCGGTCTGGACGGCGGCATCGACGGCCTCATCCACCTGTCCGACCTCAGCTGGAACACCACCGGCGAGGACGTGGTCCGCAACTTCAAGAAGGGCGACACGCTGGACGCCGTGGTCCTCGCCGTCGATCCGGAACGCGAGCGCATCAGCCTCGGCGTGAAGCAGCTGGAGCAGGATCCGTTCGGCCAGTTCATGGCCGGCCATCCGAAGGGCTCGAAGGTTGCCGGCACCGTGAAGGACGTCGACGCCAAGGGTGCGACGATCGACCTGGGCGACGGCATCGAGGGCTATGTCTCCGCCCGCGACATCAGCTACGACCGCGTCGACGACGCCACCCAGCACCTGCGCGTCGGCGACGCCGTCGAGGCGAAGCTGGTCGGCATGGACCGCAAGGGCCGCACGCTGCAGCTGTCGATCAAGGCCAAGGACGAAGCCGAGACGCAGGAAGCGCTGGCCGAGTACAACAAGGCCTCCGCCGACGCCGCCAGCGGCACCACCAAGCTGGGCGCGCTGCTGCGCGAGCAGCTGGGAAGCCGCTCCGAGTGATCCGCACCAAGCGCCGCGACGGCCCGGGAATCTCCCGGGCCGGCGCGGTCTGATCCGGCTGCGCCCGTCCGTCCCGACCGCGAACGTCCATGACCAAATCCGAACTGATCGAGATCCTGTCCCAGCGTCAGGGACATCTGAAGGCCGACGACGTCGACCTCGCGGTCAAGTCGTTGCTGGAAATGATGGGCGCCTCGCTGTCGCAGGGCGACCGGATCGAGATCCGCGGGTTCGGCAGTTTCTCCCTGCATTACCGCCCACCGCGCACCGGCCGCAACCCCAAGACCGGCGATGCCGTGGCGCTGCCGGGCAAGCACGTGCCGCACTTCAAGCCGGGCAAGGAACTGCGCGACCGCGTCAGCGACGTCGTGCCGCTGCCGCCCGAAGACTGACCGCTGCCTTTCGCTGGTTGGGATGCCTCGCATCCGGTCCGGCTCGCCGTCCGGTTCCTCCCGTACTCCTCGATGCACCGACCGATCCGGTCCGGGGCTCCCGGGCGTGCGCGTCGGCCGCGGGCGTCGCCATCGGTCGCGATCCGGCAGGCAACGGCATACACTGATCCCCGTTCAGGTCCCCCGACCCACGCCCATGCGATTCCTGCGCGCCCTGTTCGCCCTCGCATCCCTCGCTGCCGGCGTGACGCTGGGCGTGCTCAACGCCGGCATCGTGGCGGTGGATCTCGGCGTGGTCCGGCTGCAGGCCGGGCTGGGCGTGATCCTGCTGTGCACGCTGCTCGCCGGCGTGCTGCTGGGTGGACTGGCGATCGTCGTGTCGGTCGTGTTGCCGCTGCGTCGCGCGCAACGCGCGGCCACGCCGGCCGGTGCCTCTTCCCTTTCTCCGACCACGGAGCCTTGAGATGGCCTTCATCTCCGAGTGGTTCTGGTATTTCCTGCTGATCCCGCTGGCCGCCGTCATCGGCTGGGTGATCGGCCGTCGCGGCGGCGAGCGTCACAGCGACCACCAGGTCAGCCGGCTGTCGACGACCTATTTCCGCGGCCTGAACTATCTGCTCAACGAGCAGCCGGACAAGGCGATCGAACTGTTCCTGCACGTCGCCGAACTGGACAAGGACACCTTCGAGACCCAGGTCGCGCTGGGGCATCTGTTTCGCCGCCGCGGCGAGGTCGATCGCGCGATCCGCCTGCACCAGGGGCTGGTGCAACGTTCCGATCTCAGCGACCAGCAGCGCGTGCAGGCCCTGCTCGCGCTGGGCGAGGACTACATGCGTTCGGGGCTGCTCGACCGCGCCGAAACCGTATTCACCGACCTGGCGAAGCTCGACGATCGCGCCCCGCAGGCGCTGCGCCATCTCATCGGCATCTACCAGGCCGAGCGCGACTGGTCGCAGGCGATCGAGAAGGCCACGCGCTACGAAGCCGTCACCGGCGAGCCGATGGGCAAGCTGGTCGCGCAGTTCGAATGCGAACTCGCCGAGCGCCACCGCGCCGCGGGCGAGGTCGACGCCGCCCGCGCCGCGATCGCCCGCGCCTACGCCGCCGATTCCACCGCCGTCCGCGCCGGGATGCTGGAAGGGCGCATCGAGTTCGAGGCCGGCCAGCACGCCGCGGCGATCCGCGCCTACGAACGGGCGGCGCGGCACGATCCCGATTACCTCCCCGAGGTGTTGCCGAACCTGCTGGTCTGCTACGACAGGGTCGGCGACCCCAGCGGCGCGCGGACGTTCCTCACCGAGATGTGCGAGCACTACCGCGGCATCGCACCGGTGCTGGCGCTGACGCGCCTCGTCGAGGCGGGCGAGGGCGTGCATGCCGCGCGCGACTACCTCGCGCGGCAGCTCAAGGAACGTCCGTCGGTGCGCGGCGAGGCGGCGCTGATCGACCTCAGCCTGGCCGACGAAACCGATCCCGTCGCCACGCTGCACGACCTCAAGCTCGTCACCGAACAGTTGCTGGTGCGCAATCCCAGCTACCGCTGCAACCGCTGCGGCTTCGGGGCGCGCAGCCATCACTGGCAATGCCCGAGCTGCAAGGAGTGGGGCACGGTCAAGCCGCTGCTGAACTACGCCGTCGTCTGATGACGCCGACGCTCGGCACGGTCCTGTGGTGCGCGCTGTTCGCGGCCTTCGGCGCCGCGGGCACGTGGGCGGCGCGGATGTACGCGCTGCGCCAGCGCCTGCTCGACGAACCCGGCGAACGCCGCAGCCACGCCGTGGCCACGCCGCGCGGCGGCGGCATCTCGGTCGTGCTCGCCGTGCTGCTGGCGATCCTCGCGATCATCCTGCGCCTGCCGAGCGAGATCGTGCTGCTGTCGTGCGGCGGCATCGGCCTGCTGCTGGTCGCGGGCATCGGCTGGCTCGACGACCACCGCCCGCTGTCGCCCTGGCCGAAGCTCGCGGTGCATGCGCTGTCGGCCGGCTGGCTGGCGGCGGGTTTCCACCTGTCGGGCGCCGAGCCGCACGTCGCGGCGCTCGTGTTCGTCATCGCACTGGTGCTCGTCAACGTCTGGAATTTCATGGACGGCATCGACGGGCTCGCGTCCACGCAGGCGATGCTGGTCGCGGCGGCGTTCGTGTGGCTGGCCGGCGATGCGGGCGCGGTTCATGTCGGGTTGGCGTTGATCGCGGCACTCTGCGGTTTCCTGCCGTTCAACTTCCCGAGGGCGCGGATCTTCCTCGGCGACGTGGGCAGCGGGGCGTTGGGATACCTCCTGGCGTGGCTCGCCGGCGTCGTGCTGCAGACCCTGCCGTCCGCAGCGTGGCCGCTGGCCCTGCTGCCGCCGTCGGCGTTCCTGCTCGATGCAGGGCTGACGCTGGCGCAGCGCACGCTGCGGAGGGAGCGCTGGTGGACGCCGCATGTCGGCCATGCCTACCAGCGCTGGGCGCGGCGGGCCGGGAGCCACATTCCGGTCACGCTGTCATATGCGGCATGGACAATCGCCGGGTGCGCGCTGATGGCGTGGCTCGGGACGCGGCAGACGAAAGGGCTCGGGATGGCGGTTGCGCTGTGGATGACGACGGGATGCCTGCTCTGGGCCGCGCTGCGCCGCGATCCGGGAACGACGTCCGTGGCCGGAGGCGGCGCTTGAACGGCCTGCGCGACCGCTTCGCCGGCGCGATGCCGCGGGCGGCCATCGTCGTCCACGACCTGTGCATGGTCTGGCTCGGCTGGACCGGCCTGCTGCAGTTCCGCTACGCCATCGTCGACCAGGCCGCCCGCCCGCTGCTGTGGAGCACCGAGGCGCTGCTGGTGCTGGTCGCGCAGGGCCTGGTCTTCTGGCAGGTGGGCCTGTATCGCGGCGTGTGGCGCTTCGCCAGCGTCCCGGACCTGCTGAACATCCTCAAGGCGAGCATGTTCGGCCTGCTCGCCATCCTCTTCGTCCTCTTCATCTACAACCGCCTGGGCGTGGTGCCGCGCTCGGTGCTGGTGATGTATCCGTTCGTGCTGACGCTGATGCTCGGCGCGCCGCGATTGTTGTATCGCTCGTGGAAGGACCACGGCCGCATCAACAGCGACAAGGCGGCGGTGCGGGTGCTGATTCTCGGTGCCGGTCGCGCCGGCGAGGCGCTGGTCCGCGACCTGCGCCGCACCGGTGCGTACCAGCCGGTCGGCATCCTCGACGACGCCGCGAAACTGCGCGGCAGCCACCTGCACGGCGTGCCGGTGCTGGGCCGGATCGACGAGGTCGTGCGCATCGCGCCCGAGACCGCGGCCAAGCTGCTGGTCATCGCGATGCCGTCGCTGGAAGCGCGGCGCATGCGCGAGGTGATCGAGATCTGCGAGCAGACCGGGATCCCGTTCCGGATGGTGCCGCGGCTCAACGACATCCTCGAAGGCCGTTCGCTGCCGGGCGAGCTGAAGGAAGTCGCGATCGAGGACCTGCTCGGCCGTGCGCCCGTCGTGCCCGACTGGAAGGCGATGCGCGATTGGCTCGGCGGGCGCAGCGTGCTGGTCACCGGCGCCGGCGGCTCGATCGGATCCGAACTCTGCCGCCAGTGCGCGCGCCACGGTGCCCGCCGCATCGCGCTGGTCGAGATCGACGAGCTGTCGCTGATCACCACCGAAATGCGGCTGCGCCGCGATTTTCCCGAGATCGAACTCGTCCCCCTGCTGGGCGATTGCGGCGATCCGGCGGTGATCCGCCACGCACTGTCGCTGACCGGCCCGGATGCCGTCTTCCACGCCGCGGCGTACAAGCAGGTGCCGCTGCTCGAAGCGCAACTGCGCGAGGCCGTGCGCAACAACGTGCTGGCGACCGAGACCGTCGCCCGCGCCAGCGCCGCGGCGGGCGTCGGCACCTTCGTGCTGATCTCCACCGACAAGGCGGTGGACCCGGTGAACGTGCTCGGCGCGACCAAGCGCCTGGCCGAGATGCTGTGCCAGTCGCTGGCCGACCCGCGCGCCACGCGCTTCGTGACCGTCCGCTTCGGCAACGTGCTGGATTCGGCCGGCAGCGTGGTGCCGCTGTTCCGCGAGCAGATCCGCAGCGGCGGCCCGGTGACCGTCACCGACCCCGACGTCACCCGCTTCTTCATGACCATCCCCGAAGCCTGCCAGCTGATCCTGCAGGCGTCGGCGATCGGCGCGCAGCAGGCGGTCTACACCCTCGACATGGGCGAGCCGGTGTCGATCCGCGTGCTGGCCGAGCAGATGATCCGCCTCGCCGGCAAGCAGCCGGGGCGCGACATCGCGATCGTGTATACCGGCCTGCGTTCCGGCGAGAAGCTGCACGAGACGCTGTTCCACGCCGACGAACGCTATCGCCCGACCTCGCATCCGAAGATCCTGCAGGCGGCCGCACGGCAGGTGCCGGCGGAGGCGATCGCCGAGGCGCTGCTGCGCCTGCGCGAGGCGACGGCGCAGTACGATCTCGACGCCTTGGCCGCGACCCTGCGCGAGGCGGTGCCCGAGTTCGTGCCGCTGGCGGCGCCCGAGCCGTCCGCGTCGCCCGCGGCGACCGTCGTTCCCTTTCCCGCCCGCCATGCGCGCCGGACCCTGCCGCTGCCCTGACCGCCACCGCATCGCAATCGTGATCCGCCACGCATGACCCATACCCGCAAAGCCGCCCGCATCCGCAAGGCCGTGTTCCCGGTGGCCGGCCTCGGCACCCGCTTCCTGCCCGCCACCAAGACCGTCCCCAAGGAAATGCTGCCGATCGTCGACCGGCCGCTGATCCAGTACGCCGTGGACGAGGCGATCGAGGCCGGCTGCGACACCCTGATCTTCGTCACCAACCGCTACAAGCACGCGGTGGCCGACTATTTCGACAAGGCCTACGAGCTCGAACAGAAGCTGGAGAAATCCGGCAAGACCGAGCAGCTCGACCTGGTCCGCAACATCCTGCCGCCGCACGTCCGCGCGGTGTTCGTGACCCAGGCCGAGGCGCTGGGCCTGGGCCACGCCGTGCTGTGCGCGAAACCGATCGTCGGCGACGAACCGTTCGCGGTGCTGCTGCCGGACGACCTGATCTGGAACCGAGGCCCCGGTGCGCTGCGGCAGATGGCCGACGTGGCCGAGGCCACCGGCGCCAGCGTGATCGCGGTGCAGGACGTGCCGCACGACAAGACCGGCAGCTACGGCATCGTCGCCACCGATGCGTTCTCGGGCCGCAGCGCGCCGATCCACGCCATCGTCGAGAAGCCGAAGCCCGAAGTCGCGCCCAGCAACCTCGCCGTGGTCGGCCGCTACGTGCTGGACGGCAGCATCTTCGGGCTGTTGGAGAACACCAGGCCCGGCAACGGCGGCGAGATCCAGCTCACCGACGCCATCGCCACGCTGCTCGCGCAGCGGCCGGTGCATGCCTACCGCTTCCAGGGCACGCGCTTCGACTGCGGCACGCACCTTGGCCTGATCGAGGCCACGATCCGCTATGCGCTGGACCACGAAACGCTCAGCGACGCCGCGCGCGGGATGATGCAGGACGCACTGAGCGAAATGGGCGTGGTCGACATCGCCTGAGCAGCCTCCGTCGGTGCCTCGGGATTGCGCCCGCACGCCGCCGTTATACCCTCGACCGGCGTTCCGCCCTGCGCCGCCTCGCCTCGTTCCGGCGCCGCGCAGGGCCGGCAGGATCGGGCGCGGGACGCGCCGTCGCGGTTCACCACCGCATCGAGATCGCGGCGATCGCAGGGACGATCGCGCGCGGTTGCCGGCGCCCGGTCGCACGCGCCGCAGGAGCCACGCATGTCGCTGCAGACCCGCATCCGCGCACTGGAAACGCTCGGCGCCGGCCGCGTGCTGGTGCTGTCGGCGGCATCGTTGACCCTCGATCTGCTGCCGATGCTGCACGACGTGCTGCGCACACGCGATCGCAGCTCCCGCCTGTGCGTGATGTTGCAATGCGAGGGCGGCGACGCCGATGCGGCGCGGCGGATCGCGCTGCGTTTGCACGCGTCCACCGATCGCCTCGTGCTGCTGCCGGATCGCTGCGAGGCCGCGGGCACGCTGCTGGCGCTGGCCGCGCACGCGATCGTCGCCGGTCCGACGACGCGTTGCGCGCCGGTCATGCCGTCGCTGCCGATCGACGGCCCCGATGGTCCGACGACGCTGTCGGCCCGAGATCTGCGCGACGGCTGGCGCGTCGTTCGCGACGAGCACGGTCTCGACGAGGCCGAAGCGCGCACGCAGGCGCTGCGATGGCTGGCCACGCATGTCTTTCCGACCACGCTGACCGCCTTCCATCGCCATGCGCAGGAACTGGCCCGCATCGGCGATGCGCTGCTGGCGCTGGCCGATGACGGCAGGTCCGCGGAGGCGCGTGCGGCCATCGTGCAGGCCCTGATGCAGGGCGACGATGCCGTGGCGTCCGTGCTCGACGCCGATGCGCTGCGCCGTCTCGGGCTGCCGGTGGTCGACATCGGCACGCTGGCGCCCCCGATCCAGGACGCGTGGCGCGCACTGCGGGAAGGCTTCGGCTCCGGCGCATGGCATGCCGCCGAGGAGGACGCCTGCGACGCCCTGATTGCCACCGCCGACGGCGTGCAACGGCGCCGACAGCGCCCGCACGCTCCGTCAGGTCTCTGGGAGCAGGCGGCATGAGCGGCCTCGACGCCCTCGCCGAGGTGTGCCGCTGGTACGTGCTGCTGGCATTGCTGGCCGCCGCGGTCGGCAAATCCCGCGACATCGCTGCGTTCCGCTACAGCCTGACGCGCGCGATGCCGGCGCTGGCGCGCATCGAAGGCCCGCTCGCATGGGGCATCGTGCTGGCCGAAGCGGCGATCGCGCTGGCGCTGCTGGCCGGCGGTGCGACGGGCCGCATCGGCATGATCGCGGCGCTGGCGATGTTCGTCGTCTTCACCGCGGTGATCGGCACGTCGATCGTCCGCGGCCGCGCGATCGTCTGCAACTGCTTCGGCACGTCGACGCACCGCGTCGGCGGCCTCGACGTCGCCCGCAACCTGGCGCTGATCGCCGCGGCCGCGCTCGTCGTGGTGCACGGCGCGGCGCCGGTGTCGTGGCCGGCGGGACTGGTGCTGGCCGGGCTGGCCGCCATCGCCGTGGCCGTCTCGATCCGGCTGCGCGAACTGGCCTGGCTGCTGCATGCGAAGCCGACGACGTGAGCACGCCAGGATGACCCTCGATCCCGCCTTCCTTGCCGTCGCCATCGGCATCCTCGCCTTGTCGGTGGCGCTGAACTTCGTGCTGACCCTGCGTCTGGCCGCGATCGTGCAGGAGCATGCGCAGGATCGCCTGCCGCATGCGCTGCCGATCGGCCTGCCGCTGCCGGCGTTCTCGGCGCGGGCGGTCGATGGCAGGACCGTGGCGTCCGCGACGCTGCACGGCGCGCCCGCGGTCCTGGTGTTCCTGTCGCCGGGCTGCGGCGAGTGCAAGGCGCGGCGCGAGGAACTGATCGAGATGCATCCGGCGATGCAGCGCGCCGGCATCGCGCTGTGGGTCTTCGTCAACGCGAAGCCGGCGCGGGCGCGCGAGTACCTGCGCGACACGCCGCTGGCGCCGCATGCGATGCGCATCGACAAGGCGGTGGCGGGGCAACTCAACCCGCGCACCTCGGCGCCTTTCTACCTGTTCGTCGATCCCGAGGGCCGGGTGATCGCCAGCCACTTCGCCGGCGACGCCGACTGGCGCAGTTTCCGCGAGCAGATGCGCGAGTACGCCGCACCGGCGGACGATGCGGGCGAGGGCGCCGCCGGCGCGGTCGACGCCGCCCGCACGTGACCGCTGCGGTTCACGACAGCAACTGCAGCCGCGCCAGGTCCGCGTAGAGCCCGCCTTCCGCGATCAGGCTCCCGTGGGTGCCCTCCGCGACGATGCGGCCGCGGTCCATCACCACGATCCGGTCCGCCTTCTTCACCGTCGCCAGGCGATGGGCCACGACCAGCGTCGTGCGCCCGCGCATCAGCGTGTCGAGCGCGTCCTGGATCGCGCGCTCGCTCTGCGCATCGAGCGCGCTGGTCGCTTCGTCCAGCAGCAGCACCGGCGTGTCCGCCAGCACGGCGCGGGCGATCGCGATGCGCTGGCGCTGGCCGCCGGACAGCCGCATGCCGCGTTCGCCGAGCTGGGTGTCCAGGCCTTGGGGCAAGTCGTCGACGAAGCCGAGCGCATGCGCCGCGCGCAGTGCGTCGCGCAGCGCCGCGTCGTCGGCGTCGAGGCGGGCGTAGCGCAGGTTGTCGGCGACGGTGGCGGCGAACAGCGTCGGCGACTGCGGCACCAGCGCCAGCGCGCTGCGCCAGTCGGCGGGATCGAATGCGCGCAGGTCGATGCCGTCGGCCGTGATCCGGCCCGCGGACGGATCGTGGAAGCGCAGCAGCAGCGACAGCACCGTGCTCTTGCCGGCGCCGGAGGGCCCGACCAGCGCCACGGTCTCGCCGGGACGGACGTGCAGGTCGAAGCCGTCGAGCGCGGGCGCGTCGGTCCGCTGCGGGTAGTGGAACACCACCCGTTCGAAGCGCAGGCCGTCGCGCATCGGCCGTGGCACGGGCGCGGGCTGCACCGGCGGCGCGGGCGGCAGGATCGCGGGGGTCCGCGCCAGCAGGTCGCCGATCCGGCCCATGCCGCCGGCGGCGCGCTGGACGTCGTTCCAGATTTCCGCGAGATCGCCGACCGACATCGCGCAGACCATCGCGTAGGCCGCGAACTGGCCGAGGCCGCCGAAGCTGAGGTCGTGGTCGAGCACGCCGTGCACGCCGCGCCAGAGGATGACCAGCAGCACCGCGTACGTCAGCGCGATCGAGGCGAAGGTGATCAGCGCCTGGACGAGGATGCGGCGATCGGCCGCGGCCACTGCGCGACGCAGCGCGGCGGCG
>JBQCJG010000339.1:0-22890 GCA_051952955.1 Lysobacteraceae bacterium | reverse complement strand
GCCGCCCCGGTCGAGCGGCCTCCCGGCCGCGGCTTTCCGCAGGTTCTACCCCCGCCGTGAAGGCCGCTCCACCGAAGTATCGCCGCATGCATCCGTGGAGGCCGCCTCGGTCCTTTGCGAAGCGTGTCGATGCGTCCGGCTCGGCTTGTGCGCTCGGCAGGTCGTGGGCAAGGATCGGCCTCACTCCTCCGCGAACCGCACCAGTTCGTCCAGCTCGGCCTGCGCGCGACGCAGGCTGCCGCCGGCGGCCCCATCGTCCAGCTTGCGACGCAGCGCCGCGCGGCGCGGATCCAGCGACCAGCGATGGAACGCCCAGGTGCCGAGCATGCCCAGCACGCCGACGCCGAGGTTGATGGTCAGCCAGTTGACCGCGCCGGCGCGTGCGCTGGCGATGGCGTAGATGTCGACGCCGGTCGCCGACTGCGCCAGCACCATCACGAACGGCACCCACATGACCCACCACGGCAGGCCGACCCACATGCCGGCGAGCAGGTGCGCCCGGCGCAGCTGCGCGAGCCGGCGCTGCAGCGCCAGCACCGGCGCGGCGGGATCGAGGCGCAGGATGCCGCCGCAGATCACGCCCCCGCCGATCACCATGGCCAGGCCCAGCGCGTGGATCGACAGCCCGGCCAGCAGCAGGTGCAGCGTGCCGCGGTGGTGCGTCCACACGTCGACGCCGAGCGCGATGAAGCCCGCGCCGAACAGCATCTGCACGATCTGTCCCCAGAACAGCGGGCGCAGCCGCGCGCGGATGCGGCCGACCTTGCGTTCGCGCAGGGATTCCAGCTGGAGCCGGTTCTGCAGGGCGAGGCGGGCATCGAGGGTCTTCCACGCCTGCTTGAGTTCGTCGAGTTCCATGAGGGTGTCCATCGTGGGTGTATGCCTTGGAGAGAGTTGGAGATGCGAGGCGTCAGGAAGCGTCGTCGCCCGCGAGCTGTTCGCGGATGCGCTGCCTGAGGCGGTTGAGCTTGGTCGAGACGTTGCTTTCGGTGATGCCGAGCACGTCGGCGATCTCGCGCTGGCTGCGTTCGTCCAGCCACAGCAGCAGCAGCGCGCGATCGAGCGGCGGCTGGCGGTCGATCACCGCGTACAGCGCACGCACGCGTTCGTCGTCGGCCTCGCCGTCCTCCACCGCGAGCGCCGGGTGGCCGACGTGGTCGTCGATCGATTCCTGCGGTGCGCGCCGCGCGTCGCTGCGGACGTGCGAGATCGCCACGTTGAGCGCGATCCGGTACATCCAGGTGGTGAACGATCGCGCCGGGTCGTAGCCCGGGAACGCGCGCCACAGCTGCGCCGCGATCTCCTGCACCAGGTCCTGGCGATCGTCGGGATGGCGGCAGTAGGTGTTCGCGACCTTGAACACGATGCCGCGATGCGCGTCGAGCAGGTCGGCGAAGCGGGTCCGGGTCAGGTCCATCGGGGCGTCGGCGGCGATCACGGCGGGCATCGGAAGCGGAGGATGCTCACATGATTCGCGGCGGCGGGGGAAACCTCACACCCCGCCGCCGCCGCCCCCGCCGATCAGGCGCCGTGGAGATCGCGCCACGCGTTCATCGAAGCGACCACGCGCTCGATGTCCGCGTCGGTGTTGTAGAGGTGCGGACACAGGCGGAAGGTCTGCTTCGACGGCTCTTCGCTGCCGCCCGATCCGCCGAAGCGGCCATGGCGGGCGGCCCGTTCCGGTGCATAGACCCAGTCCTGCAGCGACGGTGTCCCGGGCCGTTCATTGCGCGGTGCCTCCACGCGCACGATGCCCAGTTGGTTGGCCTGCGGCTCGGGCGTGCGCAGCGTCCAGTGCGTGCGCAGCCTGCCGATCAGCGTGTCGGCGAGGGCCGCGACCCGCGCGTACGGGTGGCGCGCCTGCAGCGCATCCCACATCGCCTGGGTGAGGTCGAGCGTGATCAGGTTGACGTCGTCGCGCTGGCCCAGCAGTTCGAAGCGCAGCGCGTTCCCGGGCATCCGGTCCCAGTTGCCGATCTCGATCCTGTAGTCGTAGGCGAAGATGCCCGGCGTGAATCGGGCGATGCGCGACCGGTGCATGTAGAAGATGCCGGTCTCCTTGGGGCCCAGGAACCACTTGTGCGCGCTGGAGACGAAGCTGTGGCAGTGCGCGTCCCCGAGGTTCACCCGGCGCGCGCCCCAGCTCATCGTGCCGTCGATGTGGACGTGGCAGTCGGGAAACGGCCGCGCCTTCTCCCAGATCATCGCGACCGCACGCTCCGGGATGCGCGTGCCGCTGGCGTTGCTGATGTCGCTGTAGGAGACGAAGCGCGTGTTTTCGTCGATGTGGTCCGTGAACGCCTTCGCGATGGCCTCGGCGCTGCCGTCCCGCGGGACGTCGACCACGATCAGCCGGAACGGGTCGCCCGGCTTCGGCTGGTCGTCCCCGGGGCGGGGCGAGTTGTCCTGATGGCCGCGCCAGTCGCGGCGCAGCCGCCAGGCCTCGAGGTTGGTGGGATGGTTCTCGCTCCAGACCACCACCTTGTCGATCGGCAGGCGCCCCTCGTGCTGCCGCCATCCGCGATACCCGCAGCTGATGGCGTTGTTGCCCTCGGAGCTGTTGCGGATCAGCGCGAGGTCCTCGGGCTCCCGCAGCCCCAGCGCCCCGGCGAGCCGCCTGCGCGCGGCCTTCAGCTGTTCCACGCGCTCGCCGCCGGCCGTGCGCACCTGCTGGGCGACATTGTTGTTGTAGGCCGTCCGCAGCTGGTTGGCGGCGTTGATCAGTGCAGTGGGTTCGGGGCAGAGGTTGGCCGCGTTCATCGGCACGACCCGGTCGCGCTCGGCGACATGGGCGAAGCCGAAATGGCGCTGGAAGGCCGGCCAGAATTCATCGTCGGAGAGCTTGCTGCGGATCAGGTTCAGCAGCGGCTGCAGCTGATCCTCGATCGCGCGTCCCTGCGCGGGCGCGACGACTTCGGCGCGGACGTAGCCGGCCAGCAGGTCGTGCAGGTAGTCGGGCGTGATGCGGGCGGCGACGGCTTGCGCCTCGGCCGGGTCGAGCGGTGCGTACATGGTGCACTCCTGGGTCCCTGTGCGATGAGTGGCCTCGCGGCGATCGTCGACTCCGATCGCGGACGTCGCGGCGCGGCATGCCTGCGGAGGGAGGCGCCGATGGGGGCGCGCGGGCGTCCTGTCCGCCGGGCCAGCATGCGAGCGCGCGCGACGCAGCGTCAAGCCGACGGCACGCATGCATCCACCGGCAAAGCCCGCGCGGGGCCCTTACAATCCGCGGATGTCCGTACCCGTCCGCCGCCATGGCCGCTGACCATGGCGATCCCGCGCTGGAAGTGCTGTTGCTGCCGTTCGCCGCGGGCGATCTCGCGTGGCCGGCGAGCGGCGGCGCGCTGTTCCTGCGCGCGCGCGACGGCTGGCCGCTGCGCGCGGTCGCGCGCGCGGGCCTGGTGTGCGAGCAGGGCTTCCGGCCGCAGGCCGACGCGCTGGAACGTTCGGGCTGGACGGTGCGCGAGCCGGGCGACGATGACATCGCGCGTTTCCCGCTGGTGCTCGCGCTGCCGACGCGCCAGCGCGAGGAATCGCGCGCCCTGCTCGCACGTGCGGTGCGCGCCTGCGCGCCGGACGGCACCGTGGTCGTCTGCGCGACCAACGACGAAGGCGCGAAGACGCTGGAAGGCGACCTCGAGCGATTGGCCGGGCTGTCCGGCATGCGATCCAAGCACCACTGCCGCGTGGCCTGGTCGCGGATCGATCCGGCCGCGGTCGACGCCGCGCTGCGCGACGCGTGGTCCGCGCTCGATGCGCCGCGACCCATCGCCGACGGCCGCTTCATCAGCCGGCCGGGCGTGTTCGCGTGGGATCGCATCGATGCCGCGTCGGCCTTGCTCGCGGCGCACCTGCCGGGCGATCTCGCCGGACGCGCCGCCGACCTCGGTTGCGGCTACGGCTATCTCTCCGCCGAACTGCTCGCACGCTGTCCCGGCATCGTGTCGCTGGATCTGTACGAGGCCGAAGCGCGTGCGCTCGATCTCGCCCGCCGCAATCTCGCCGACGCGCGCGTGCCGACGGCGTTCCACTGGCACGACGTGACCGCGGGCCTGCCCGCACGCTGCGACGTCATCGTCACCAATCCGCCGTTCCACGCGCAGGGCCGCGCCGACCGTCCCGACATCGGTCGCGCGTTCATCGCCGCCGCGGCCGATGCGCTGCATGCGGGCGGTCGGCTGTGGCTGGTCGCGAACCGGCATCTGCCATACGAGGACGCGCTCGGTGAGCGCTTCGCCAGCGTGCGCGCGGTGGCGCAGGCGAACGGCTTCAAGGTGATCGAGGCAACGAAACGATGAGGGCACGACTTTGAGAGCGAGTCGATGAAACTCCTGCGCCGCATCGCCAACCTCGGCTACGGCACGCGCAAGCAGGTCACCGCGCTGTTCCGCGAAGGTCGCGTGACCGACGCGAACGGCGACGTGCTCTACGCCGACGACGAACTCGACGTGCACGCGCGCCACGAGGACGTGCGCATCGACGGCGAGCCGCTCGATCCCGCGCCCGGCCTGCTGCTGATGCTGCACAAGCCGGCCGGCGTGACCTGTTCCACCAAGGACCAGGGACGGCTGGTGTACGACCTGCTGCCGCCGCGCTTCCGCCTGCGCGATCCGCTGCTGTCGACGGTGGGCCGGCTCGACCGCGAGACCAGCGGCCTGCTGCTGTTCACCGACGACGGCACGCTGCTGCACCGGATCATCTCGCCGAAGGCCGAGTTGCCGAAGGTCTACGAAGCGACGCTGGCGCGTCCGCTGCGTGGCGACGAAGCGGCGCTGTTCGCCAGCGGCACGCTGATGCTCGAATCCGAAACGAAACCGCTGCTGCCCGCGGAGCTGACGCTGCTCGACGACGGCCGCGCGCGGCTGGTGCTGCACGAAGGCCGCTACCACCAGGTGCGGCGCATGTTCGCCGCGGTCGGCAACCACGTCGAAGCGCTGCATCGGCCGCAGGTCGGCGGCCTGACGCTCGGCGATCTCGCGTCCGGGCAGTGGCGTGTCCTGGACGAGGACGACCGCCGCCGCCTGTTCGCGTCCTGAGCGACGGATCGACGCATCGCCGACGAACGGCGGCATCCGGCCGCCGGAACGCGACGGGAACGCGGCATCGTTTTCGTGCGTCGATTGTTTTCTTCAATGAGACGCGGCGCACGCTTGACGTGCGACGAGCCGCGATGGTGTGATTTCGACCGAGTCGCGGTCCATGCAGGGGGCATGGGGTTGCCGGTGCCGCGAATGCGCGCCGGACGACACCGTGGTGGGCATCGCTTCACGCACGACGAACCATCACCCCGCAGCATCGTTCGACAGGAGTCCCCCATGCACGCCACGGATCGGAATCGCACGACGCGGAATCGCACGGCCTCGCGGCTTCGCCGCAGCGCCAGGCACGCGGCCGCAACGGCCTTGCTCTGCACCGTCTTCGTCTGCGGCGATGCGGCCGCGATCTTCGGGGTCGGCGACATCGTGTTCGACCCGACCGCGGTGGCGAAGCAGATCCAGGAGTTCGGCGAGCAGGCGAAGCGCTGGAGGGCGACCGCCGAGCAGTACCGGATGCAACTGGTCAACCTCTCGCAGATGAACTTCGGCGCGAGCCGGCTGACCTCGCAGGACGGCAACCTGCCCACCGTCGATCCCGACTACGGCGTGGACGACGCGTGCCGCAGGAAGAACCGCAGCGTCGTCGACGAACTGCTGTCGCTGATGCGCCCGGATCCCAACCAGGAGATCCTCGACCAGCAGATCGACATCTGCCGGCGCCTCGTGCGCGCCGAGAACACCCGCTACAACGAGACCGTCCGCTACCTCAATTCGCTCAACCGCCGCCAGCAGGACATCCAGGCGCTGGACGCGCGCCGCGCCTCCGTCGGCAAGGAGCCCGGCAAGCTGCAGGCGCTGAGCTACGACGTCGAGCGCTACCAGCAGGCGGCGAAGATGGACCTCGACAACTGGCAGGCGACGATCGTCGCCTACAACAACTACATCGAGCAGTTGAACAAGTACCAGCAGCGATTGGCGATGCGCGCGCTGCGCGGCAAGCAGCCGGACGTGGTGACGGCCGCGGTCCAGGGCGTGCTGCTGCACGAAGCGCTCGAATCGCGGAAGAACGAAGACTGACCGTCCATCTTGCCCGCGCCGGCGCGCAGCCGGTGCCCGCACACACGCTTCCGCAGGGATCGACGCGCCCATGGACATGCTCCACACGATCGACGCCGTGCTCGCCGGCCTGCTTGCCGTACTCGCGTCCTTCGGCCACGGGCTGGGCAAGGGCCTGGTGTCCGGCGTGCTGGGCGACGCCACCAACCTGTTCTTCTTCCACGAGATCAAGGAATTCATCGTCTACCGCATCGATCGGTTCACCGACCGGCTGCTCGGCCGCACGATGTCCGTCGTCGGCGTGTCGGCGCTGGTGCTGACGACGCTCTGGGTGCTGACGAAGGGCTTCCGCATCGTCACCGGGCGCAGCCAGGACTCGATGACGGCGCTGGTCATGAGCGCGCTGCGCATCACCCTGATCCTGTCGGTCGCGACCGGCGGCGCCGCCGGCGGCACGCCGCTGGTCAAGGTGATGGCCGATTCGACCATGGAGGCCATCTACGGCGTCGTCGCGGGCAAGGACATGGGTGACGACCCCTACGCCGCGATCGACAAGAACCTCGGCTACATGCAGCTGGCGATGATGAGCATCGACCTGCTGGACACCAGCGACAACGAAGGCCTGGAGTCGGCCAAGACCCGCGCGCAGCTGTTCAACGGCGTCGGCATCGGCGGCCCGGCGCTGATCGGCGGCACGCTGCTGCTGCTCAACCGCATCGCGATGTCGCTGGTGGTCGGCTTCGGCCCGATCTTCATCATGTGCCTGATGTTCGACCAGACCAGGTTCCTGTTCAGCCGCTGGCTGATGTTCGGCATCGGCACGATGTTCTCGCTGGCGGTGCTCAGCGTGATGGTGAGCCTCTCGCTCGACATCGTCGGCGCGGTCGCGATGAAGTTCTGGATCGGCGCGTTCATCGGCGCGAACACCGAGGGCGTCAGCAGCATGGCGCTGCAGCAGGGCGGGCTGGGCCTGATCATGACGCTGCTGATGGTGACGGTACCACCGATGGCGGCTTCGTTCTTCCAGGGCACGCTCGGGCAGTTCAGCCAGGTCAACGCGTTCGGGGGATTCGGCCACGCCCACGCGCATGGTGCACAGTTCCCGCAAGCGGGCGGTCGCGGGCCGAATCACGCTGGGCCGAATGCGATGCCGGCGCCGCCGCCTGGCAGTACGCCGCAGCGCGAGGGCGGCACCGACCGGCGCGGTTACGATGCGAACAGCCGTAATCTGACGCAGGAATTCAACCGGCAGGCCTCCGCCTCACGAAGCAGCGGTGTCGGCACCGATGACATCAAGTCCAGTGGCGGCGCCGATCCTGCCGGCACTTCGAAAGTCGGCCTGGCCGCAGCCCGGACCGATCCCGGCGAACCTCCCAAGGCATGACGCGCATGACCACGGTGCATCCACGGAACACGAACGGACCGTCTCTGTCGCGCCATCGCGCGCCCGTGCTTGCGGCCTGCATGCTGATCGCCGGCACCGCACAGGCGCAATGCCGGATCGGTTCCGGACCGGATTTCGGCGACGGCATTCCGTATTGCGCCGAACAACCGTCGGAAGACTATGTGGTGCCTTCCGGACCCGCCTGGGAAACGCGATGGGGCGCGATCGTGGTCGATCCGAAGGCGTCGACAGGCGGGATCGGCCTTGCGAGCGACATGAAGAGCCGAAGCGCCGCGGAGAAATCCGCCCTCAAGATGTGCCGTCGCAATGGCGGAGGCAAGACCTGCCGCGTCGAGCTGTACTACGACAACCAGTGCGGCGTCATGGCCTGGGGCGACGACTACTACACCACCGCCAACGCGGAAGACCTGGAAGACGCCACGCGGATGGCGCTCGAAAGCTGCGCCCGGAAAACCAGGCACTGCAAGGTGTTCTACGCGAACTGCAGCTATCCGGTCCGCACCCGCTGAGCCGGCGCGGGGCGCCGGACAGGGCGGGAGCGCTTGCTATCATCGCGGGATGACGTCCTTCCCGCGCCCGCATGGCCTGCCGTTCGCGCCCGAGGCGCTGCTGTTCGACATGGACGGGCTGATGATCGACAGCGAACGCGCGATCCTCGCCTGCTGGCGCGAGGCCGCGGCCGAACTCGGGCTGTCGGTCGAAGGCGACCTGTGGATGCGCATGGTCGGGATGCACGACACCGACTGCGTCGCACTGATGCGGCAGACGCTGCGCGAGGACAAGGTCCGGGCACTGCAGCAGGGCTGCTACGCCCGCTACCACGCCCGCGTCGACGCCGGCCTGCCGCTGATGCCCGGCGTGCGCGCGGTGCTCGACGACGTGGCGCGTCGGGCGCTGCCGCGCGCGGTGGTCACGTCCACGCGGCGCGAACGCGCGGCGCAGAAGCTCGCGACCTGCGGGATCGCGCACTACTTCGAGGTCGTGGTCACCGGCAGCGACGTCGAACGCCCGAAGCCGGCGCCGGAAGGCTACCTCAAGGCCGCGGCCGCGCTCGGCGTCGATCCCGCGCGCTGCGTGGTGTTCGAGGATTCGTCGGTCGGCGTGCGCGCCGCGCTCGCGGCCGGCATGACGCCGATCCAGGTGCCCGATCTCGTGCCGCCGGACGAGGCGACGCGGGCGCTGGGGCATCGCATCGCCGCGTCGCTGGCCGAGGCCTACGCGCTGGTTGCGGTGCGCTGACGCACGTCGCGGCTCACTCCGCGTCGAGCAGCCGCTGCGGGCCGTCGAGGCCCAGGCGCTCCATCGTGTCGAGGTTGCGCTGCACGATCGCGTCCGGGTCGGGATACGCCGCGACCGCGCGATCCAGGCTGTCCTCGCGCAGCAGGTGCAGGGTCGGATACGGCGCGCGGTTGGTGCCGTTGCCCGGATCGTCGGGATCGGTGTCGGCGAACATGTACTGCGGATGGAAGCTGGCGACCTGCAGCACGCCGTCCAGCTCCAGCGCTTCGATCAGCAGGTCGACGCGGTCGAGGAAATCGTTGTACTCGAGGAAGTCGCCCAGCACCCGCGGATGCACCAGCAGCGTGGTGTCGACCTCGTCCGCCGGCGTGTCGCGCAGGAGGAGCAACTCCTCGGCCAGTTCCTCCAGCAGATCGTCTTCCAGCTCGGCGTCGCTGAGCACGAACCGCACCTGCCGCTTGGCGTGCACCGACTTGGCGAACGGGCACAGGTTCAGCCCGATCACTGCGCGTTCCAGCCAGCGGCGGGTGGCGGCGAGTTCGGGGGCGTCGTCGGTCGGTGCGGGATCCACGCGCGCTCAGTCCCGGAAGTTGTCGAACTGCAGCGGCCGCTCGAAGGTCTGGCCGCGCAGCAGCGCGATCGCCGCCTGCAGGTCGTCGCGCTTCTTGCCGGTGACGCGCAGCTTGTCGCCGTTGATCTGCGAGTCGACCTTGAGCTTGGCGTCCTTGAGCGCGGTCTGGATCTTCTTCGCGAGGTCGCGTTCGATGCCCTGCTTGACCGTGATCTTCTGGCGCGCGCCGGCGAGGTTGGTCTCGATGTCGGCGAACTCGAGGCAGCGCGCGTCGATGCTGCGCGCGATCAGCCGGGCACGCAGGATCTCGGTCATCTGCTGCAGCTGGAATTCGCTGGGCGCGGACTGGGTGATCAGCTTGTCGTCGAGCGCGAACTTCGCGTCGACGTTCTTGAAATCGAAGCGGTTGGCCAGTTCGCGGTTGGCCTGGTCGACGGCGTTGGTCAGCTCGTGGACGTCGACTTCGGACACGATGTCGAAGGAGGGCATGGCGGTGCACGCAGGTCGTGGGGGCGCACAGGGTAGCCGATGTCGCGGCGCCTCCGGCGCGCGGACACGGTGTTGCATCGCGCCGGATGGTGCCCGGGGGCGGGGGCGGGCATCCTGTGCGGATGTCCGCATCCTCCGTTCCCGCACGTCGCCGCTGGTCGGCGGCCCTGCGCATGCTGGCCGCCGTGGGCTTCTTCGCGCTGATGGACGCCGGCCTGAAGCTGCTGTCGGCGCGCTATCCGCCGTTCCAGGTGACCTCGCTGCGCGGGGCGGCGTCGCTGCCGTTCGCGCTGGCCTGGGCGCTGGCGACCGTCGGTCCCGCGCGCCTGCTGCGCATCCGCTGGCCGCTGCACCTGCTGCGCGCCGCGCTGGGCGTGCTCATGCTGGTGGCATTCGTGTACGCGCTGCGCACGCTGCCGCTCTCGACCGCCTACACCCTGTTCTTCGTCGCGCCGATGATGATCGCCGCACTGTCGGGGCCGGTGCTGGGCGAACGCGTCGGCCCGCGGCGCTGGGCGGCGATCGCGATCGGCTTCCTCGGGGTCATGGTGGTGCTGCGACCCACCGGCGAGGGCGTGCTGACCCTGGCCGGCGTGGCGGTGCTGGTGTCGGCGCTGGGCTACGCGGTGTCGGCGATCACCGTGCGGGTGCTGAGCCGCACCGACAGCAGCCAGGCGATGGTGGTGTGGCTGCTGGTCGGCATCGCGACGGGCGCCGGCGCGCTGGCGCTGCCGCACTGGCGGCCGGTGGCGACTTCGGACCTGTGGCTGATCGCCGGGGTCGGCCTGACCGGGGCGCTGGGGCAGTACTTCGTCATCGAAGCCTTCCGCCTCGGCGAGGCCTCGGCGATCGCGCCGCTGGAGTACACCGCGCTGCTGTGGGGCGTGCTGCTGGACTTCGGTCTGTGGCACGTGCTGCCCGACGGCGCGACCTGGGTCGGGGCCGGGATCATCGTCGCCAGCGGCCTGTACCTGCTGCAGCGGGAGCGGGTGCACCTGGAGGCCGAACACCCCTGAGCGGCTGTCCTCCCGCCCGCACCTCCTGCGTATTGCTCCGGTTGTCACGCCTTCCCACCGACCCCCGGAGTCCCGCCGATGTCCCGCACGCTTCCGTTCGCCAAGTCCGCCCTCGTCCTGGGCCTCGCCGCCGCCGGCACCGTCGCCGCCGCCTGGGCCGCGCAGTCGCTCGTCCTGCTGCGCACCGATCCGCCGCGCGGCGTGGCCGCCGACCTGCAGAACTACGCGCAGCAGCGCCTGCTGGCCAAGCGCGCCGCCGCGCAGGGCAAGGTCGCGCCGGCCGGCCGTACCGCCGTCGCCACCAAGCTGGCGCCGCCGCTGTACCCGGTGACCACCGACGAGGTCTACGACGTCGATTCCTTCGGCCGCAACGTCCGCTGGCTGGGCCTGGCCAGCGCCTTCATCAACGTGCAGAGCGGCTGCCCCAAGCCGACCTCGCCGGACGAATACTGCCAGGAACTCAACACCACGCCCGGCACCACCACCAGCTTCGCCTTCAACGACGCCGCCCGCATCAAGCTGCCGAAGTACGCCAGCAACTCGATCCTCTGCTACTGGTTCTCGCCGGTGCTGACCTACACGTGGAGCAACCCGACCGCGGGTCGCGTGATCGGCCAGCTGCGCTTCGTGCCGACGCTGACGATCGAGAACCCGGTGCTGAACGATCCGGCGCTGATCGACCCGACCACCGGCGCGCCGTTCGGCGGCGTGCTGCAGACCTCGATGACCTCCAGCGAGACCGTGCAGCAGGCGCTGGAAGCCGGCGTGACGCTCAACGAGCGCGAGCGCGATTCCAACGTGTGCATGGCCGGCTTCATCAGCCACAAGGCGCTGATCGAGAACTACGGCCTGACCCCGGCGCAGGCGGACGATTTCATGGCCAACCCGATGACGGTGAAGCTCAACATCGCCGGCAGCACCCGCTACATCTCGAACGCATCGATGGTGTTCGGCCTGCGCATCGTGGGCGACTGACCCGCGCGGTACCGGCCGTCGCTGCGTGCGGCGGCCGGTGTCGTGCCCCCGGCCGGCGGTTGTCCGCTCCGGTCGGGGGGCTGCGTTCTGGTCGGTGCCGTCCCATCCTCGGCCCAACCTCCGGAGCGCACCACCATGCAACGCAAGCACCTGATCGGCCTCGCCGTCGCCACGGCCCTCGTCTCGCTGGGCGTCTACGCGCAGCAGCAGGCGCCGTCGAAGTACGACATCGCCGAAGCCGTCTCCAGCGATCTCCCCGCGCACCGCGCCCACGCTCCCGCGCTGCCCGGCGCGCGCGCCGTCGCCGCGAAGCAGGCCGTCGTCGCCGCCAAGGCCGCCGGCCCGACCGTCGAGGACGTCTACGACGTCGACTCCTTCGGCCGTCCTGTGGTGTTCCTCGGCCTGACCAGCGCCACCGTCTACCTCAGCGACAGCTGCCCGGTGGATCCCGCCGACCCGGCCGAGCATTGCCAGGTCGTCACGCCGTCGCCGGTGTCCACCGGCTTCACCTTCGACGACGCGGCGCACATCACCCTGCCGGCGAAGTCCGCCAATTCGCTGCTGTGCTACTGGTTCTCGCCGGTGCTCAACGTCACCTGGAGCAACCCCGCCGCGACTCCGGCACTGGGCCGCCTGCGCTACAACCCGACCCTCACCGTCGAGAATCCGGTCCTTAACGACCCGGCGCTGATCGACCCGACCACCGGCGTGCCGTTCGGCGGCAAGCTGCTGACCGCGATGACCGCCAGCGAGACTCTGGTCATGCCGCTCAACGCCGGCCAGACGATCACCGAGCGCAGCCGCGATTCCGCGGTGTGCATGGCCGGCCTGATCTCGAAGCAGGCGCTGATCGAGAACTACGGCCTGACCGACGCCCAGGCGAAGGAGTTCTTCAAGAAGCCGACGACGGTGCGCCTCAACGTCACCGGGTTCGCGCAGAACGTGGCGTTCTCCTCGATGGTGCTCGGCCTGCGGATCGTCGGCGACCAGCGCTGACCGTCCCGCACCGTCCGCGTCGCACGAAGCCCGGCCCCGCGCCGGGCTTCGTCGTCTGCGGCGCTGCGCCATGCCGGCGTCGAGGGCGCGGTGTAACGTGGCGCGCACCTCCAGCAGGATCGTCACGATGAGCAGCCCGCACGCGAACGGCGCCCCGCACTGGTTCGAACTGGCCACGCCCGATCCCGCAGGAGCCGCCGACTTCTACACCGGCCTGTTCGACTGGACCGCGGACGCCGCCACGATCGCCGGCGGTCACACCGGCGCTTACACCGTGTTCCGGCTCGGCGGCCGCGACGTGGCCGGCGCCTACGCGCTGCCCGACGCGCTGCGGGCGCAGGGCGTGCCGCCGTGCTGGGCCGTGTACTTCCGCGTGGACGATGTCGATGCCGCGTCGGCACGCGTGGTCGCGGCCGGCGGACGGGTGATCGTGCCGCCGTTCGAGGCCGGCGGGCACCTGCGCGCGGCGGCCTGCGCCGATCCCGAAGGCGCGGTGTTCCTGCTGGCGCAGCCGCGCGGCCATGCCGGCGCCGCGGCCCTGCGCGAACCCGGCGCGGTGTGCTGGACCGAGCTTGCCACCCGCGACCTCGACCGTGCGCAGGCGTTCTACGGCGAGGTGCTCGGCTGGACCGTGCAGCCGCACCACGCCTCGCCGCCGACGGTCTACCGCGTGTTCGCGAATGGCGACGGCATGCTCGGCGGTTTGCTGGCGATGACGCCCGAATGGGGGCCGATGCCGTCGCACTGGGCGCTGTACGTGCAGGTCGAGGACGTCGACGCCGTCGCCGCGCGGGCGCAGGCGCTGGGCGGGCGCCTCGTGTTCCCGGCGTTCGATGCGCCGCAGGTCGGACGCATCGCGCGCATCGCCGATCCCGCGGGCCTCGGCCTCTACCTCATACGCTTCGTCGATCCGGCGTGATGCCGCACGGGATGCGCGGCACCGTACGCCGGCGCATCGCGGGCTGAATACGTTTTCCCGTCCCGCGCGCGCCGCAGGCGCGCTTCCGCGGCCGTCCGCGGTTGGCGTGCGCGGCCGGCCCGTCCACAATAGGTCCGTCTCCGCGATGCGCCCGATCGTCCCGCGCGTCGCTTCCCCCGAGTTCCCGCACAAGGCCATGCCATGACCGCACCGAAGGAAGCCCGCGTCCCCGACATCGGCGATTTCACCGACATCCCGGTGATCGAACTCCTGGTCCAGGTGGGCGACACCGTCGCGAAGGACCAGGGCCTGGCGACGCTGGAATCCGACAAGGCGACGATGGAAGTGCCCGCGCCGTTCGCCGGCGTGGTCCGCGAACTGAAGGTCAAGCTCGGCGACAACGTCTCCGAAGGCAGCGTGGTCGCGATGATCGAGCCGACCGACGCCGCCGAAACCGCTGCGGCGCCCGCGCCTGCCGCGCCGGCGTCTGCACCCGCACCCGCACCGACCGCTGCACCCGCACCTGCACCTGCACCTGCACCTGCCCCCGCACCGGCCGCTGCACCCGCACCTGCCCCTGCCGCCGCGCCGATGGGCGCCGGCCTGCCGCCGGTGCGCTTCGAGGCGAATGCCGTGCTCCCGGACAAGGTGCCGCACGCCAGCCCCGCGGTGCGCCTGTTCGCGCGCGAACTCGGCGTCGACCTGTCGCGCGTCGCCGGCTCCGCGCGCGGCGGCCGCATCACGAAGGAGGACGTGCAGGGGTTCGTGCAGTCGGCGATGCAGGGCGGCGCGTCCGCCGGCGCCGCGCCGGCCGCGGCCGGCGGTGGCGGCGGCCTCAACCTGCTGCCATGGCCGAAGGTCGACTTCGCGAAGTTCGGCGAGATCGAGGTGCGCGAACTGTCGCGCATCAAGAAGCTCTCCGGCGCCAACCTCGCCCGCAACTGGGCGATGATCCCGCACGTCACCCAGCACGACGAGGCCGACATCACCGACCTCGAAGCGCTGCGCGTGCAGCTCAACAAGGAATACGAGAAGGCCGGCGTGAAACTGACCATGCTCGCGTTCCTGATGAAGGCCGTGGTGTCGCTGCTGAAGCAGTATCCGGACTTCAACGCCTCGCTCGACGAGACCGGCGAGAAGCTGGTGCTCAAGAAGTATTTCCACGTCGGCTTCGCCGCCGACACGCCGAACGGCCTGGTGGTGCCGGTGATCCGCGACGTCGACCGCAAGGGCGTGATCGAGATCGCCCGCGAGACTTCCGAACTGGCGAAGAAGGCGCGCGACGGCAAGCTCGGCCCGGCCGACATGAGCGGCGGCTGCTTCTCGATCAGCTCGCTGGGCGGCATCGGCGGCACCGGCTTCACCCCGATCGTCAACGCGCCGGAAGTCGCGATCCTCGGCGTGTCGAAGTCGTCGATCAAGCCGGTGTGGGACGGCCAGCAGTTCCAGCCGAAGCTGATGCTGCCGCTGTCGCTGAGCTACGACCACCGCGTCATCGACGGCGCCGCCGCGGCGCGTTTCGCCGCCAACCTCGCGCAGCTGCTCGGCGACATGCGCCGCGTGCTGCTCTGACCGGGGCCGCGACCATGGCGAACACGATCGAAGTGAAGGTCCCCGACATCGGCGATTTCGATGCGATCCCGGTGATCGAACTGCTGGTGCAGGTCGGCGACACCGTCGCGAAGGACCAGGGCCTGGTGACGCTGGAATCCGACAAGGCGACGATGGAAGTGCCGTCGTCCGCCGCCGGCGTGGTGAAGGAACTGCGGGTGAAGCTGGGCGACACGGTGTCCGCGGGCAGCGTGATCGCGGTGCTGGAAGCGGCCGATGCCGGCGCTTCCTCGCAGCCCCCACCCCCCCCTTCCACCGCGAGCGGGGGAAGGAGCGAAAGCGCGGCGCCTGCGCCTGCCGCAGCGCCTGCACCGGCAGCGGCCACGTCCGTACCTGGTGCGCCCGCACCGGCCGCCGCCGCGGCGACCGGCCGCAAGGCCGACGTCGAATGCCGCATGCTGGTGCTCGGCGCCGGCCCGGGCGGTTACACCGCCGCGTTCCGCAGCGCCGACCTCGGCCTCGACACCGTGCTGGTCGAGCGCTATCCGTCGCTCGGCGGCGTCTGTCTCAACGTCGGCTGCATCCCGTCGAAGGCGCTGCTGCACGCGGCGAACGTGATCGACGAAGCGGCGCACGCGAAGGATTACGGCATCGACTTCGGCGCGCCGACCATCGCGCTCGACACGCTGCGCGCCTACAAGGAGAAGGTCGTCGGCCAGCTCACCAAGGGCCTGTCCGGCATGGCGAAGCAGCGCAAGGTGCGGGTGGTGCAGGGCACCGGCACGTTCGTGTCGCCGAACGAGATCGAAGTCGTCGGCGAGGCCGGCACGCAGCTCGTGCGCTTCGAGCAGTGCATCATCGCCGCCGGCTCGCAGCCGGTGAAGCTGCCGGCGTTCCCGTGGGACGACGCCCGCGTGATGGATTCCACCGATGCGCTCGACCTGAAGGACATCCCGACGTCGCTGCTCGTCGTCGGCGGCGGCATCATCGGCCTGGAGATGGCGACGGTGTACCGCGCGCTGGGCGCGGCGGTGACCGTGGTCGAGTTCATGGACCAGATCATGCCGGGCGCCGACACCGACCTGATCAAGCCGCTCGCCGATCGCCTGAAGAAGCAGGGCGTCGCGATCCATCTCAGGACGAAGGTCGTCGAGGCGAAGGCGACAGACGCCGGCATCGTCTGCGGTTTCGACGGCGCCAGCATTCCCGCGAGCGACACCTACGACCGCGTGCTGGTCGCCGTCGGCCGTGCGCCGAACGGAAAGAAGATCGATGCGGAGAAGGCCGGCGTTGCCGTGACCGAGCGCGGCTTCATCGACGTCGATCGCCAGATGCGCACCAACGTGCCGCACATCTTCGCTATCGGCGACATCGTCGGCCAGCCGATGCTGGCGCACAAGGCGACGCACGAAGGCAAGCTCGCGGCGGAAGTCGCCGCCGGCGAAAAGAAGGAGTGGGTCGCGCGGGTGATCCCGTCGGTCGCCTACACCGATCCGGAGATCGCGTGGGTCGGCGTCACCGAGACCGAAGCGAAGGCCAAGGGCCTGAAGGTCGGCGTCGGCAAGTTCCCCTGGGCGGCCTCCGGCCGCGCGATCGGGCTCGGCCGCACCGAAGGCTTCACCAAGCTGATCTTCGACGAAGCGACGCATCGCATCATCGGCGCCGGCATCGTCGGCGTGCACGCCGGCGACCTGATCGCCGAGGCCGCGCTCGCGATCGAGATGGGCTGCGAGGTCGAGGACATCGGCCACACCATCCATCCGCATCCGACGCTCAGCGAATCGGTGGGCATGGCCGCGGAAGTCTTCGACGGCACCATCACCGATCTCTACATCCCGAAGAAGAAATGACCCCGGTGCAGCGGCAGGCCGTCCGATGAAAACCCTCGGCCTGCTCGGCGGCATGAGCTGGGAATCGACGGTGCCGTACTACCGCATCGTCAACGAGCGCGTGCGCGACCGCCTCGGCGGCCTGCATTCGGCGAAGCTGGTGCTGCACAGCGTCGACTTCGCCGAGATCGAGGTGCTGCAGCATGCTGGCCGCTGGGACGAGGCTGGTGCGGTGCTCGCAGACGCTGCACGCGGACTGCGCGCCGCGGGTGCCGATGCCATCGTGCTGTGCACCAACACGATGCACCGCGTCGCGCCCGCGATCGAAGCGGCGATCGACGTACCGCTGCTGCACATCGCCGACGCCACCGCGACCCGTATCGGTGCCGCCGGCATCGAGCGCGTCGCGCTGCTCGGCACGCGCTTCACGATGGAGCAGGCGTTCTACCGCGACCGCATCGAGGCCGCCGGCATCGGCGTGATCGTGCCGGATGCGGACGATCGCGAACGCGTGCATCGCGTGATCTACGACGAGCTGTGCCTCGGACGCGTCTACGACACCTCGCGGCAGGCGTATCGCGACATCATCGCCACGCTGGTCGCGCGCGGTGCGCAGGGCGTGATCCTGGGCTGCACCGAGATCGGGCTGCTGGTGGGCAAGGGCGATGCCGCCGTTCCGATGTTCGACACCACGCGCCTCCACGCCGAAGCGGCGGCCGGCTGGGCGCTCGACGCCTGAGCGGCGAACGGCGCCCGTCCTGTCGGCGCGTCAGAACGCGACGGTCACGCCGGCCATCGGCCCCTTGAACCGCTGTTCCAGACCGATGCGCGCGTCCGCGGTGTCGCGGCGCACGTCGAGCTTGAACCAGTCGTAGCCGGCGAACACGCCGAACTTCGGGGTGAAGCGGTATTCGACCAGCGCATTGGCGCGCGCGACGTCGCCGTTGTAGTCGCCGAAGTCGCCCCAGTCGGCATCGAGGTACTGGCCCTGCGCGACCAGACGCCACTTGCCGTCCGCGGTGTTCGCCGACAGGCGCGCGCCGACCACCGGCGCGGTGCCGCGCTCGCTCTCGCGCACGGTGAAGGTGTCGGCGCCGGACTCGCCGCGCAGGCGTGCATGCAGGCCCGCGCTCTCCGCGCCGATCTGCAGGCCGATGCCGAAGGTCGGCGTTTCCACGACGCCGAAGTCGTAGACGAGGGTCGCCAGGTCGAAGCGGGTGTCGAGGTCGGCGCGGCTGCCGGCGGGGAAGGTGGTGCCGCCGAAGGTCACGTCGCTGCCGAGGCGGGCGTCGTTGCCGCCGTCGTAGCGCAGGTAGTTCGCATACAGGCGGTGGCGTTCGCCGAAGTGGAACGTGCCTTCGATCCGCGGCGCGATGTCGCTGCCGATGTCGAAGTGGTCGCTGCGGTAGGAATAGGTGTCGCCGCCGAAATCGGCACGGCCCTGGAGGCGGCTGTCGGCATCGGCGTCCATCGCACCGATGCGCAGCGTGAAGCGATCGTCGTCGGCGTGCGCGACCGGGGCGAGCAGCCCGACCGCCGCGCCCAGCCCGAGCGCGCAGAAAGTGATGGTCTTCATTGGAGATCCTGTCGTCGTGGGGGTCATGCGGAACATCGCGACGGCCTGCATCGCCGTCTTGCCCGTTATCGACGCAGGCCAATGAATCCCCGCTGGCCTTGCACGCGTTGGCGCGATGCACGATGCGAAGGCGCGCCGGGCGCGTGGTCGCGATGCGCGGCGTTGCGATGCGCACGACGCCGGAAAAGACGAAGCCCCGGCAGGGGAGGGCCGGGGCTTCGAGGACCTGCCGGGCCGCCGGGGGACGGCCGCATCGCTCGAGCAGGACGCTGGAATCGACCGGCTTGCGCGGCAGAAGTTCCATGGAGGCCGCGGAGAAGGCCCGGGCGATCGGAAATACGGCCGGAATCCCGTTTCGATTCAACGGGTTGCCCCCGAATGTCCGGTGTTCGGCGGGGCGGGGTTGCGACCATGGCCGCGGTTGCCCCGGAATTTGCCCGGCTGCTATACTTTTTCGGCTTCGCAGGACGGTTTTCGGCAGCCAACGGCGCCGGGGCCGGCCTGTCGTCTCCGCCAATTTCCCGGGTGCCGCGTGCTGAATTCTGTCGCCGCGGGCCGGCGACTGGCGCGACGCACGGTGCTGACCCAGGCCGTGGCCGTCGCGATTGCAGCCGCGGCCTGTCTGACGTTCGGAGGTCCGGCCGCGCTCGCGGCGCTGGTCGGAGGGGCCGCGATGACCCTCGGCACGGCGCTGGCGGCCTGGGGCGCGTTCCCGGGCGGCGTGGTCGGGGCCGAGATGGCGTTCGGCCGGCTGCTGCTGGGGATCGCGGCGAAATGGATCGTGGTGGCCGCGGGGCTCTGGCTCGCGATCGCCGTGTGGAAACTGCCGGCGGTGCCGGCGCTCGTCGGGGCGGCCGCGGCCCCCGCCGGCGTGCTGTTCACCGCGAGGTCCGGATTGCGCTCCTGAGGGGCGGCCGGGCCGGGCGGAACGTGTGACCGAAGCGTCGCGAACTTCCTCGCGGCGAACCTGGAATTCCCGTGGAACCGAGGGCGACGGCGTGAGTGCTGAGAAAAGTGGCGGCGGGCTGACCGAATACATCGTCCATCACCTGACCCACAACAAGGTCGACGTGGCCGGCCACAGCCTGCACATCGACTCGTGGGTGATCTCGCTGGCGCTGGGCCTGCTGGCCTGCTTCCTGCTGTGGACCCAGGCGCGCAAGGCGACCTCGGGCGTGCCGTCGAAGGCCCAGGCCTTCGTCGAGATCGTGGTCGAGTTCGTCGACGGCCAGGTCAAGGACGCCTTCCACGGCGACCGCCGCTTCATCGCCCCGCTGGCGCTGACCATCTTCGTCTGGGTCGTGTTCATGAACACGATGGACCTGCTGCCGCTGGACCTCCCGGGCCGGATCATCGCCTGGACCGCCGGCGAGGAAGCCGCGCACCACACCTACCTGCGCGTGGTCCCGACCGCAGACGTCAACCCCACGTTCGGCATGTCGATCACCGTCTTCCTGCTGATCATCTTCTACTCGATCAAGGCCAAGGGCTTCGGCGGCTTCACCAAGGAGCTGTTCACCGCCCCGTTCCACGGCCACGGCGTGATGGCCATCATCCTGGCCCCGTTCAACCTCTTCCTCAACCTCGTCGAATACCTGTCCAAGCCGGTGAGCCTCGGCATGCGACTGTTCGGCAACATGTACGCGGGCGAGCTGCTGTTCATGCTGATCGCCGGCCTCTTCGCCTCGTGGGCCACCTTCGTCCCGGGCGTGCTGATCAACGCGGGCTGGGCGATCTTCCACATCCTGATCATCCTGCTGCAGGCCTTCATCTTCATGGTGCTGACCGTCGTGTACCTGTCGATGGCACACGAGCACCACTGAGTCGCGCTTCCAAGCCTTTCGTTTCAACCCTCCACGCTTCCTCCATCCATCTCGTTCAATCCGGAGTTCACCATGGAATTCATCGCCAACGTCCAGGGCTTCACCGCCATCGCCATCGGCCTCATCGTCGGTCTCGGCGCGCTCGGCGCTGCGCTCGGCATCGGCATCATGGGTTCGAAGTTCCTCGAATCCGCCGCGCGCCAGCCGGAACTGGTCCCGATGCTGTCGGGCCGCATGTTCCTGCTCGCCGGCCTGATCGACGCGGCGTTCCTGATCGGCGTCGGCGTCGCGATGATGTTCGCGTTCGCGAACCCGCTGCTGGCCGCGCTGCAGAACGCCGCGGGCTGATCGGCACCCGCGCGGCGCCCGTCGCGGCGCCGCGCCACCGCTTGCGTCCATCGCGGCCCCGGGCCGCGGTGGACGCCGATTCGCAGGACACGCTTCCGCAGGGCACGTCATGAATCCGAATATCACCTTGCTGGGCCAGATGATCTCGTTCGCGATCCTCATCTGGTTCACCGTCAAGTTCATCTGGCCGCCGCTGACGAAGGCGATCGAGGAGCGTCAGCAGAAGATCGCCGACGGCCTCGCCGCCGCCGACAAGGCCAAGGCCGACCTCGAGCAGGCCGAAGGCCGCGTCAACGAAGAGTTGAAGGTCGCCCGCGCCAAGGCCAACGAGATCATCGAACAGGCCCACCAGCGCGCCAACCAGATAATCGACCAGGCCAAGAACGACGCCATCGCCGAGGCCAACCGGCAGAAGGCGCTGGCCGAGGCCGAGATCGTCGCCGCCGCCAACCGCGCCAAGGAAGACCTGCGCAAGCAGGTGTCCGCCCTGGCCGTGTCGGGCGCCGAAAAGCTGCTCAAGCGCGAAATCGACGCCAACGCCCACAAGGCGCTGATCGACGAACTCGCCGCCCAGCTCTGACGGCACGGAGACTCCGATGAGCCAGGCTCTGACCCTCGCCCGTCCCTACGCCCGCGCCGCCTATGCGATCGCGCGCGAGAACGGTGCCGCCGCCCCGTGGTCCGACGCGCTCGCCTTCGCGGCGCGCGTCGCCGCGGACCCGCGCGTGCACGCGCTGCTCGGCCATCCCCAGCTCGGCCGCGACGACGCGGTCGCGCTGCTGTCGCCGGACGGTGCCTCCGACGCCTTCCGCAATTTCCTCGCGCTGCTGGCCGACAACCGCCGCCTGCCGCTGCTGACGGAGATCGCCGGGCTGTTCGAGGAACTGCGCGCCGAGGCCGAGCGCGTCGTCAAGGCGAAGGTGACCTCGGCGACGGCGCTGCCCGCCGCGGAGCTGGACACGATCCAGGCCGCGCTGAAGCGCCGCTTCGGTCGCGACGTCACGATCGAGACCGCGGTCGACGAAGGCCTGATCGGCGGCGCGGTGATCGACGCCGGCGACGTGGTGATCGACGGTTCGCTGCGCAGCAAGCTCGCCCGCCTGCAGTCGGCGCTCTCCCACTGACGCGCCCGCCCTACACACGCTTTCATTTCATCGTCGGCGGCGACGCCGGCACAAGGGAACCACCATGGCCAGCACCCAGCTCAACCCGTCCGAAATCAGTGAACTGATCAAGACCCGCATCGAAAAGGTCAAGCTCGCCGCCGAAGCGCGCAACGAAGGCACCGTGACCTCGGTGTCCGACGGCATCGTGCGCATCCACGGCCTGGCCGACGTGATGCAGGGCGAAATGATCGAGCTGCCGGGCGGCACCACCGCGCTCGCGCTGAACCTCGAGCGCGACTCGGTCGGCGCCGTGGTCCTCGGCGACTACGAGCACCTGCGCGAAGGCGACACCGCCAAGACCACCGGCCAGATCCTCTCGGTGCCGACCGGTCCGACGCTGCTGGGTCGCGTCGTGAACGCGCTGGGCGAGGCGATCGACGGCAAGGGCACGATCGAATCCGACACCCGCGCGCCGGTGGAATGCATCGCGCCGGGCGTGGTGTGGCGCAAGTCGGTGTCGCAGCCGGTGCAGACCGGTTACAAGTCGGTCGACTCGATGATCCCGATCGGCCGCGGCCAGCGCGAGCTGATCATCGGCGACCGCCAGACCGGCAAGACCGCGCTCGCGATCGACGCGATCATCAACCAGAAGCACTCGGGCATCAAGTGCATCTACGTGGCCATCGGCCAGAAGAACTCGACCATCGCCAACATCGTGCGCAAGCTCGAGGAGAACGGCGCGATGGCGTACACCACGGTCGTCGCCGCCTCGGCGTCCGAATCGGCCGCGATGCAGTACATCGCCGCCTACTCGGGCTGCACCATGGGCGAGTACTTCCGCGACCGCGGCGAAGACGCGCTGATCATCTACGACGACCTGTCGAAGCAGGCCGTGGCCTACCGCCAGATCTCGCTGCTGCTGCGCCGCCCGCCGGGCCGCGAAGCCTACCCGGGC
>JBQCJG010000338.1:0-31151 GCA_051952955.1 Lysobacteraceae bacterium | reverse complement strand
CCCGCAGCCGCACGGGGACGCGATCGACCGCTACGGAGTGTGATCGATCATCGCGACCGCGCCGTCGAGGGTGAGGGTGCGGTCGCGACGGTTTCACTGGTCGACGTGGCGCTTCACCGGCTTGTTGACCCAGCGCACGGTGATGCCGCGGATGCGCGCCATGTTCTCGACGTACGCCACGTAGGCGGTGTCTTCCTCGATGCGCGGCTGGTACGTGGTGCCGGGCGCGACCGCTTTCGGCGGCGGCGGCCGGTAGGCGCTGTGGTCCATCGTCTTGCAGCCGGCGAGGGCAAGGCCGGCGAGCACGGCGAGCAGCAGGGACGACGTTCTGGCGTTCATGCGGAAACCTCCGGGAGGCATCGCGGACGGCACCCTGCGACCGCAGGGGGCTCGTGGTCGTTATACGCCTCCGGCGCCGCGCCGGCTTTGCCGATCTTGCCGTCTGTCGGAGCGCCGCCGGCCGGGCAGGCGCCCGGCACGGTGCCGTCGAGTTCGCCCAGTTCCGCCAGCACCGTGGTGGCGTAAGCGCCCGGCGGCAGGCCGAAGGCGAGCCGCAGCACGCCGGGTTCGGGCCAGGTCCACGCCAGCGCATCGGGCCGCAGCCGCAGCGCCCGGCGTTCCTGGTCGAGGCCCGCGCGTTCCAGCCCGGCGCGCAGCGCGAGCGCGGTATCGTCGGCCAGGGTCGCCTCTTCCAGCTCAAGCGCCTCGCCCTGCGTGCGCAGCGTGCCGCGGCCCCAGAGCGGGCCGGAGGGATGGATGTCGAAGCGCGCCAGCCGCTCGGCCAGCGCGTCACTCCACGGCTCGGGCCCGAACACGCTGCGGCTGCCGTCCAGCGCCCAGACCTCGCCGTCGAGGCCGCGATCCCAGCTGCCGTCGGCGACGCGGCGCGCCAGCACGCGGTTGAACAGTTCCGAGCGCGCCGCCGACAGCAGGTGCGTGCGCTCCTCGCGGGCGACGCGCCGGCCGCCGAACATCGCCAGCGCCTTCGCCACGTTGTCGCCGCCGCGGCCGAAGCGCTGCTCGCCGAAGGCGTTCGGCACGCCGCGGTCGGCGATCGCGCGCAGCCGCGCCTCGATCGCGTCGACGTCGCCGACGACCTCGCGCAGCGTCAGTTCGAAGCGATTGCCGGCCAGCGCACCGCGCGGCAGCTTGCGGCTGTGCCACTGCGCGTCGAGCACGGTCAGGCGCTCGCCGCGGTCGGCGGAATCGGGGTCGACGCCGAGCGTCGCGAGATCCGGCGCCACTTTCTTCGGCAGCCACACGCTGAAGCGCTGGCGGGTGAGCGCGTGACGATCCTTCAGCCCCGCATAGCCGATCGCGGATTCGGCGACGCCCGCCCACTGCGCGATGCGCTTCGCCGCGAACGCGGTGTTCATGCCGCGCTTCTCGATCGTCAGCAGCAGGTGCTCGCCGGCGCCGCTGGGGGCGAAGGCGTCGATCTCGGCGACGGCGAAATCCTCCGGCGTCGCGCGCAGGCGGGCATGCAGCGCGGGCGCACCATGCGCGCGCGCGGAAGCCGTCCCGGTCACGCGCGCACGAGCAGGCAGACCGCCTGCGCCGCGATGCCTTCGCCGCGGCCGGTGAAACCGAGGCGCTCGCTGGTCGTCGCCTTCACGCTGACGTCGGCGATGTCGATGCCGAGGTCCTGCGCGATCGTGCGCCGCATCGCCTCCGCATGCGGCCCGACCTTCGGCCGCTCGCAGATGACGGTGACGTCGGCGTTGCCGACCTTCCAGCCGAGGTCGCGGACCAGATGGTCGCAGTGGCGCAGGAACACACGGCTGTCGGCATCCTTCCAGCGCGGGTCGCTCGGCGGGAAATGCCGGCCGATGTCGCCCAGCGCCAGCGCGCCGAGCATCGCGTCGCACAGCGCGTGCAGCAGCACGTCGCCGTCGCTGTGGGCGACGATGCCGCGATCGTGCGGCACGCGCACGCCGCCCAGGGTCACGTGGTCGCCGTCGCCGAACGCGTGGACGTCGAAGCCCTGGCCGATGCGGACCATCGGCTCACTTGTCCTTGAGCGCGCGTTCGATCCGCGCCGGGTCGGCGTACTTGGCGATGTCGGCGCTGGCGGCGCGCACGGCGCCGTCCTCCAGCAGCGAGGACATCGCGGTCTCGCCCAGCTTCTCGAAGCTCTCGCCGATCGCCTCGGTGCCGGACTTGCGCGCGACCTCGGCGAACTGCGCGGTGCAGCGTTCGGCCAGCAGCGACGTCACCAGGTCGCTCGCGCGGCGGGTGATGCGCTCGTACTGCGCGTCGTCGATGCGGGTGAGCGGCTTCACGTCGGGATGGCGCGACAGCACACCGAAGATCCACTCGACCAGCACGCGCTTGTCGTCGGCGTCGACCGACGACACGAGGCAGTCGCTCAGCGCCTGCTTGGCGCGGACCGCGTCGGCGGCGACGTCCTCGGCCGTGCGGTCGGTCGACTTGCGCGGTTCGGCGGACACCGCACCGGTGGCGGCGAGGAGGCCGGCGGCGAGCGCGAGCGAGGAGAACGGAAGCGAGCGTAGGCGGAGCGTCATCGGAAGGTTCCCGTGTGATGCCGGCGCACGAGTTCGAATTCGAACCGCACCAGGTCGGCCGGCGTGGTGATCTTGAAATTGTCCTCGCGGCCCTCGACCAGCAGCGGGCGCAGGCCCTGCCGCTCCATCGCCATCGCCTCGTCGGTGATGGCGACGCCGGCCTCGGCCGCGGCGCGCAGCGCGCGCGAGAGCTGCATGCGCCGGAACAGCTGCGGCGTGAACGCGCGCCACAGCCGCTCGCGCGGCTCGGTGCGGTCGATGCCGCCGTCGTCGCCGGCACGCTTCAACGTGTCGCGCACCGGCGCGGCGAGGATCGCGCCGACCGGGTCGGCGCGGCCGAGATCGAGCAGGCGGTCGAGGTCGGCATGCGCGAGGTTCGGCCGCGCGGCGTCGTGCACCAGCACGAATTCGTCGGCGCGCGCCGTGTCCGGCAGCGCGTCGATACCGGCCAGCACCGAGTCGGCGCGCTCGGCGCCGCCGACGCAGGTCAACACCGGCTTGTCGGCATGCGCCATCGCGCCTTCGGTCCAGTAGCCGTCGTCCGCGGCCAGCACGACCATCGCGCCGGCCACCGACGGATGCGTCAGCAGCACGCCCAGCGTGTGCGCGATCACCGCATGGCCGGCGACCTCGCAGTACTGCTTCGGCCGTTCGCCGCCGAAGCGCGTGCCGCGGCCGGCGGCCGGCACCACCACCCACAGGCCGTGGCGCGCGGGTTCGGCGTGCAGGTGATCGACGGTCATGCGATCGCCGCTCACGGCGCCTGGTCCACCGCGGGCGGCGGCGTTTCGGCGGGTGGCGGCGGCGATTCGATCACGCGGTAGAACGTCTCGCCGGGCTTGATCATGCCCAGCTCGCTGCGCGCGCGCTCCTCGACCGCGGCCTCGCCCGACTTGAGGTTGTCGACCTCCGCGGCCAGCTGGCCGTTGCGCTGGCCGAGGCCGCGGTTCTCCTCGGCCTGGCGATCGACCTTCGCCTGCAGTTCGGTGGTGGCGATGGCGCCGCCCTCGCCGAACCACAGCCGGTACTGCAGCCACGCCAGCAGCGCGAGCAGCAGGATCGCCAGCATCCGCAGGGGACGATCGACATCGCTCATCGCGCGCGCATCAGCCCCGCTTCAGCGACACGAACGCGTCGCGACCGGCGTACTTCGCGGCGGCGCCGAGCTGCTGCTCGATGCGCAGCAGCTGGTTGTACTTGGCGACGCGGTCGCTGCGGCACAGCGAGCCGGTCTTGATCTGGGTCGCGGTGGTGGCCACGGCGATGTCGGCGATGGTGGTGTCCTCGGTCTCGCCCGAACGGTGCGAGACGATCGCCGCGTACTTCGCCGCGTCGGCCATCGCGATCGCTTCCAGCGTCTCGGTCAGCGTGCCGATCTGGTTGACCTTGATCAGGATCGCGTTCGCCACGCGCTGGTCGATGCCCTCGCGGAAGATCTTCGGGTTGGTGACGAACAGGTCGTCGCCGACCAGCTGCACCTTGTCCGACAGCCGCTCGGTCAGCAGCTTCCAGCCGGCCCAGTCGTCCTCGGCCATGCCGTCCTCGATGGTGACGATCGGGTACTCGCGGCACCAGTCGGCGAGGAAGTCGGTGAACTGCTCGCTGGTCAGGCGCTTGCCTTCGCCGGTGAGGTTGTACTTGCCGTTCTCGAAGAATTCGCTGGAGGCGACGTCGAGGCCGAGCAGCACGTCCTCGCCCGCCTTGTAGCCGGCCTTGCCGATCGCTTCGAGGATGGTGTCCAGCGCTTCCGAATTGCTGCGCAGGTCGGGCGCGAAGCCGCCTTCGTCGCCGACCGCCGTGCTCAGGCCCTTGGCCTTCAGCACCGACTTCAGCGCGTGGAAGATTTCGGTGCCGCTGCGCAGCGCCTCGGAGAACGACGAGAAGCCGACCGGCAGCACCATGAATTCCTGCAGGTCGACGTTGTTGTCGGCGTGCGCGCCGCCGTTGATGATGTTCATCATCGGCACCGGCAGCACCGCCTCGCGGCCGTTGGCGAGGGACTGCCACAGCGCCTGCCTGCGCGACGCGGCGACCGCATGCGCGGCGGCCAGCGATACGCCGAGCAGCGCGTTCGCGCCGAGGCGGCCCTTGTTCTCGGTGCCGTCGAGGTCGATCAGGCGACGGTCGAGACCGGCCTGGTCGGCGGCGTCGAACCCGGCCAGCGCCTGCGCGATCGGGCCGTTGACGTGGCCCACCGCCTTCTGCACGCCCTTGCCGAGATAGCGGGTCTTGTCGCCGTCGCGCAGTTCGACGGCTTCCTTGGTGCCGGTGGACGCGCCAGACGGCACCGCGGCGCGGCCGACGCTGCCGTCGGCGAGCGCGACTTCGGCTTCCAGCGTCGGATTGCCGCGGCTGTCGAGGATTTCGCGGGCGTGGATCTTCGTGATCGTGGTCATGGGGTCGGTGGGAGTTGGGATGGGAATGATGTCGAATCAGACGGTGGCTTCGAGGAACCCGCTGCGCTTCGTCACTTCATCGAGCGCCTTCAGCGTCTCCAGCAGCGCCTGCATCTTCGGCAGCGGCCACGCGTTGGGGCCGTCGCTCAGCGCCTTGCTCGGGTCGGGATGGGTTTCCATGAACACGCCCGCCACGCCAACGGCGACGGCGGCGCGCGCCAGCACCGGCACGAATTCGCGCTGGCCGCCGCTGCTGCTGCCCTGCCCGCCCGGCAGCTGCACCGAATGCGTGGCGTCGAACACCACCGGGCAGCCGGTGTCGCGCATCACCGCGAGGCTGCGCATGTCGCTGACGAGGTTGTTGTAGCCGAAGCTGGCGCCGCGCTCGCAGACCATGATGTCGGCATTGCCGGTCGACTTCGCCTTCTCGACCACCGACTTCATGTCCCACGGCGACAGGAACTGGCCCTTCTTGATGTTCACCGGCTTGCCGGCGCTGCACACCTTGCGGATGAAGTCGGTCTGGCGGACGAGGAACGCCGGCGTCTGCAGCACGTCGACCACGCTCGCCACTTCGTCCATCGGCGTGTATTCGTGCACGTCGGTGAGCACCGGCACGCCGATCTGGCGCTTCACTTCGGCCAGCACGCGCAGGCCTTCCTCCATGCCCGGACCGCGGAAGCTGGTGCCGGACGTGCGGTTGGCCTTGTCGAAGCTCGACTTGAAGATGAAGGGAATGCCCAGCGCCGTGGTGATCTCCTTCAGGCGACCGGCGGTCTCGAGCTGCAGTTGCTCGGATTCGATCACGCAGGGACCGGCGATGAGGAAGAACGGCCGGTCCAGACCGACCTCGAAACCGCAGAGTTTCATGATGCGACGACTCCCCACTGGAGCATGATGAGGGACAGCACGGCGGCGCCGGCGAGGCTGGCGAGGCCGATCCAGAAATGGCGGCGGACCCAGTGCGCCGGGCTGTCGCGGATGAACAGGTAGCCCCAACCGATCGGCGGCAGCAGGAACGCCGCGACCGCAAGCACCACCGCGCGCCACTCCGGCCCGCGCTCGCGCGCGGCGCCGATCGCGGCGATGGTGCCGATGGCATAGGCGAAGAACAGCAGCGCGACGGTCAGCGACAGCAGCGCGACGAATCCGAGCGCCAGCAGCGACGACATCCCGTCCGGATGCGTGTCGGGCGTCATCCGTGCGTTCCCGCCGCGACGTCGCCGGTCACGCGGTCGCTTCCTTCAGCAGCTTGCCGCCGGCCTGGCCGGCGTTCGCCTTGCGCTCGCGCGCAGCGCGGATGAAGCCGATGAACAGCGGATGCCCATGGCGCGGCGTCGACAGGAATTCCGGATGCGCCTGGCAGGCCAGGAACCACGGATGCATCGCCTGCGGCAGTTCGATCATCTCGACCAGCAGGTCGTCCATCGACTTGGCGGCGATCACCAGGCCCGCGTCCTCGAGCTGCGTGCGGTAGCGGTTGTTGAATTCGTAGCGATGGCGATGGCGTTCGCCGACCACGTCCTTGCCGTACAGGCGGTGCGCCAGCGTGCCCGGCTTCACCCGCTGCTCCTGCAGGCCCAGGCGCATGGTGCCGCCGAGGTCGCTCTTCTCGCTGCGGCGCTCGATCTCGCCGGACGAGGTGCGCCACTCGGTGATCAGACCGATCACCGGATGCGGGCTCTGGCGATCGTTCTCCGTGCTGTTCGCGCCTTCGAGGTGCAGCACGTGGCGCGCGTAGTCGACGACCGCCGCCTGCATGCCGTAGCAGATGCCGAAATACGGGACGCCGCGCTCGCGCGCGAACTGCGCGGTCAGCACCTTGCCCTCGAAGCCGCGGTCGCCGAAGCCGCCGGGCACGAGGATGCCGTCGATGCCGGCCAGCACCGCCTCGGCGCCGTCGCGCTCGATGTCCTCGGATTCCAGCCACTTCAGCGTCACTCGCGTGCGCTGGCGCAGGCCGCCGTGCTTCAGCGCCTCGGCCACCGACTTGTACGCGTCGTGGTGGTCGACGTACTTGCCGACGACCGCGATGGTGACGTCGTCGATCGGGTGCTCGGCGGCATCGACCACCGCCAGCCACTCGGACAGGTCGGCGGTGGCCGCGGCCTTGTCCTGCAGGTGCAGGCGCTCGACCACGATCTGGTCCAGCTCCTGCTGGTGCAGCCACATCGGGATCTTGTAGATGTTGTCGAGGTCGACCGCGGAAATGACGGCCTTCTCGGGCACGTTGGTGAACAGGGCGATCTTGCGGCGCTCGCCGTCGGGCAGCGGCTGTTCGCTGCGGCACAGCAGCACGTCGGGCTGGATGCCGATCGACCGCAGTTCCTTCACCGAATGCTGGGTCGGCTTGGTCTTCAGCTCGCCCGCCGCCGCGATGTACGGCACCAGCGTGAGATGCATGAACAGCGCCATCTCGGCGCCGCGTTCGGTGCGGATCTGGCGGATGGCCTCGAGGAACGGCAGCGACTCGATGTCGCCCACGGTGCCGCCGATCTCGACCAGCGCCACGTCGAAGCCGGCGGTGGCCTCGTCGATGCTGCGCTTGATCGCGTCGGTGATGTGCGGGATGACCTGGACCGTGGCGCCGAGGTAGTCGCCGCGGCGTTCCTTGCGGATCACCGACTCGTAGATCTTGCCGGTCGTGATCGAGTTCCTGCCGGTCAGGCGGGTGTTGACGTAGCGCTCGTAGTGGCCGAGGTCGAGGTCGGTCTCCGCGCCGTCGTCGGTGACGTACACCTCGCCGTGCTGGAACGGGCTCATGGTGCCCGGATCGACGTTGATGTACGGATCGAGCTTCATCATCGTTACCCGCAGGCCGCGGGCTTCGAGGATGGCGGCGAGAGAAGCTGCGGCGATTCCTTTGCCGAGCGAAGACACCACGCCGCCGGTGACGAAGACGAGGGGAGTCGCGGAGCTGGGGGGGTTCATGGCGTCAGCGGGTCGCTGGAAAGCCACAGTCTACAGGCACACCGCGATCCCGGCGACCCTCGAAATGGCAAGCCATTGATTTGCAACTGGAAAGAAAACGCCCCCGAGGTCCGGGGCGTCGTCGTTGCGGCGCATGGCGCGCGCTCAGGGCGTTTCTTCTTCCTCGATCTCGCGCTCGGGCTGCCTGCGCTCGGTCTTCGGATCGCGCTTCGGCTTGCGGGCCTCGGCCTTGCGTGCGGCTTCGGCCTTGGCGGCGGCGTCCCGGGCGGCCTGGTCGGCATCGGCGGAGGCGCTGCCGTCGTCGCGCTTGGCCCGCGGATCGGCGGCGGTCGACTGGGCCGTCGTCGACTGGGCGGTGGCGGCGCCGGCCAGCGCCAGCAGCGCGACCGACAGGGCCACCACGGGCACGGCGATGGCGATACGGCGGGAATGGGTCATGGCGTTCGATGTCCGGCGCGGCGCCGGGGGATCGGCGGGTTCTCGGCGGACGGGCGCACCTTATCCGGAATGCGCACACTCCGGGATGAATCCGGCCGCCAACCTGAACGGCTTGACCCCGGTCGGATACACCCTCCAAGCTCTCCCGCTCTTCCAGACCCGCCAGGACCGACCGCGCCATGCCGATGCCCCGCCGATTGCCGGCCGCCCTGCTTCCGCTCTTCCTGCTGGCGATCGATGCCGCAGCCGAACCGGCGACGCAGCCGACGCCCTCGTCCGCCGCGGCGAAGGCGCCTGCGGTGCTCGCGCCGCGCGATGTGCGCGTAGGCGATCTCGCGCACGAACTCATGCTCACACGCCACACCGGGGGCAAGATCCAGATGCTGCTGTGGATCCCCGCCGAATTCTGGGAGGCGTCGATGGCCCAGTCCGGTTCGACGATGCCGGACAAGGACGCCAAGGCGATGCTCTCCACGACGCGCAAGTACATCATCGTGATGGCGATCGAGGCCTCGAGCTCTGGCGACGACATGTTCGACAACGTGGTGGGCACCGAGAAGATGCGCGAGCTGGTGCGGATGGTGGACGTCAAGGGTCATCGCTACGCGCCGATCGCGCCGGAGGACCTGGACCCCAGGATGGGCGCCATGCTCGGCTATGTGAAGCCGATGTTCTCGCAGATGATGGGCAAGCTCGGGCAGGGCATGCAGATCCTCGCGTTCCCGGCGCAGTCGCCGGGCGGTACGCCGGTCGCGGATGCCACGGCGCGCGGCCGGATCGCATTCGAATTCGACGACGAACGCTACGACTACCGCCTGCCGCTGGGCAGCCTGCTCGTCCCGAAACGCGATCCCGCCAGCGGCGAAGCGTTCCCGGGCAACTACGACTACAACCCCTACACCGGCGCGAAGCTCGAACCTGCGCCCGCATCGAAGTGATCACCGCCGCATGAGCAGTCGCTACAACGCCGCCGACATCGAAGTCCTCTCCGGCCTGGACCCGGTCAAGCGCCGGCCGGGCATGTACACCGACACCGCGCGCCCGAACCACCTGGCGCAGGAAGTGATCGACAACGCGGTCGACGAGGCCCTCGCCGGCCACGCCCGCCAGATCGACGTGGTCATCCATCCCGACGGCAGCTGCGAGGTGGCCGACGACGGCCGTGGCATGCCGGTCGACATCCATCCGGAGGAGAAGATCCCCGGCGTCGAGCTGATCCTCACCCGCCTGCACGCGGGCGGAAAGTTCAGCAACAAGAACTACACCTTCAGCGGCGGCCTGCACGGCGTCGGCGTCAGCGTGGTGAACGCGCTGTCGAAGAAGGTCGAGGTGTTCATCAAGCGCGAAGGCAGCGAATTCCGCATGGAATTCCGCGACGGCGACCGCGCGTCCGCGCTGGAGACGATCGGCACCGTCGGCAGGAAGAACACCGGCACGCGCCTGCGCTTCTGGCCGGACCCGAAGTATTTCGACACGCCGAAGTTCGCCGTGCGCCATCTGCGCCACCTGCTGCGCGCCAAGGCGGTGCTCTGCCCGGGCCTGACGGTCACGCTGTTCGACGTCGCCACCGGCGAGAAGGACAGTTGGCATTACGAGGATGGGCTGCGCGCATATTTGAAGGGTGAACTCCTCAAGGGCGCGCTCGGCGCGACCGAGGCGCTGCCGCCGGAGCTGTTCGTCGGCCAGCTGAAGAAGGATTCGGAAGTCGTCGACTGGGCCGCCGCATGGGTGCCCGACGGCGAACTGGTGCAGGAAAGCTACGTCAACCTGATCCCGACCGCGCAGCACGGCACGCACGTCAACGGCCTGCGCACCGGCTTCACCGATGCGCTCCGCGAATTCTGCGATTTCCGCAACCTGCTGCCGCGCGGCGTGAAGCTGGCGCCCGAGGACGTGTGGGATCGGGTCGCGTTCGTGCTGAGCGTGAAGATGACCGACCCGCAGTTCAGCGGGCAGACCAAGGAGCGGCTGTCCTCGCGCCAGGCTGCGGCCTTCGTCGAGAGCGCCGCGCACGATGCGTTCTCGCTGTGGCTGAACCAGCACGTCGACCTCGGCGAGAAGATCGCGCAGCTCGCGATCGAGCGCGCCGCCGCGCGCCTGAAGACCGAGAAGCAGGTCGTGCGCAAGAAGGTCACGCAGGGCCCCGCCCTGCCCGGCAAGCTCGCCGACTGCATCTCGCAGGACCTGTCGCGCACCGAGCTGTTCCTGGTCGAAGGCGACTCGGCCGGCGGCAGCGCCCGGCAGGCGCGCGACAAGGATTTCCAGGCGATCCTGCCGCTGCGCGGCAAGATCCTGAACACCTGGGAAGTCGCCTCCGGCAACGTGCTCGCGTCGCAGGAAGTGCACGACCTCGCGGTCGCGATCGGCTGCGACCCGGGCAAGGAGGACATCTCCGGCCTGCGCTACGGCAAGGTCGTCATCCTCGCCGACGCCGACTCCGACGGCCTGCACATCGCCACGCTGCTGTCGGCGCTGTTCCTCAGGCATTTCCCGGCGCTGGTGACCGCGGGACACGTGTTCGTGGCGATGCCGCCGCTGTTCCGCGTCGACGTGGGCAAGCAGGTGTTCTATGCGCTGGACGAAGAGGAGAAGCGCCTGCTGCTGGAGAAGATCGAACGCGAGAAGGCGGCCCACACGAAGGGGTTCGCCGGTCCGGTCAACGTCACCCGCTTCAAGGGCCTGGGCGAGATGAACCCGGCGCAGCTGCGCGAATCCGCGATCCACCCCGACACGCGTCGCCTCGTGCAGCTCACCGTCGACGGCGGCGCCGAGACGCACGCGCTGATGGACATGCTGCTGGCGAAGAAGCGCGCGTCGGACCGGAAGACGTGGCTGGAAGCCAAGGGCGATCTGGCGACGCTGGAAGTCTGACGTGGCCACGCACGTCGCCCTGTTCCGCGGCATCAACGTCGGCAAGGCCAAGCGCATCGCGATGGCCGAGCTGAAGGCGCTGTTCGAGGAGCTCGGCTACGCGGACGTGCGCACGCTGCTCAACAGCGGCAACGTGGTGTTCGATGCCGGACGCGGCATCCCCGTGTCGCATGCGAAGCGGATCGCCGCGGCAGTGCAGGACCGCACCGGCGTGTCGTCCAACACGCTGGTGCTGCCGGCGAGCGCGCTCGATTCGATCGTCGCCGAGCATCCGTTCGGCGCGGAGGCCGACGATCCGTCGCGGCTGCTGGTGGGCTTCTATCTGGACGACGACCGCGCGCCGTTCATGGCGCTGGCACAGGCGCATCCGGAGGCGGCCTTCGTGGTCGGCGCCGAGGCCTGCCATCTGTGGTGCCCGGACGGCATCCTCGAAAGCCGCGTCGCGGAATTGCTGGGCGGCGCGAAGTTCCGCGACCGCGTCACCATGCGCAATCGCGCGACGGTGCTGAAGCTGCAGGCGCTGGCCCGCGGCTGAGCGTCGGCCGCTGCCTCAGTCGTTCGCGACCACGATCTGCGCGTACAGCGGGTGGTCGACCTCGCCGACGAGGCGCAACCGCTGCGACGCGGGCAACTGCGCGCTGATCCGCTCGAAGGTGTCGATCGGCGGCAACTGCTCGGCGAGGACCGCGTCGATGATCGGCTGTGCGCCACGGCGGTCGGCCGCGGCGCGCGCAATCTCGGCCGCTTCCTCGCGCCCGAGCAGGTCGTGCACCACCACGACGCGATCGCGCAGCCGGGCCCACTCTGCGGCCGCGACCTCGCCGGACGTCGCGAAGCGGTCGAGGATGGCCTCCTGCAGCGTCGCCAGCCGGCTGACGCGATGCAGTTCGACCGCGAGGTCCATCTGCGCATCGTCCAGTTCCGACGCCGGCAGCCCCTGGGCCTCGGCCAGGCGCCGCCCGGTCTCGCGCATCTTCGCGGCGTCGGGCTGGTTCCGGGTGAGGATGTGCGCGATCGCGCGGGCGTAGAGTTCGGTGAAGATGGTGGTGAAGTTGGCCGCGTCCACGCGCATCACGCCTTCGCGCAGCGGCTGGTCGCACAGCACCACGCGCGCGCTGGCCGGCGACAGCGTCCGGTCGGCGATGCACGTGCAGTCCGGCGGCACGTTGGCGGGATCGTGGATGGGATTGGTGGTGACCGTGCAGGTCGCGTAGTCGTCGTACACGCGCACCAGGTCGTAGAACGGCGGCACGGTGCCGTGGTCGTAGATGGCGGCGGTCGAACCGTCCTCCGGGTGCGCCGCGGCCCACAGCCGCATCGTGTGGATCTCGGGCACGTCGTAGCGGCCGACCTCCACGTAGCCGACCGCGGTCAACGCTTCGATCAGCGGCTCGGTGCCGGCCTGGCGCCACGGCTGGGCGGTCGGCACCAGCGTGATGCGGGCGGCCATGCCGCGACGCGCCTGCTGCTCGTCGGCGATCTTCCGCGACAGCCAGCGACGCATCACGATCCGCAGCCCCCACAGCGCGACGGCGCCGAGCACCAGCAGGACGAGGAAGACGACGAGCAGGATGGTCAACAGCGACATGGCGGCTCCCGGCATCCGCGGCGGATCCCGGGCGCTGTGTACGGCCGGCGGGCGGGGGCCGTCGACACCGCCCCCGCCGGTCGGAGGCCCGGCGTCAGTCGACCTTCGCGCGCGCGACCGCCAGCACGCCGGCGACCACCAGCGCGGTGCCGGCGATCTGCCACGGGCCCATCGGTTCGTGCAGGATCAGCCGGCTCAGCACGATCGTCGACACCGGGCCGACCATGCCGATCTGCGAGGCCACGCCGGAGCCGAGCCGGCGCACGCCGATCATCGTCATCAGCACCGGCGCCACCGTGCACAGCGTGCCGTTGAGCAGCGACAGGCCGTAGACCGCGTGCGGCAGCCGCGGCAGGCCCCACGGTTCGACCACGAGGTACTGGCCGATGCACAGCACCGCCGCCACCGTGCTGGCGTAGGCGGTGAGGCGCACCGCGCCGACGCGGGCGACGATCTCGCCGCTGCCGTACAGGTACACCGCATAGGACAGCGCACTGCACAGCACCAGCACGCTGCCGACCAGCACGCCCTCGCCGCCGACGCGCAGGTCGTGGCCGAACGCCAGCGCGACGCCGGCGTAGCTGATCGCGAGCGCGACCAGCTGCACGCGCGTCGGCCGCCGCCGCGCCAGCACCGCGCCCATCAGCAGCACGAACGTCGGCGTGAGGTAGAGGATCACCCGTTCGAGGGTGGCGGAGATGTACGCCAGCCCGAGGAAGTCGAACAGGCTGGCGAGGTAGTAGCCGCTCACGCCCAGCGCGAACACGCGCCAGCGGTCGGCGACCGACAGCGGCGCCGCGCGCCGCGCCGCCCAGGCGGCCATCAGCAGGAACAGCGGCAGCGCCACCAGCATGCGCAGCGCGAGCAGGGTCACCGCATCGGCGCCGAGGCGCAGGCCGAGCTTGACGATGATCGCCTTGCCCGAGAACGCGATCGCGCCCAGCGCAACCAGCGCGACGCCGGCGAGGTCCGCGCGCGGCACGGCGCGAGCGCCGACTTCGGTGCCTGCGCTCACGCGAGGAACGCGTCGAGCAGCGTGCGCAGCACCGCCTGCGTGCGCGCCGCGCGGGCGTCGTCCCAGGCGAAGCTGTCCTCGTCCATGTAGATGCGCTGGCTCATCTCCAGTTGCACCGCATCGATGCCGTTCGCCGGATCGCCGTAGTGGCGGGTGATGTAGCCGCCCTTGAAGCGGCCGTTCGCGACCCAGTCGAACGCATCCTGCGCAGCCAGTGCCGCCTCCAGCCGCGCCTGCGCGACCGGTGCGCAGCTGGCACCGCCGGCGGTGCCGAGGTTGAGGTCCGGCAGCCGGCCCTCGAACAGGAACGGACAGGTGCCGCGGATCGAATGGCCTTCCCACAGCAGCGCGCGGCCGTGCGTCGCGCGCAGGCGATCGAGTTCCTCGCGCAGCGCGGCGTGGTACGGCCGCCAGTACGTGTCGATGCGCTGCGCGATCTCGTCCGGCGACGGCGCCTGCCCCGGCAGGTAGACCGGATCGCCCGAGAAGCGCACGACCGGGCACAGGCCGGTGGTGTTCTGCCCGGGATACAGCGACACGTCGTCCGGCGGACGATTGAGGTCGATGACGTAGCGCGAGTGCAGCGGCGCGAGGATCGATGCGCCGAGGTCGCGGGCGAAGGCGTACAGCCGCGAGACGTGCCAGTCGGTGTCGGGCGCGCGGCGTGCCTCCGGCGTCATGCGCGCGGCGAGATCGTCGGGGATCGCGCTGCCGTCGTGGGGCAGGCTGATCAGCAGCGGCGCGGTGCCGCGATGCAGGGTGAAGACATCCATGCCGGCGAGTGTACCGGCATGGAGGCGCGCATCGCCGTGGCCGGTGCAGCCGCTAGACGAAGCGTTCCGGCCGGTACGGCGAGGGATCGATCGCCGGCGTGCGTCCGGCCATCAGGTCGGCCAGCAGCTGCGCGCTGCCGGTGCTCATGCCCACGCCCATCATGCCGTGGCCGGTGTTCATCCAGACCCGGCGCAGGCCCGGCGCGCGGCCGATCAGCGGCATGTCGTCGCGGCTCATCGGCCGCCAGCCGTACCAGCGCTCGCGCACCTCGGGGCCGACCGGTTCGCGCAGGTATTCGCGGGCGCCGCGTTCCAGCGCACCGAGGCGACGTGCGTTGAGCGTGCGGTCGAAGCCGGAGAACTCCATCGTGCTGCCGAGGCGGAAGCCGTCCGCCCATGCGGTCACGCAGACCGAGCGCTCGCGCAGCACCAGCGGCCGCTTCGGCACCAGCGCCGGCGCGCGGTAGGTGATCGAGTAGCCCTTGCCGGGCTGGATCACGCGCTTGATCCACGGCACGCCGAAGGTGTCCGCCGACAGCGCGGACCACGCGCCCAGCGCCAGCACCACGTTGCGGGCGCGGACTTCGCCGTGGTCGGTCCAGGCCGCGATGCCCTCGCGATCCTCGCGCAGGCCGTGCAGCGCGCACTCTTCGACGATCTCGCCGCCGCGCTCGCGCACGGCGCGCGCCAGCTCGGCCAGGTACTTGTCCGGGCGCAGCGCGGCGTCGCCGGAGAAGCGCAGCGCGCCGGCCACGCCGGACAGCAGCGCCGGCTCCTGCGCCTCGCAGGCCGGGCCGTCGATCACCTCGACCGCCACGCCCAGTTCGCGCAGCAGCGGCAGCTCGCGCTGCTCGCGGGCGAAGGCGCGGGCGTTGCGGAACACGTAGTCCTCGCCCGATTCGACGAATTCGCAGGCCAGCCCGTAGCGCGCGACCCAGTCGGCGAGGCGGTGGCGGGCGTCGTCGAGCAGCGCGTACTTGCCGCGCGCGCTCGCCTCCCAGTCGCGGTGGTTGCAGCGCGCGGCGAAGCCCAGAAGCCAGCGTGCGAGCACCGGGTCCAGCCGCGGCGGGATGTACAGCGGTGCGTCCGGCGACAGCGCCCAGCGCAGCGCCTTCAGCACCGTGCCCGGCGCCGCGAGCGGCGGTGCATGGCTGGGCGTGATGGTCCCGCAGTTGCCGTGCGAGGCCCCGGCGCCGATGCGCCCGGCCTCGACCACGCGCACGCCGCGGCCCGATTCGAGCAGCGCCAACGCGGTGGCGAGCCCGCTGACGCCGCCGCCCGCGATGATGACATCGATGGTCACTGCGACCTTGCCTCCCCTGAAAATGTGGAATGCGTCACCGAGAAAAACTCTTGTTGCACTACAACATGACCGCAAGATGAATCCGTGCCTATGCTCGGATGTCTCGCGGGCAGGGATACGGGCTCGACGTTCGTCTTCCCGACGCCCCGGATGCATGCAGCGGCAGTTTCCCGGGAGAGCGGGACGCCCTGCATCAGTATGACCGGCACTTCCGGCCTGTTCACCACTCTTCTCTTCCCAACAGGGGGCACCACCTCGCCATGCGTACCAGGACCACTCTGCTGAGCGCCGCCATCATCGCCTCGCTCGCCGTGCTGCACGTCGAATCCACCGCGTCGTCCGGGCAGCTTCCCGGCCTGACTGCCCAGACCGGAGCCGCCGCGCCGGTCGCCACGGTCGCCGCCTCCACGCAGGCGATGCCCGCCCTCGCGACCGCCGGCGTGTCGGCGGCCCAGGCGATGGTCGCCTTCACCCGCTCCGGCGCCGATGCCGACCGCACGCCGCAGGCCGATCGTGCCCGCGCGCTGCTCGCCGGCCCCGCCGCGCTCGAAGCGCGCCGCGCCGCGGCCGACGGCTTCGCCGCCAACGACGTCATCGTCGACCGCGACGGCACCGAGCACGTGCGCATGAACCGCACCTACGCCGGCCTGCCGGTCGTCGGTGGCGACCTCGTCGTCCATTCCCGCAACGGCCAGGTCCTCGGCGTCAGCCAGACCCTGACCAGCAGCGCCCGCCCGGCCCTCACCGCCCGCATCTCCGGCGACGCCGCGACCACCATCGCCGGCGCCGACTTCGGCACGGCGTTCGACGGCGTCGGCAGCGCGACGAAGGTGATCTACGCCCGCGACACCGCCCCGACCCTGGCCTACCAGGTCGTGTTCAACGGCGTGAAGGCCGACCAGACCCCGACCGAGATGCACTACATCGTCGACGCCGGCAACGGCCGCGTGCTCGACAAGTGGGATACGGTCAACACCGCCGCCGCCAGCGGCACCGGCCGCACGATCTACTCGGGCAACGTCGGCATCGTCGCCAACAGCCTGTCCTCGGGCTACGAACTGCGCGACCCGAGTCGCGGCAACACCTACACCACCGACTTCAACAACGGCGGCACCAGCAAGCCGGGCACCGGCACGATCTTCACCGACGCCGACAACGTGTGGGGCAACAACAGCACCAGCGACCGCGCATCGGCCGGCGCCGACGCCCACTTCGGCGTGGCGACCACCTGGGACTTCTACCAGACCCTCGGCCGCAACGGCATCGCGAACAACGGCGCCGGCTCGTACAGCCGCGTCCACGTCGGCCGCAGCTACGTCAACGCCTTCTGGTCCGACAGCTGCTTCTGCATGAGCTACGGCGACGGCGACGGCACGACCTACAGCCCGCTGGTCGACCTCGACGTGGCCGGCCACGAAATGTCGCACGGCGTGACCGCGCGTTCGGCCGGACTCACCTACTCGGGCGAGTCGGGCGGTCTGAACGAAGCCACCTCGGACATCATGGGCTCGATGGTGGAGTTCTACGCCAACAACGCGAACGACACCCCCGACTACCTGATCGGCGAGGAGATCTACATCGCCAACGTGCCCGGCAGCGCCAACCAGAAGGCCCTGCGCTACATGTTCCGTCCGAACAAGGACGGCGCGTCGTCCGACTGCTGGTACTCGGGCGTGGGGTCGCTGGACGTGCACTACAGCTCGGGCCCGGCCAACCACTTCTTCTACCTGCTGGCCGAAGGCACCGGGTCGAAGACCTTCAGCGGCGTGAACCACACCCCGACGACCTGCGCCGCGGGCAACACCAAGGCCGGCACCGGCACCACCTCGCTGACGGGCATCGGCCGCAGCGCCGCCACGGCGATCTGGTACCGCGCGCTGACGGTGTACATGACCTCCAGCACCAACTACGCCGGCGCCCGCACCGCCACGCTCAAGGCGGCCACGGACCTGTACGGCACCGGCTCGGCGAACTACACCGCCGTCGCCGCGGCGTGGAGCGCGATCAACGTCAACTGATCGCCCCCGCGACCGGACGCACCAACGGAAACGGCCCGCTCGCGCGGGCCGTTTCCTTTTTCGGAAGCCTGCAGCGACCGAAGCCGGCCGCCGCAGGCGATCGCGCGGTACTCCGTGGTGGTGGCCGCCGTCGCCGTGGACGTGGCCGTGCTCGACTTCCTCGGCCGAGGCTTCGCGCACGTCGACGATCTCGATGTCGAAGTGCAGGTCCTTGCCGGCCATCGGGTGGTTCAGGTCGACGTCGACCGCGGTCAGGCCGACCTTCTCGATGGTCACCGCACGCGGGCCGAAGTTGGTCTGCAGCACGACCTGCATGCCGGGCTCCAGCTTCTGGTTGCCGAAATGCTTCTTCGGGATGCGCTGGGTCAGGCCGTCCTTGCGGTCGCCGTAGGCGTCGGCGGCGGGGACGTCGACCGCGAAGGTCTCGCCGGCCTCGCGGCCTTCCATCGCCTTCTCCAGGCCGGGGATGATGTTGCCGTGGCCGATCAGGATGGCCAGCGGCTCGCCGCCGTTGGAGCTTTCGGTGGCCGGCTGGCCGACTTCGCCGACGGTGTAGTGGAAACGGACAGCGCGGTCTTTCTCGATTTTCATGCGTGGACTCGAAGGGGCCGACGGGGTCGGCGCCATGGAAGCGGCGGGCCGGCTTGATCGCCGGGCGAGGGAGCGGCCAAGATGGCCGCGATGAAGGCCGCGCATTATCCGTGCTCCCCCGCCCCGGCGCCAACCGCGCCGCATCGTGCATGGCCGCTCGCCGTGGCGCTGGCCTGTGCACTCGCCGGCTGCGGCGGCCCGCCCGAGCGCGTCCGCCAGGCGCCGCCGGCACAGCGCACGTGGTCGACCGCCGCCCCGCAGGACCCTGCCGCGGCCAATGCCGTCCTGATCCGCGCCCTCGGCCTGGTCGGCACGCCCTACCGCTACGGCGGCAACACGCCGGAGTCCGGCTTCGACTGCAGCGGGCTGGTGAACTACGTCTTCCGCGACATGCTCGACCTCCACCTGCCGCGCACCTCGCGCGAACTGGCCGCCATGCAGGGGCCGCGGATCGCGCCGGATCGCCTCGCGCCGGCCGACCTGGTGTTCTTCGGCAGCGCCGGCGCGGTCAGCCACGTCGGCATCTACGTCGGCGAAGGCCGCTTCGTGCACGCCCCCAGCACCGGCGGCACCGTGCGTCTTGACCGGCTCGACGGCAGTTGGTGGCGGGACCATTACACGGGCGCGAAACGGGTGTTGCGCTGAGCGAACATCGGGCCGTCGAACCGCGAGATTCCGCTTCCGCGTGGAACATTGTTCTGCAACTCGTTGATCGAGCGAATTTTTTTCTGAACGAGAATACATCGTGCTCCACGCGGGTCGCACACCGTTCGCCGACGCATGGATGTTCCGTTCCGGAACCGTGGTCACCTTTTTACGGCCGAGCCTAACGTTTTCTGAACCCCCCGGCGGCCGGGCTCGTGCACACTGCGGCCTCCTTCTCGCAAAGTGCATGACGCGTGACGACCCCAGCCCAAGGCTCCGGCCGCCCCTCCGCCATCCACCTCCGCCTCGCGTTCGCTGCACTGCTGGCCGCCGCCAGCCTGCCGGTCGCCGCCGCCGAGGCTCCCCGCGATCCCCTCGATCTCTCCCCTCCGCTGATGGCGCCGCTGGCCGATGCCGGCCTGCGCAACCCGCTCTCCCTGCCCGGCCGCACGGTGCTGTTCGCCCGCGATGTCCGCGCGATCTTCGACGATGCCGCGGTGGCCGGCGGCATCGCCTCCGAAGCGACCGCCGCCGCGCCGACCGAAGGCCGCATCCGCGGCATGCTGCGTCGCGCGCTGTCGCTGCTGGGCACGCCCTATCGCTGGGGCGGCACCACCCCGGAGAACGGCTTCGACTGCAGCGGCCTGGTCGGCTACGTGTTCCGCAACAACCTGGGCATCGAACTGCCGCGCATTTCGCGCGACATGGCCAAGGTCGGCGAACTGATCCGCGACCGCGACGCGCTGGTCGAGGGCGACCTGGTGTTCTTCAGCCGCGCCGGCAAGCACGTCGACCACGTCGGCATCTACATCGGCAACGGCCAGTTCCTGCACGCCCCGCGCACCGGCAAGGACGTGGAGATCGCGACCCTGGCTTCCGGCTACTGGGCGCAGAAGTTCCTGCAGGCGCGCCGCGTCGCCGCCCAGTAAGGGTCGACGCCCTCCGCTTTCCCGCAAGGGCCGCGCAAGCGGCCTTCGCGTTTCCGGGTGCCGCCCGGACCATGCCCCACTCCGCTTGCAGCCGGATCGGCGCCGGCCCATGCTGCGGTCACCGCTTCGGCCAGGGGAACGTCGATGGGTCGTACGCTGCTGGGGATCGTGCTGGGCATCCTCGCGATGTGGCTGACCACCTCCGCGGTGGAATTCGGCAGCCACGCGCTCTATCCGCCGCCGCCCGGGCTCGACCCGCAGGATCCGCAGTCGCTGGCCGTGATGCTGGCCGCCGCGCCGACCGCGGCGCTGGCGCTGCTGGTGACGGCGTGGGCGGTGGGCGCCTTCGTCGGCGGCTGGGTCGCCGGACGCATCGCCCGCCACCCGCGCATCGCCGCGACCTGCGTCGCCCTGCTCACCGTCGCCGGCGTGGTCGGCATGATCGTGATTGTCCCCGAACACCCGCGCTGGGTGTCCGCGCTGGGCCTGCTGCTGCCGATCCCCGCCGCCCTGCTCGGCGCGACGCTGGCGCAGCGGCGGGAGAGGACGTTGCCGAAGTGAGCGATCGGCGTCGCGTGATCCACGCAGGGAACGGGATTTTCGCGATGGCGGGCCGGGGGCCCGCCCTACGCCGCTTCCTCGATCCCCACGTCCGTCGGCGCGCGTTCGTAGGTCTCGCGATCGAGCAGGCCGGTCTCCTTCGCCACCAGCACCGGCACCAGCATCTGGCCGGTGACGTTGGTCAGCGTGCGCATCATGTCGAGGATGCGGTCGATGGCGTAGAGATAGCCGATGACCTCCAGCGGCAGGCCGGCGGCGCTGAGCACCACCGTCGCCATCACCACCGCGGTGCCGGGCACGCCGGCGGTGCCGAAGCTGCCGAGCACCGAGGCGATGACGACGATGAGGTACTGCTCGGGCGACATCGGCGTGCCCATGTACTGCGAGATGAAGACCGCGCACAGCGCCGGATAGATCGCGCCGCAGCCGTCCATCTTGATGCTGGCGCCCAGCGGCACCGCGAACGCGGCGTAGTCCTTGTCGACGCCGAGGTTGTGCGTCGCGCAGCGCAGCGACGACGGCAGCGAGGCGAAGCTCGACGAACTGACGAACGCCACCTGCATGCCCGCCGCGGCGCCGCGGAAGAACTTCAGCGGATTGAGGCCATGCGCCAGCAGCAGGCCGCTGTAGGTGACGACGATGTGCAGCGCGCAGGCGATGTACAGCGCCAGCACGAAGCTGCCCAGCGGCAGCAGCTGGGCGAAGCCGTAGTTGCCGACCAGCGCGGCGATCAGGCCGAAGGTGCCGATCGGCGTCATCTCCAGCACGAAGCGCGTGATCTGGATCGCGATCGCGCTGGCCTCGCCGGCGAGCTTGCGCGCCAGCGCGACCTTGTCGCCCAGCTTCACCATCGCGAAGCCGATCAGCGCGGCGACGAAGATCACCGGCAGGATCGAACCCTTGCCGGCCTTCAGCACGGTCTCGCCGGCGGCGTTCTTCGCCTCGCCGATGCCGGTCAGCGCGTGGAAGACGTTGGTCGGCACCACGCCCAGCAGCACGTCGACGACGCTGGGGATGTCCTTCGGCACGTACTCCGGATCCACCGACAGCGGCAGCTGCAGCACGCCCGGCTGCATCACCGTGCCGACCGCGAGGCCCATCGCCACCGCCAGCACGGCGGTGATCGCGAACCACAGGAACGTGCGCCCGCCGAGCGCGGCGATGGACTTCTGACCATGCAGCGAGGAGACCGCGTTGATCACCGCGAAGAACACCAGCGGCACTGCGATCAGCTTGATCAGCTTGACGTAGAGATCGCCCAGCGGCCCGAACCAGGTCTCGGCGTTCGGCCCGAAGACCCATCCCGCCAGCGCGCCGAGCGCGAACGCGCCGACCACGCGCTGCCAGAACGGGATGCGGAACCAGACGGCGACGACGGACATGCGGGACTCCGCGGAGGACGAGGCGAGCCGGCACGATAGCCGAGCCGGCCGCACGCGGCGAGTTGCACGGCGTCATCACCGCGTCCCGCGTCCGCAACGGCGGGCGGGCATAATCGCCGTCTTCGTCCCGCCGTCGCCTGCCCATGATCGTCCGCCCCGCCCTGCTCGCCCTCGCCTGCACCCTCGCCGCCGCCGCGGCCGCGCTGCCTTCCGCCGAGGCGCGCCGCCCCGCCGCGCCGGTCGCACCGGCCGTCGACGTGCCGGCGATCCACCATCCCGACGGCGAGACGCCGGCGTGGTGGTTCCGCGCCGGCGCCGCGCAGGCCGCCGCCCGCGGCGCGATGTCGGGCCACGCGAAGAACGTCATCCTGTTCGTCGGCGACGGCATGAGCCTCACCACCGTGGCCGCGGCGCGCATCCTCGACGGCCAGCGCAAGGGCGGCCCGGGCGAGGAGAACGCGCTGAGCTGGGAAGGCTTCCCCTACACCGGCCTCAGCAAGACCTACAACACCGACACGCAGACGCCGGACTCCGCCGGCACGATGTCGGCGATGGCGACCGGCGTGAAGACCCGCAGCGGCGTGCTGAGCGTCGGCCAGGCGCCGATGCGCGACGACTGCGCCGGCGCACTGAAGGCGCCGATGCTGACCCTGTGGGAACTCGCCGCATCCACCGGCCTGTCCACCGGCGTGGTCACCACCACCCGCATCACCCACGCCACCCCGGGCGCGACCTTCACCCACGCCGCCGACCGCAACGGGGAGAACGACGCCGAGCTGCCTGCGGCCGCCGCCGAAGCGGGCTGCACGGACATCGCCCGGCAGCTGATCGAGACCCCGTACGGCCACGGTCCCGACGTACTGATGGGCGGCGGCCGCGGCACTTTCATGCCGCCGAGCCAGCCCGACCCCGAATACGCCGACCAGGTCGGCCTGCGCCTGGACGGCCGCGACCTGATCGCCGACTGGCAGCGCCGCCATCGCGACGGCCACTACGTCTGGAACGCGAAGCAGCTGGCCGCGGCGCCGCAGACCGGGCCGCTGCTGGGCCTGTTCGAGCCCAGCCACATGCAGTTCGAGCACGACCGCGCGCAGGACCGCGGCGGCGAACCGTCGCTGGCGGAGATGACGACCGCGGCGATCGCGCGGCTCGGCCGCAACCCGCACGGCTACGTGCTGCTGGTCGAAGGCGGCCGCATCGACCACGCCCACCACGCCGGCAACGCCTACCGCGCGCTGACCGACGCCATCGCACTGAGCGAGGCCGTCGCCGCGGCGGCCAAGGCGACCTCGGCCGACGACACGCTGATCCTGGTCACCGCCGACCACGCGCACACGCTGACCTTCTCCGGCTATCCGGTGCGCGGCAACCCGATCCTCGGCAAGGTCCGCGGCAGCAGCGGCGAGGGCAGCAACCCCGCCGGCTTCGCCACCGACGCCACCGGGCTGCCCTACACGACATTGAATTACGCCAACGGCCCGGGCTACGCCGGCGCCACCGACCAGCAGCCGGAAGGCCCGAAGTCGGCGGCGCGCGAGGTCAGCGGTTTCCGCCAGGCGACGCAGGGCCGGCCGAAGCGGGGGGACGTCGACAACGAGGCGCCGGATTACCTGCAGGAAGCGATGATCCCGCTGTCGAACGAGACCCACGGCGGCGAGGACGTCGGCATCTGGGCCCGCGGCCCCGGCGCGTCGGCCGTGCGCGGCACGATCGAGCAGAACACGATCTTCCACATCCCGCTGCAGGCCACCCCGGCCCTGCGCACGGCGCTGTGCGCGAAGCGGCTGTGCGACGCCGCCGGCGTGCCCGTGACCCTGCCGGACCCGGCGGCCTTCCGGCGCTGAGCCGGCGTGCGTGCCGGTACAGCGGCCTCACCGCCGGATGGCGGGTCAGGCCGCTCTACCTCGCACCGCTCAGAACGGCTTGGCCAGCACCAGGTAGACGATCGCCACCAGCAGCAGCACCGGCAGTTCGTTGAGCAGGCGGAGCGTCTTCGCGGACGGCAGCGGCCGGCCCTTGTCCACGCCCTTCAGCCAGCGGCCGCTGACGGTGAAGTACGCCAGCAGCAGGACCACGAGGGTCAGTTTGGCGTGCAGCCAGCCGCCGGCCATGTCGAAGTGCAGCCACAGCGCCAGGCCGAAGATCAGCGCGATCCCGAACATGATGTGGCCGAAGCGGTACAGCCGCCGGCCCATCAGCACCAGCCGCTCGCGCACCGCCGGCACGTCGCCCGCCTCGGCGATGTTGACCAGGATCCGCGGCAGGTAGAAGACCGTCGCCATCCAGGCGATGACGAAGACGAGGTGGAAGGTCTTGGTCCAGAAGTAGGCCTGCATGGCATGCGCACCGGGAAGCGTCGGGGCGCAGACAGTAGCAGAAGCGCACGGCCGCCCGGCATCGCCAGGCCGGGCATCGCCACCCTCGCGGACCGTCCCGGCCTTGACCGCGGAGGTCACTCGCCCGCATGGCGAGGATCCGAATCTGACCCGTCGCGTCACTCCGTGCAATCTGCACGCACCCCTGTCGGACTGGGACGGCCGTCATACGATCCTGTAGAAGGACAGCGTGGGCACGACAGCAGGATCGGCTGTCGCTGTCCCCGTTCGTCGAACATGTGTCAAGAATCTGGCACGCCGCTTGCTTTGTAAGCGGTTACACACCCTCCCCCGGAGCCACCCTTGTCGGCCGCCCTCCAAGTGATCGAACCCTCGAAGCCGCAGGACGCGCCCTTGTCGATGCAGATCCGCAACGAATGCCAGCAGACGCTGGAAGCCCTGATCACGCGCACCCCGGCGATCGTCTTCGCCTCCCTCGCCATGGTCGATGGCCGCAGTTTCGCCCATGCCGATGCCCCCGGCCGCGCCGCCAATGCGGCCCGCGCCGCCGCGATCATGAGCTCGCTGATGGGGCTGATCGAATCCTTCAGCCGCGAATCGCTGGACAGCCGCGCGCTCTACAACAGCATCGCCACCGCGCACGGTTCGATCGTGCTGGTGCGGGTCCCTTCGAAGGCGAAGCTGCACACCCTGTGCATCTGTGCCGACGGCAGCGAGATCCTCGCGATGACCATCCGCGCTGCCCTCGATACCGCCGGACAACTCGCCGCGCGGATCGACGCCGACACGTAAGCCCGCCTCCCCGCTCCGCTCCGAGCGCCCGTCGCGGCCGATGCCGACGACGTGGCGACCGATGCCCCCTCCGTCCCGCCCAAGCCACTTCCCTTTCGTTCCGCAACCTTCAGAGGAAACACCGCATGGCCAAGATTTCGCTCGAACCCCTCCGCAGCCTCGACGGCTACGTCGCCTCCGCCCTCGTCGACACCGAGAGCGGCATGCTGCTCGCCGGCGACGGCGCCGGCATCGACCTCGAACTCGCCGCCGCCGGCAACGCCGAAGTCGTGCGCTCCAAGCGCAAGGTCGCCAACGCGCTCAAGCTCAACGACACGATCGAGGACATCCTGATCAGCCTCACCAAGCAGTACCACGTGATCCGTCCGCTCGAGACCAACCAGAAGCTGTTCCTGTACGTCGTGCTGGACCGCTCCAAGTCGAACCTCGCGATGGCGCGCCACGAGCTGCGCACGTTCGAGAAGGGCGTCGACTTCTCCTGATCCGACGCCCGGATCGACGCCGCGGGCGCATCGCGTGCCCGCGGCGACCGCCTTTCCTCCCCGTCCCCGCCCGTCGCCCATGATCCGCGCCGACATCGCCACCGCCGCCCTCGACGAACAGGCCGAACAACGCATCCGCCTCGCCGCGGGGCTGCTCGCGGCCTGGCGCATCGCGGCGCGCGTGCGCGCATGGGACGGGACACGCTGCACGCTGCTGGTCGCAGATCTCGGCGATGCCTACGGGCGCCAGGCGTTCGCCCGTGCGCGTGCGCGGCAGACCCCGGTGCTGGCGTTCCGCGCCGCCGCGGCCGACCTCGGCCCGGGCGTGGTGGAGGCCGGCGAAGGCAGCCCCGCGCCCGCGCTGGCGCAGACGCTGCGCGACCTGCTCGCCGTCGAAGCGACGGCCGCCATCGAACCCGGCGAAACGCCCGTCGCCACCGCGCAGCCTGCGCTGTGCCGGCTGGCCGATCCCGAAGTCGGCGGCCGTGCCGTCGACGCCAGCTACAACGGCCGTTGCATCCGCATCCGCCCGGACACCGGGCGCGTGCATGCCGCGACGCTGAGCGACCTGCTGTCCGCGCGCGATTCGTTCGCCAGCGCCGACTGGACGCTGGTCGCGAGCGACGAGGCCCCCGACGGGGATGGCGTGCACCGCAGCCTCGAAGCGTTCCTGCTGCAGGCCGCGTTCCAGGGCCGCGCGCAGTTGCCGGATTTCCCGGCGGGCCGCTACCGCCTGAAGGACTGGCCCGACGTGGGCTCCGCGCCCGAACTGGTCGGCGCGCTGAAGATCGCGAAGGCGCTGATGCGCGCGCCCGCCGGCGTCGACGAGTTGCCGAGGCTGTGCGGCGTCGACGTGCGCGACGTCCACGCGACGCTGTGGGCGTATCGGGCCGCGAACCTGCTGGAACGACTGGACGCGGCGGGCGCCGCGGTCGCATCGGCACCGGCACCGCCGGTCGGTGCGTTCTCCGGCATGCTGGCGCGCATCGCCTCCCGTTTCGGTCTGGCCAGGGCCTGATCCATGATCCAGCGATATCGACAGGGGCGGCCCGGCCGCCCGCATGGCGCGGCCTGACGCCTTTTTCACGGAGCGAGACGATCGTGTCATCCGAAAGCGCAAAACTCGTGTTCGCCGGCCCGGTGGGCGCCGGCAAGACCACCGCGATCCGGTCGCTGTCCGACGTCGCGCCGGTCTCGACCGAGATGCCGTTGACCGACGGCCCGATGGGCGAGAAGACCACGACCACGGTCGCGATGGATTTCTCGCCGGTGCTGCTGGACGACGGCACGCCGCTGCACATCTACGGCCTGCCGGGGCAGGAGCACTTCGCCCACATGCGCCCGATCGTGATGGCCGGCGCGGTGGGCGTGATCGTGGTGCTGCCCGGCGACAGCCTGCGCATCGCATCGCAATGCGAGCACTGGATCCGCGCGATCCGCGACATGGATGCCGACGCCGGCCTGGTGATCGGCATCACCCGCACCGACCTCGCCCCCGGCTTCCGCATGGACGCCGTGCGCCAGGCCGTGCGGCGCTGCGGCCGGCCGATCCCGGTCCTCACCTTCGACGCCCGCGACCGCGACCAGACCGCACATCTGGTCCGGGCCCTCCTGCTGTCGCTCGATTGAACGCCATGGCCGGCACCGTCGCCAGCACGCCCACGCACGAACTGGTCGACGCCTTCGCGCAGGCCGGGCTGCCGCTGCATCCTACCTTGCGCGAAATGCTCGGCGAACATCCGAGCCACCGCACCGAACGGCGCGGCTGCGGCTACACGCAGGCCACGCGCTTCCTGTCGACGTTCGTGAACCAGCCGCGCGATCCGGTCGCCGCGACCGATCTCGGGGTGTTCGACGACTGGCCGAAATCGCGGACCGAGACGCTGGCGCGCTCGGTGGTCGCGGCAGGCTGGGCGGACGGCTGGCGCGGCCTGGATCGCATCGACGCCGCGGTGCTGGCGACGCTGCCGGGCGTACCGGCATCGGACGGGCCGCTGCTGCAGGCGCTGGTCGCACTGCCGGCGCGGCTCGCCGCCATCGCCGGTGCGCTGCGGCTGGAGGAAAGCGCGCTCCTGCTGCCGCTCCTGCGCGACCTGCTGGTGCCGGCGGCGACCACCGCGCCGGCATTGCCGCCGATGCGCGAGAAGCCCGAGATCGGCAGCTGTTCGCAGGCCGAGGAATTCTTCCTGGAGATCGCGCACGGCCGCGTGCGCCGCGGCGGCCGGGTCAACCTGTTCGTCGACGCCGACGGCCGCCCGCTGCTGGTCGAGAAGATGGCGCTGGGCGAATCGCACTCGGCGATGGCGGTGGCGCCGGTCTCGGTCTGCGGCGTGACCCTGCCGCCGGGCGCACTGTTCGCGCTGCGCTACGGCGACGACGCGCCGGCGCTGCGTGCGATCGCGTGCGGTGCGGTGCATGCGCTGGAGACGATCGTCGAGGCGCGGTTCCTGCGCCTGACCACGCTCGCGGTGGGGCCCGCGGTCCGCCGGCGCGCCTTCAGCGCCCAGTTCGAGGCGCAGGTCCGCGGCAACATGCTGTCGCCGCAGAGCACGACGATCGCGCACCTGCACGCCTTCGCCGCCGCGCGGCTCGCAGAGCGCTGACGATGCGCATCGCCGCCTGGTTCCGCGAGGAATACGCCCCTGGCGACGTGCCGCTGCTGGCGCGGCTGGCGACGACGGGGGGCAAGCTGCAACGACTCGGGCTGGTGGACCTGCGTCAGGCGTCGCCGGCGTCGCCTGACCAATTGGCCGGGCTGCACGACGCGCGCTACCTGCGCGCGTTCCTGCACGGCGAGGAACCGCTGGCCTCGCGCCAGGGCATCCCGTGGTCGCCTGCGGTGCGCGACGCCACGCTGGCGATGCTCGGCGGACAACTGGCGGCCGTCGACGCCGCGCTGCGCGACGGCATCGCCATGAACATCGCGCGCGGCTTCCATCACGCCGTGCCGGAGTCCGGCAGCGGCTACTGCCCGCTCAACGGGCTCGCCTTCGTGGCGCATGCGCATCCCGATCGCCGGGTGATGGTGATCGACTGCGACGAGCACGGCGGCAACGGCACCGAGGAATTCGCCGCGCGCCTGCCGAACCTCTACAACGTCTCGATCTTCGGCACGCGCTTCGGCTGCCGCGGCGGCGTGCGTTCGTGGGCGCACCAGGTGCGCGTGTGCGAGGACGGCTTCGATCGCTATCTCGACGCCCTGCGCGCGGCCGAGGCGCTGGTCGACGCGCACCGCCCCGACCTGCTGCTGTACCAGGCCGGCGCGGACTGCCACGAGGACGATCCCAAGAGCCTCGCCGGCCTGACCACGCGGCAGCTCTTCGAGCGCGACCTCGCGGTCTTCCGCATCGCCCGCACGCGCGGCATCCCGCTGGTGTTCGTGGTCGCCGGCGGCTACCAGGGGGCCGAACGGGTCGCGCGCCTCAACGCCAACACGGTGCGTGCCGCGCGGCGGGTCTGGTCCTGAGCGCGGCCCGGCGGGGATACTGGCCGCCCGCCACGCCCGAGCGCGCACGATGTCCGCCACGCTCCCCACGACGCCGATGCCCGTGCTGTTCCTCGGCCACGGTTCGCCGATGAACGCGATCGAGGACAACGCCTGGTCGCGATCGTGGCAGGCGCTGGGACGCGAACTGCCGCGTCCGCGCGCGATCCTCTGCGTGTCCGCGCACTGGGAAACCCCGGGCCCGTGGCTGACCGGCAGCGCCACGCCACCGACCATCCACGACTTCGGCGGCTTCCCGCAGGCGCTGTTCGACGTGCAGTGGCCGGCGCCGGGCGATCCCGCGCTGGCGCAGCGCGTGGTCGACCTGCTGGGCGAGGACTTCGGCGCGCGCGTCGATCCGCGCCGCGGACTCGAGCATGGCGCCTGGGCCGTGCTCCGGCCGATGTATCCCGACGCCGACGTGCCGGTGGTGCAGCTCGGCATCGACACGCGCCGCCCGGGCGCATGGCACGTCGCGCTGGCGCAACGGCTCGCACCGCTGCGCGACGACGGCGTGCTGGTCGTCGCCAGCGGCGACATCGTGCACAACCTGCGGCTGTTCGACTGGCGCGACCCCAGCCCGCTGCCGTGGGCGCTGCGCTTCCGCGACCGCGTCAACGCGCTGGTCCGCGACGGCGACCTCGCCGCGCTCGCGGACTGGCCCGCGCTGGGCGAGGACGCGCGCCTGTCGATCCCGACGCCCGAACACTACCTGCCGCTGCTCTACGCCCTCGCGCTGGCCCGCGACGGCGACGCGCTGCGGTGCTTCAACGACGATGTCACCGGCTCGCTGTCGATGACGTCCCTGCTGATCGGCCACGCATGAGCCCGCACGACGCGCGCGACGACAAGACCTACGACCGGCGCTACTTCGACCACTGGTACCGCCGCGCCGGCATCGGCGGCGCGCAGCGGCTGAAGCGCAAGGTCGCGCTGGCGGTGGCGACCGCCGAATACCACCTCGAACGACCGCTGCGCACGGTGCTGGACATCGGCTGCGGCGAAGGCGCGTGGCGCGCGCCGCTGCTCGCGCTGCGGCCGAAGGCGCAGTACCTCGGCTTCGACAGCAGCGAGTACGCGATCCGGCGTTACGGCGCGCGCCGCGACCTGCACTTCGCGCGCTTCGGCGATTTCGCGCACCTGCGGCCCTGCCCACCGGTCGATCTGCTGGTGTGCAGCGACGTGATGCACTACCTGCCGACCCGCGAACTGACGCAGGGCCTGCCGGGCCTGGCCGAACTCTGCGGCGGCGTGGCCTTCCTCGAGACCTTCGCGAAGGAAGACGAGACCGAAGGCGACGACGTCGGCTTCCAGCCGCGGCCGGCGCGGTTCTACCGCACCCGCTTCGCGGCGCTGGGCTTCCGCCATCTGGGCTCGCACTGCTGGCTGTCGCCGGCGCTGGCCGACCAGCCGGCGGCGCTGGAGGCCGCGCCGCGCTAGGGCGGCCTGTCCGTCATCCGCGATCGTCCGCGCCGACGATGCGGTTCCACCGCAGGCGATGCAGCAGCGCGAGTTCGCGTTCGGTGTGCAGCGGCGCCGTGGTGAACACCGGGGCGCAGCGCACGACGAGCGCGTCCATCAGCGCCGGCCCGTGCTCGGCCTGGGACAGGTTCAGCGCCAGCAGCCGGCCGTCCCGCAGCTTGAGCACCAGGCCACCGTGGTGCCACACGGTCGCGGGGCGCCGCGGATCGGCGGGAACGCCGACGGACACTTCCACGATGTCCGGAAGCGGGATCCGGTGGCGACCGTCGAGGCCGCCCGCGAGCACGTCGTCGCTCAGCATCCATGCCGACGTGTCCGCGTCGCGCCGCAGGATCGCCCGCATCGCCAGCGCCGCGAGCGCGAGGCACACCAGCCCGATCGCGACGGCGACGGCGGAATGCGAGGCGGCCGATGCGGGCATGAGCATCAGCGGCACGAGTGCGAACAGCGCCGCCAGGCCCAGCGTGACCACGACGGTCGTCGGACGATCGGGAGCACGTCTCGAGACGATCGGCGTCATGCCGACTTCCCGCGAACGCGCGCGGCCGGCCGGGCGGCCGCCTTCAGCGCCTTCTTCGCGGCCGCCTGCTTTCCGGCCGGCGTCGCCTT
>JBQCJG010000337.1:0-6181 GCA_051952955.1 Lysobacteraceae bacterium | reverse complement strand
CCCCGGCCGCCGGGGGCGCGGGGGGCCCCGGGGGGCGCCCCCCCCCCGGCCGCGCGGGGGCGGGGGCGCCGGGCCCCCCCCCGCCGCCCCCCCCCCGCCCCCCCGGGGGGGGGCCACGTCTACGCCGCGCTGGTCGCGCAGGCCCGCGACGTGGGCGCACTGGGCCGCGACGCGCGCTGCGGCCACGGCGTGCTCTCGCCGCGACCGGACTGAACGCATTCCGAACCGGGGCGGCGGCGACGGAAGAAATCCGGATCCCCGGGCGTCCTGTCTCCCGAACGCGGACGGTCCGCGTGACTGGAGGAAATCCCATGCGTCGCAATGCACTCATCACCCTGGTGTTCACGACCGCCTTCGCCTGCAGCGCCCACGCCCAGGCGCTGGGCGGCCAACTCGGCGGCGGTCTCGGCGGCCATGTCGGTGGCGGCGTCGGCGGTTCGATCGGCGGCAACCTCGGCGGTACGCTGGCCGCGCCCGGTCTTGCGGACACGCGCGGCGTCACCGATCGGGTCGACGGCATCGGCCAGCGCGCCCTGACCCGGGCCGAACGCGCAGCGCGACGTGCGGAACGCACCGCGCAGCGCACCGCAGGCGCGACCCGCGCCGAGGCCACGGGCGCGTTCGCCGGCACGACCGCGGACCGGACGACCGCGCGGGTGGCCGGCGCCGCGTCCGCCACCGCGTCTTCGGACGTGGCGCAGGCGTCGAATGCGACCGCACGGTCGAGCCTCGACGGCGCGGCGTCGCTCACGCGCGACGACGGGGTGCAGGTGGCCGGCAGCAGTTCGGGCGCGGCGAGCGCCGGCCAGGCATCGGCCAGCGCCTCGGCGGACGGACGCGCCAGCGCCGGTACGCGGAAGACGCCGCGGACGAACGGCGACGATCGCGAAACCGGTCGCCGCGACAGCGCGCATCGCTGAGTCGCGATCGCACCGCGTCGATCGCCATGGACGCGCCGAAGCCCCGGGGTCCGGGGCTTCGGCATGCGCGGGAACGGCTCGCGATGCGCCCGCGCATCGGTGGCGACGGATCGCCGGTATCGCGCCCGGGAATCAGCCCAGCCAGGCGGCGCGGTAATCGCGGGCGTACTGCTCGATGCCGCGCGGCGCGCGGCCGGTGATCTCCGCCACCGCATCGGTCGTACGCTCGGCGTAGCCGGCCTTGAAGTAGCCGAGGATCGTCAGCAGGAACTCGGCGTAGTCGTGCGGCAGGCCGGCCGCGTGCAGGCGCGCGCGCATCGCGTCGGGGGCGATGTCCTCGTAGCCGATCGGCTTGCCGGTCTCGCGGGCGAGGATCGCCGCCACTTCGTCGTGGTCCAGCGCGCGCGGGCCGGTGAGGTCGAAGTCGCGGCCGTCGAAGTCTTGGCGCAGCAGCAGTTCGGCGACCACCGCGGCGATGTCGCGCGCATCGATGAAGCTGCCCTTGGCCTGGCCCACGGGCAGCAGGATCCTGCCTTCGTCGAGGATGCCCCGGATCCAGAACGTGTTGAAGTTCTGCATGAACCAGTTGGGCCGGATCACGTTCCAGGCCAGGCCGGAACGTTCGAGGTGCAGTTCGGCCTGACGCAGGCCGCCGGATTCGTCCGCGTTCGCGCCCATCGCCGACATCAGCACGGTCTTCTTCAGGCCGCGGCGCGCCGCTTCGTCGATCAGCGGCTTCAGCACGTCGTCCTGACGGACGAAGCCGGGCGGCGACAGCAGGAACGCGCGCTCGACACCGTCGAACGCCGCGGCGAGGCCCTGCCCGCTGGTCAGGTCGAGCCGGACCGCATCGGGGTGCGCCGCGGCGCGGCTGGTGGTGCGCACGACGCGCTGTCCGCGCGCCTCCAGCAGGCGCACGAGTTCGGAACCGACGGTGCCGCTGGCACCCATGACGAGGATCCTGGACATCGGGGTTCTCCGGGTGGTTGAAAGAGGCCGCCACTGTGGACGCGCAGGCTCGGACTCGGAATGGACAAAAATACATTTTCCATGTCCAATCGTCCGACCTCCCGGAGCCGCGCATGGATCTCCTCACCGACGTGCTGCAACAGGCCGGCCTGCAGCGCCGGCTGCTCGACCTGCGCCACCTCGACGCCGCATCGGCGCTGCGCTTCCCCTGCGACAAGAGCCTCGGGCTGCATGTCGCCCTGCAGGGCGGGGTGTACGTCCATGCCGGCGATCCGGCGCAGCCCATCGCGCTGCAGGCTGGCGACATCGCGGTGATGGCGCGCGGCCGCCATCATGTCCTCAGCACGCGGCCCACGCTGGACGGGCTGGAGGTGCGGACCGTGGCCACCGACTGGGAGCCGCCTACCGCGCCCGCAGGTACGGCCGTCATCAGCGGCGCCTACCAGTTCTGGAACACGCCGCTGCACCCGTTCTTCGCGCAGATCCCGGACTGGTTCGTGCTGCGGGCCGAGGCGGTGCCGCGGCCGGGACCGCTGCCCCTGAGCCTGGACCTGCTGGAGCGGGAACTGCGGCAGCGCGAACTCGGCGCCGACACCATCGTGCACGGGCTGATGGACGTGATCTTCACCTACCTGCTGCGCGAGATCGTGGCGCGGCAGGGCGACGGCGCGGGCTGGAGCCACGCCGTGCGCGACCCGCAGGTGCGCCAGGCCGTGGCGCTGATGCACGCCGACTGCGCGCGGCCGTGGACGCTGGATGCGCTGGCCTCGCGCGCGGGCCTGTCGCGCACCACGCTGGCGGAGCGCTTCCGCAGCGCGATGGGCGACACCCCGCTGGCCTACCTGCGCACGGTGCGCATGCAGAAGGCGATGCGACTGCTCGGCGAGACCGACCGGACGCTGGAACAGGTCGCGCTGGAGATCGGCTACCGGGACGCCTTCGGCTTCAGCAAGGTGTTCAAGCGCACCGTGGGCCTGTCGCCGCGGGAATTCCGCCGCCGCGACGTGGAGGACAGGGCCTCGCCTTGGCGGGTCAAGGCGACTTGAGCGCTGCGCCTGCGGTGCGGGCCGTCACGGCGATGCGGGGATCCCGGGATCGAACTCGAAGCCGTTGCCGACGTCGGCCAGGCACGGCATCGGTTTCGCGGGCAATCGCAGCGTGCGTTTCTTCGTCGCGTCGGATGCCATGTTGCCGAGTTCGACCGTGGCGCGTCGCGCGGAATAGTTCGCGCTGATCGTGGTCATCTCGCCGCTGGCCCGATGCATCTCGGTGCGGTCGTAGCCGATCAGCCGGAAGCAGCCGTCCTGCCTGCGGAAGGTGAAGGTGGTGCCGCTGGTGTACCACGTGCCGGCGCTGGCCCACGCATGCAGGTTCACCGAGAACGCGCCGCGCTGCACGCCGACGGCACCGTCGCCGTCGAGGTAGTCGTCCATCACCGGGTTGTCCGGCCGCGGCACCAGCGCATGGTCCTCGGCCTCGAGCTTGTAGCCGCCGGCATCGGCGAGCAGCACGGCGAGCATCCGCGGATTGGTGTCGAAGGTGTCGGGACCGAGCCCGTCGTTGTGAATGACGTTCGCCGGATCGTGCATCCGCAGCACGATCACGAGATCGTCGCGGCCGTCCTTGTCGAGGTCGCCGGCGGCGCGCATCTCGATCGCCCAGCCCGGGGGCACGAAGGCGTCGGCCGTGGCGCCGCGCGCCGGCAGCGTCGGATACGTCACCTCCGGCGGATCGCCCTCCTCCGCCGACACCGTGGCGCAGCAGGCGACGAGCAGCGACGCGGCGAGCGCGCGCATCGCGGGCAGGAACGTGGACATGGTGGATCGCTCCCCGGATTCGATCCGGGCGATTGTGTCACGTCCGCCAGAGCAGCATCTGGTTGTTCGCCGGCATCGCGACGAGCTCCGCCGCGCGGAAGCCCGCGGCCTGCGCGAGCGCATCGACTGCCTCGCGATCGCGGATGCCCGAGCGCGGATCGCGCGCCTTCAGCCAGCCGTCGAACTCGCGGTTGCTGTCGCTGGTGAAATCGCCGTCGACGTTGAACGGCCCGTAGACCGCGACGATTGCGTCGGCCTCGCACACGTCGCGCAGCCCGGCGAAGAAGCCTTCGACCTCCGGCCAGCCCAGGATGTGCAGCGTGTTCGCACTGAACACCGCGTCGAAGCGTGCAGACGGCGATGGCGTGAAATCCGGCGGTTCGGCAGACGCCTGCAACACGAGCGGTGGCGGCGTGTTCGGCAACTGCGCCTCGGCCAGCCACTGCCCGATGCCCGGCAGGTGGTCTTCGGCATCCGAGCACTGCCACGTCAGCCACGGCATCGCCGCCGCGAAATGCACCGCGTGCTGCCCGGTGCCGCTGCCGATCTCCAGCACCTGCCGGCGCCCGGCGAAGGCCGTGCGCAGCACGTCGAGGATGGGATCGCGGTTGCGTTCGCAGCTGGGGGAGAAGGGTTTGGGCGGCATGGCACTCGTCGCAATCATCGCGTCATCACGCATCCGTACCACAGAACGACAGGTGCGGCGCAGGTTTTCCGTCCGCGAGGGCGCAGCGCCAGAAGCGCGGCGAGGTCGGCAGCCAACGGAATTCGATCTCGCCATCGCGCGGTCGATCGGCCGCCGTCAGCGCGACCTCGAAGACCTGCAGCATGCGCAATTCTTCGATCTCCGCCTGGCTCCAGCGCCCGCTCCGGATCTCGGCATCGAGGAACCGGAATGCGGCCTCGCGGAATACCTGCGGGTCGGCCGCGATCGACCGTGCCTGTTCGACGAGCGCCGGCGCCGGGCGGAACATCGGGTCGGCACGATCGTTCCCGTTACCGCAGATCAGGAAACCGAATCCGCAAGAGGCGTGCGCGGCCTCGATGCGCCATGCCTCGACCTCGTCGGAGAATTCGAGCCGGCCGATGCCCTCGACGTCGAGGATGCGCTGGACGGGACGCTGCTCGCCCTGCAGGAACGCCTTCAGCCGTGCGAGGAATCCCGCCATCGCCTCACATCGTGTGCGTCGGCTTGTCCGAGGTGAGGATGCCGGCCAGGATCGCTTCGATCTTGTTGCGGACCGCGTCGCCTTCGGCGGTCTCGGCGAACTGCACGCCGATGCCGGCGGTGCGGTTGCCCTGCGCGCCCGCCGGGGTGACCCAGGCGACCTTGCCGGCGACCGGCAGGCGTTCGGAGGATTCGGGCAGCGTGAGCAGCAGGAAGACTTCGTCGCCGATGAAGTAGCGCTTCACGGTCGGCACGAACACGCCGCCGCCCTTGATGAAGGGCATGTAGGCCTGGAACAGCGCGTTCTTGTCCTTCACCGCGAGGGACAGGATGCCCTGGCGGGCGCCGGCGACTTTCGCGTTCATCGTCTTGCTCCTGAAGCTGTGGGCGCCGCGCCGCGCCACTGGGCCAGCAGTTCGGCCAGGGCGAGGTCCGCGCGGACCGTGGTCCGCAGCAGGTCGCGGGTGCGGTTGGCGGCGTCGAACCAGGATGCGAGCGTGCGGATTCCGGCGGGATCGGTCAAGCGGGCGGCGTCGGCGAGCGCCAGGTCGGCGGCGTGGCGCAGGCGCAGGTCGAGGTCGACCTCGCCGTTCCAGCGCTGCGCGATCTCCAGCGGGGCGCGCTCGCCGCGGCGCCCGGCCTGCAGGGCGGTCGACACTTCACGACGCAGCGCGAGGCCGCTGTCGCGCAGCCAGGCGTCGGCCAGGCCGGGATGGCCGCGGGCGGCGTCCAGCGCCTCGCCCGCGGCAGCCTCGGCGTGACCCTGCGCGCGCAGCCAGGCCAGCGCCTCGGCCGCGGGCGGCAGCCGGAACTCCAGCCGCTGGCAGCGGCTGCGGATGGTCGCCGGCAGCCGCGCGGGATTGGCGCTGACCAGCCACAGGCAGCGGCCGTCCTGCGGCTCCTCCAGCGTCTTCAGCAGCGCGTTGCAGGCGGCGTGGTTGATGGCCTCGGCCGGGTCGAGGATCGCGATCTGCGCGCCGCCGTACTGCGGCGTGAGCGCGAGCTTCTCGGACAGCCGGCGGATCTGTTCGATCACGATCTCGGTGCGCGGCTTGCCGGTCTTGTCGTTGACCTCGTGGCCGACCAGCATCAGGTCCGGATGCGCGGGATGGCCGAAGGGATGCGACGGCGTGCCGTCGGGACGCACCTCCAGCGGATCGCGCTGGTAGCGCTGGGCGAACAGCAGGCAGCCGCGGCAGCGGCCGCAGGCCTCGCCGTCGGCGGTGCGCGCCTCGCACAGCAGGCGCCGCGCCAGGCGTTCGGCCACCGCGCGCTTGCCGAGCTGCGGCGGGCCGCACAGCAGCAGG
>JBQCJG010000336.1:0-3597 GCA_051952955.1 Lysobacteraceae bacterium | reverse complement strand
CATACGCTGGGCAACGCGCTGCGTCGCGTGTTGCTGTCCTCGATCCCCGGTTACGCCATCACCGAGGTCGAGATCGACGGCGTGCTGCATGAGTACACCACGGTCGAGGGCCTGCAGGAAGACGTGCTGGAAGTGCTGCTGAACCTCAAGGACGTCGCGATCCGCATGGGCACCGGCGAATCCGCCACGCTGAGCCTGGCCAAGCAGGGCCCGGGCACCGTGACCGCCGCCGACATCAAGACCGACCACAACGTCGAGATCCTCAATCCCGGCCACGTGATCGCCCACCTCACCAAGGATGCGGCGCTCAACATGCGCCTGAAGATCGAGCGCGGTTTCGGCTACCAGCCGGCTGCCGCCCGTCGCCGTCCCGACGAGGAAACCCGCGCCATCGGCCGCCTGATGCTGGATGCCAGCTTCTCGCCGGTCCGTCGCGTGGCGTACGAGGTCGAAGCCGCGCGTGTCGAGCAGCGTACCGACCTCGACAAGCTCGTCCTCGACATCGAGACCAACGGCACGATCGACGCCGAGGAAGCCGTCCGTACCGCGGCCGACATCCTCACCGACCAGCTGTCCGTGTTCGGCGACTTCACGCACCGCGACCGCGGTGCCGCCAAGCCGGCCGCCACGGGCGTCGATCCGATCCTGCTGCGCCCGATCGACGATCTGGAACTCACGGTGCGTTCGGCCAATTGCCTCAAGGCCGAGAGCATCTACTACGTCGGCGATCTGATCCAGAAGACCGAGGTCGAGCTGCTGAAGACCCCCAACCTCGGCAAGAAGTCGCTGACCGAGATCAAGGAAGTCCTCGCCCAGCGCGGTCTCTCGCTCGGCATGAAGCTCGAGAACTGGCCGCCGGCCGGCATCGCCGCGCACGGCATGCTGGGCTGAGCGATCCCCGTACCGAATTGAATCGACGCCGGCGCGCGACGCCGGCCTGAACCAGGAACCACGACCATGCGTCACCAGAAGTCCGGCCGCAAATTCAGCCGCACCAGCGCCCACCGCGAAGCGATGTTCCGCAACATGGCGGCGTCGCTGATCAAGCACGGCCTGATCCGCACCACCCTGCCGAAGGCGAAGGAACTCCGTCGCGTCGCCGAGCCGCTCATCACGCTCGCCAAGACCGATGGCGTCGCCAACCGCCGCCTCGCCTTCTCGCGCCTGCGCGACAAGGAAGCCGTCGGCACGCTGTTCACCATGCTGGGCCCGCGTTACCGCGAGCGTCCGGGCGGCTACCTGCGCATCCTCAAGTGCGGCTTCCGCGACGGCGACAACGCGCCGATGGCGTATGTCGAGCTGGTCGATCGCCCCGAAGCTGCGGCCTGATCGCGCCACGCCGGCCGCGCGATCGCACGGCCGGCCGCCGCGTCAGGGCGATGCCCGATGCGTCACCTGAAAACCCCGGCCCGCGCCGGGGTTTTTGCTATCTTCGGGCCGGATGTCGCGCGTCCCGCGACGGTGCCCCGGCATCCTCCGGAACCCGCGGCATCGTCCGTCGGTCCATCCCGAACACTTTCCCGCCGAAGCCTCCGCATGCGCCCGAATCCCTTCGCCTGGTCCTTCCGCTTCCAGTTCCTGCTCGGCACCCTGCTGTGCGCGTCCTTCATCGGGTTCGCGCTGTTTTCGCAGTTCCAGTGGGGCCTGAATCCCTGTCCGCTGTGCATCTTCCAGCGCATCGCCTTCGCCGCGCTGGCCGTCGCCTTCCTGCTGGGCGGACTGCATGCGCCGAAGGGCAAGCTGGGTCGCAGGCTGTATGGCCTGCTGGCGCTGATCCCCGGCGCCATCGGCCTCGGGATCGCCGCCCGTCATGTGCGATTGACCCATCTGCCGGCCGACCAGGTGCCGGAATGCGGCCCGCCGCTGCAGTTCATGATGGAAACGAATCCGCTGACGGACGTCATCCGCAAGGTGTTGACCGGCTCCGGCGAATGCGCGAAGGTCGACTGGACCTTCCTCGGCCTCTCGATGCCGGCGTGGAGCCTGTTCTGGTTCATCGTGCTGGTGCTGTGGGCGCTGTACGCCGCGTTCCGCCCGCGCCAGGCCTGACCGACGCCCCCGATTCGCCGTCCGCTGCATCGTCCCGTCGTCGCTCCTTCCCCGATCACCCCACGGATCGCCCCCATGACCCGCCCCGAACCGCTCCAGGCCGTCCCGGCTCCGCCGCCCGGATGGGCTCCGGCCACCTGGCGACAACGCCAGGCGCTGCAGCAACCGCAGTACGCCGACCCGGACGCCCTCGAAGGCGTGCTGAACGAGTTGCACGCGCTGCCCCCGCTGGTGACGTCGCGCGAAGTGATGAACCTCCGCCAGCAGATCGCCGAGGCGCAGGAAGGCAAGCGCTTCCTGCTGCAGGGCGGCGATTGCGCCGAGATCTTCAGCGACTGCACGCCGGAGGTGATCTCCAACCGCCTGAAGGTGCTGCTGCAGATGAGCCTCGTGCTCGTGCACGGCCTGCGCCTGCCGGTGGTCCGCGTCGGCCGCTTCGCCGGCCAGTACGCCAAGCCGCGTTCGGCCGACACCGAGACGAAGGATGGCCAGACGCTGCCGAGCTACCGCGGCGATCTGGTCAACGGCCCGGCGTTCACCGCCGACGCCCGCGAGCCCGACCCGCGCCGCATGATCAAGGGCCATGCGCGCTCGGCGATGACGATGAACTTCATCCGCGCGCTGATCGACGACGGTTTCGCCGACCTGCACCACCCCGAATACTGGAACCTCAGCTGGGTCGGCCATTCGCCGCTGGCCGAGGAGTACCAGACCATGGTCGCCGGCATCGGCGACGCCGTGCGTTTCATGGAGACGCTGTCCGGCGAGTCGATCCACAACCTGCGCAGCGTCGAGTTCTACACCTCGCACGAAGCGCTGCTGCTGCCGTACGAAGAGGGCGTGACCCGCCAGGTGCCGCGCCAGCCGGGCTGGTTCAACCTCGGCACGCACTTCCCGTGGATCGGCATGCGCACGGCCGCGGTCGACGGCGCCCACGTCGAATACTTCCGCGGCATCCGCAATCCGATCGCGATCAAGCTCGGGCCGTCGGTCACGCCGGACCAGTTGCTGCGCCTGATCGACGTGCTCAACCCGAACGACGAACCGGGCCGGCTCAGCCTGATCCACCGCATGAGCGCCGCGTCGATCGGCCAGAAGCTGCCGCCGCTGCTGGAAGCGATCAAGCGCGACGGTCGCCGCGTGCTGTGGATCTGCGATCCGATGCACGGCAACACCGAGTCGACCGCGAACGGCTACAAGACCCGGCGTTTCGAGAACATCCGCAGCGAGCTGGAGCAGGCGTTCGAGATCCACGCGGCGGTGGGCACGCGCCTCGGCGGCGCGCACCTGGAGCTGACCGGCGAGGACGTCACCGAATGCACCGGCGGTGCGCGCGAGCTGACCGAGACCGATCTGGAACGCGCCTACCGCACCACGGTCGATCCGCGCCTGAACTACGAGCAGGCGCTGGAGATCGCGATGCTGATCGTGCGCAAGCAGGCGCAGCTGAGCGCGCCGGCCTGAAGCCCAGGCGAAGCCCGGGATCCCTCAGTAACGCCGGCGCAGCAGGTCGCGGCCCAGCACCGCGACCACGATGATGTTGATCGC
>JBQCJG010000335.1:0-5189 GCA_051952955.1 Lysobacteraceae bacterium | reverse complement strand
CCCCGGGGGGCGGGGCGGCGCCGCGGGTGCCGCCTCCTGCAAGCACAGGGTCAACCCGCCCTAGGCGGCGGGGGGGCGCGCAAGCGCCAGGACAAGCTCGATCGCCGAACCTCAGTCGCCGATCCAGCCTTGGAGCAGGTCTGCGAACTCGTCGGCGTGTTCCTCTTCCTGCGCGAGGATGTCCTCGAGCATGCGCCGCGTCGTCGTGTCCTTGTCGCCGATCCAGGCGATCACTTCGCGGTAGCTGTCGATCGCGATGCGCTCGGCGATCAGGTTCTCCTTCACCATGTCGCGCAGGTCCTTGCCTTCCTTGTATTCGGCATGGGCGCGTGCGGTGAGGGTGTCGGGGTCGAGGTCGGGCTCGCCGCCGAGCTGGACGATGCGCTCGGCGATGCGGTGCGCATGCGCCTGTTCCTGCTTGGCGTGTTCGAGGAACTCGGCCTTCACGGCATCGGCGAGCATGCCCGATGCCATGAAGTAATGCCGGTAGTAGCGCAGCACGCAGACGTACTCGGTGGCGAGCGCGTCGTTGAGCAGCTTGATGAGCGTCTTGCGATCTCCGGTGTAGGTTTCGGTGATCGCGCCGTCCTCGATCTTCTTCCGTGCGTTCGCGCGGAGCGTTTCGCGGCTGGTGAGGCCGGCGGTGGTCGTGGCCTGTGCGGGCGTTGCGATCGGTACGGATGTGTCGTGAGCCATGGCGGGTCCTCCTGGGGTGCCCGCATCCTAGTGGCCGATCGAAAGCCCGCGCGTTTTCAGGGCAGCAGCGAAAGCATGTGTTCAGCGGAGGACACGCGGAACTCGCCGGGCGCCTCGATTTCGAGCAATTTGACGATGCCGTTGTCGACGTACATTGCAAAACGCTTGCTGCGCAGGCCCATGCCGTAGGCGCTCGCGTCCATCTCTAGGCCGAGTGCGCGGGCGAAATCGCCGTTGCCGTCGGCGAGGATGTCCATCTCCGCCGGTGCGTTCTGGCTCGCGGCCCAGGCCTTCATCACGAACGGATCGTTCACCGACATGCAGGCCACGCCCACGCCCTTGTCGCGGAACGCATCGAACTGCGCGATGAAACCGGGCAGGTGCTTTTCGGAACACGTCGGCGTGAACGCGCCGGGCACCGCGAACAGGACGAGCTTGCGTCCTTCGAAGAAGCGATGGGTGTCGACGGTCTCGATGCCGTCGTTGATGCGCTTGAGGTTGACTTCGGGAATGCGGTCGCCGATCTGGATGGTCATGCGGATCTCCTGTTGGGAACGGGGTAGGGCGTGTGGCGACAGTGTAGGCCGAAGGCTGAATGTCCGCGAAAAGAAGCCTCTTGAAAGCCCGCCGGGCGGACACATCTGCTTGGCATGGCGGCACGGTGCCGCCCCTTCACGGAGACACCCATGAGCGTCATGCGCTATCAGCAGGCCTGGCCGGCCCAGGCCCGCGCCCAGGACGAGTTCAAGCAGCTGTTCGAGCGTTTCTTCAACGCCGGCAACACCACCGACGAATCCGCGGTCGTCACCAGCCAGTGGGTGCCGCGCGTCGACATCCGCGAGGAAGCGGATCGCTTCCTGATCCTCGCCGACCTGCCGGGCATCGATCCGGAAGAGGTCGAGGTGCTGATGGACAAGGGCATCCTGAGCATCAAGGGCGAGCGCAAGAACGCCTTCGCCGAATCGAACGAGCGCTTTTCGCGCATCGAGCGCCGCTACGGCAGCTTCCATCGCCGCTTCGCGCTTCCCGATACCGCGGATGCCGAGGGCATCACCGCGAGCGGCCGCAACGGCGTGCTGGAGATCGCGATCCCGAAGCGCCCGGAATCCTCGCCGCGTCGCATCCAGGTGGGCGCCCGGCCGACGAATGCCTGATCGGTCCCGACCGCTCCTCCCCGCGCGCATCGTCCCTCGATGCGCGCGTCCTCCGCGGCCGCGCCGGCCTGCAACCGGTCGCGGTCGTTTTGTTATCGTGCCCGTCCCGTTTCGTCCTACAGCTCCCGTTCGCAGGACCAGGCCCATGCGTTTCAAGGATTACTACGACATTCTCGGCGTCGAGCCCGGTGCGGGCGAGGCGGAGATCAAGACCGCCTACCGCCGGCTCGCGCGCAAGTACCACCCGGACGTGAGCAAGGAAGCCGACGCCGAGGACAAGTTCAAGGCCGTCAACGAGGCCTACGAGGCGCTGCGCGATCCCGAGAAGCGCAAGGCCTACGACCAGCTCCGCGCCCGCGGCTACCGGCCGGGCGACGAAGTGCAGCCGCCGCCGGGCGGCTTCGGAGGCGGCCCGGGCGGGTTCGATTTCGAGGACGTGTTCGCAGGCGGCGGCAACGGCGGGTTCAGCGATTTCTTCCAGGAGCTGTTCGGTCGTCGTCGCGGCGGTCCGGGCGGTCCCGGCGCCCACGCGCGCGGCGACGGCGCGACCCGCGCCCGCTTCGCGGTGCCGCTGGAGGCCGTCCACGCCGGCCATCCGGTGCGCGTCTCGGTCGGCGGCAAGTCGCTGGAGGTGCGCGTGCCCAAGGGCATCCGGCCGGGGCAGGCGATCCGCCTGGCCGGACAGGCGCCGGGCGGCGGCGACCTGCTGCTGGAAGTCGAATACGCCGCCGACCCGCGGTTCGAGGTGGACGGCCGCAACGTGATCCACGTGCTGCCGGTGGCGCCGTGGGAGGCCGCACTGGGCGCGACGCTCAGCGTGCCCACGCTGGGTGGGCCGGTGGAGCTGAAGATTCCCGCGGATTCGGAAACCGGGCGCAAGCTGCGCCTGCGCGGCCGCGGGTTGCCCGGCACCGGCGGTGCGCCGGCGGGCGACCAGATCGTCGAACTGGAAGTGCTGGCGCCGAAGGCCAACACCGAGCAGGAGCGCGAGGCCTACCGTCGTCTGCGCGAAGCCTTCGGCGACGACTGGCGTCGCGCCTGAGGGATCGACGGGGTGTGATCGCGACGCGCGGCGGGCCGGTGGGCCCGCGCGTCATCCGGGCCTTCAGCCCAGGCCGCTGATGTAGCGGGTGATGGTGTCCGCCAGCTCGGTTTCGCTGAAGGGCTTCGTGAGGTAGGCGCGGGCGCCCTGGCGCATGCCCCACACGCGATCGGTGTCCTGGTCCTTGGTCGTGACCAGCACGATCGGAATGTGCTTGGTCGTCGGCTCGCGCGAGATGGTGCGCGTGGCCTGGAAACCGTTGAGGTTCGGCATGACCACGTCCATCAGGATGAGGTCGGGAATCTCGCGCTTTGCGACGTCGACGCCGGCCGCGCCGTCCTCGGCGGTCAATGCCTCGTGTCCGAGTTTTTCGACGATGCGGCGAATGCCCATCAGTTGCGACGGCGAATCGTCGACGATCAGGATGCGAGCCATGGAAACCCCCGGGAAAGACTGCGTTCAGTGTAGTCGGGCGCGGGCCGGCCCGGAAGCGGGTGCCGGCGATTTGTTGATGCAAAGCACACGATGTCGCCCGGTCAGCCGGGTCATCCCATCCTGACCAGCGTCCGACCCAGCGATCCCCCCGCCAGCATGCCCGCGAACACCTGCGGCAGCGCGTCCAGGGTGACTTCCCGCGTGCAGATCGTGTCCAGATGCGCCGGTTTCCAGTCCGAAGCCAGACGTTCCCAGACCTGTTCACGCAGATCGCGGGCGGTTCCGGCCGAGGCCACGCCCAGCAGCGACACGCCGCGGATGATGAAGGGCATGACCGTGGTCGGCAGGTCGGCGGTCGCGGCGAGGCCGGCACTCGCGACGTTGCCGTACGGGCGGGTCCGCGCCAGCAGGCTGGCGAGCATCGTGCCGCCGACGTTGTCGAGGCCGCCGCCGAAACGGGCGTTCTCCAGCGGCCGGGCCTCGGCCAGCGCCTCGCGGCCAAGCACTTCGGTCGCGCCGAGCGACTTCAGATAGCCGGCGTGCTCGGGTTTGCCGCTGATCGCATGCACGTCGTAGCCGGCCCGGGTGAAGATGTCGACCGCCAGCGATCCCACGCCGCCGGTGGCGCCGGTGACCGCCAGCGGCCCCAGCGCCGGACTCTGCCGGTTCTCTTCCATCCGCAGCAGCCCGAGCGCCGCGGTGAAGCCGGCGGTGCCGAGGATCATGCTCTCGCGCAGGTCCAGGCCCGCGGGCAGCGGGATCGCCCATTTCGCCTCGATGCGCGCGTATTCCGCATAGCCGCCGTCGCGGGTCTCGCTCAGGCCGCAGCCGGTGACCAGCACCGCGTCGCCTTCGCGGAAGCCCAGCGCCTCGGACGCGACCACGTGTCCGGCCACGTCGATGCCGCCGACCAGCGGGAAACTGCGCAGGATCTTGCCTTCGCCGGTGCCGGCCAGCGCGTCCTTGTAGTTCACCGACGAATACGCGGTCCTGATGACGATCTCGCCCGGCGCGAGGTCGTCGATCGACACCTGCTCCAGCCCGCTGCGATAACCACGGGCGTCGTTGTGGATGCGGAAGGCCTGGAAGTTCTTCATCGTGGACTCCTGCAGTGAGGTGGGCGGAAGGGTTTCAGATCATCCACGCTGCCCAGGCGCGAACCGTGCTGGTAAGCCTCGCATGCGATGTCGTCCAGTGCATCGGACAGCTCGCAGAAGACATCGGGAACGAACTCGGTCATGCCCATGTGGTTGCGGGTCTCTGCGCTCCAGCGTTTTCCTGACGAAGCGCATGGAACCACGTAGACCTGCGTGGCCCAATGTCCATGGGGCGAATCGATCGAAATGGTCGTGCTCGATCCATCGGTGACATCGACCGAATAATCGAGCTTCAGCCTGCGAAAGCCGCCCGTGTCGAAACGACGGGCCAGCGCTTTCATGCGCGAGGCGGGAAGCTGCGTGACGTATGTAGCCAAGCCGGATTCCGGTTCTCCCGACTCGACGTCGGTGAAGGCCGGCATCTGCAGCCTGACATGGCCTTCGACATCGATCAGCAACAGGAAGGCAGGACAGTAGCCGAGGCAGCCCGTTCTCTCGAAAGTGATGTTGTAGGCATCCGCAGAGGGTGTTGCTGCGTTGCCTTCCGTCGCATCGGCGTGCTGTACCCGGTAAGCGGAGACGCCGATGCCGGCGAGGAGCAGGGCAATCAGCGTCAGGGCGAGCGCAGGTTTCATCAGTCCCTCGGTGCGGATGCGTTAGGGACGCCTCAACGCATCTCCCGCCGCCGCTTCTCGTCCATCCACTTGTCGGCTTCGGCGGGGACATAGCCCTGCATCCACGGGAACAGCAGGTCGAGGTCTTCGC
>JBQCJG010000334.1:0-18849 GCA_051952955.1 Lysobacteraceae bacterium | reverse complement strand
GGCGGACCGCCGCGCCCGGGTCGTCCGGCCCGTGCGCGGGGCGGCGCAGGGCCGCCCCGCGGTGTCGCTCATGCACGTCGCAACGCGGAATGCGGCCACGCGGGGCCAGGGCGGCCCTTCCGGCGGGCCGGGGCCCGCCCTACTTCTTCAGCTGCTGCCAGAGGAACGTGTAGGCCAGCGCGCGCATGTGCGCTTCCTGCTGGTTGTTGGCCGCGCCGCCGTGGCCGCCTTCGACGTTCTCGTAGTAGCGCACGTCCGCGCCCATCGCTTCCATCTTCGCCATCATCTTGCGGGCGTGGCCGGGGTGGACGCGATCGTCGCGGGTGGAGGTGGTGAACAGCACCGGCGGGTACTTCACGCCGTCCTTCAGCAGGTGGTACGGCGAGAAGGTCTGGATGAACGTCCAGTCCTTGGTGTCGGGATCGCCGTACTCCGCCATCCACGAGGCGCCGGCCAGCAGGTGGCTGTAGCGCTTCATGTCGAGCAGCGGCACCTGGCAGACCACCGCGCCGAACAGCTGCGGGTACTGGGTGATCATGTTGCCCATCAGCAGGCCGCCGTTGCTGCCGCCCTGCGCGCCGAGGTGCTCGGGCGAGGTGATCTTGCGGTCGAACAGGTCCTGCGCGACCGCGGCGAAGTCCTCGTAAGCCTTGTGGCGATCGGCCTTCATCGCGGCCTGGTGCCAGCGCGGGCCGTATTCGCCGCCGCCGCGGATGTTGGCGAGCACGTACACGCCGCCCTGCTGCAGCCAGCCGCGGCCGGCCATCGGGTTGTACGACGCGGTGTACGACACCTCGAAGCCGCCGTAGCCCCACAGCAGCGTCGGCGTGGTGCCGTTCATCGGCATGTCCTTCGGACGCACGATGAAGTACGGGACCTTGGTGCCGTCCTTCGACGTCGCGAAGTGCTGCTCGGTCGTCAGGCCGTCGGACTCGAAGAAGCGCGGCATCGCCTTCAGCTTCTCCGGCGCCTGGCCGATCTCGACCAGCGACAGCGTGGTCGGGGTGAGGAAGTCGCTGCTGGTCATCCACAGCGCGTCGCTCTCGTCGGGATCGACCGCGCTCACGCTGACCGTGCCGACCGACGGCGCGCCGCCCAGCACGGCCTGGCGCCAGCCGCCTTCGCCGAGCGGGGTCATCACCCGGATCTTGCTCTTCACGTCGTCGAGCAAGGTCAGCACCAGGTGGTGCTTGGTCCAGGTGAAGCCCGACAGCGAAGTGTGCTCGTCCGGGGTGAAGGCCACGTCGAAGTCGCGGTTGCCGGCCATGAACTTGTCGAAGTCGATCACCAGCAGCGAGCCAGCCTCGTAGGTGCGGCCCTTGAGCGTCCACGGCTCGCGCAGTTCGACGCTCAGCCACTGGTTGCTCACGGCCTTGCTGGCGGAGTTCGGCAGGTCGATCTTGACCAGCTTGCCGTCCTTGCCGCGCAGGTAGAGCTCGTCGTTGTAGAAGGCGATGGTGCGCGAGACGAAATCGCGCTGGTAGCCCGGCGTCTGGTCGTGGAAGGCGGCGATGTACATGTCCTCGGGCTTGCCCTCGTACACGACCTTCGCGGATTCCATCGGCGTGCCGCGCTTCCATTCCTTCACCACGCGCGGGTAACCGGACTTGGTCATCGAGCCGTCGCCGAAATCGCTGTAGACGTAGACGGTGTCCTGGTCGATCCACTGCAGGCCGCCCTTGGCCTCGGGGCGCACGAAGCCGCCCTCGACCCAGGTCTTCGTGGTCAGGTCGAACTCGCGGGTGACGTCGGCGTCGGCACCGCCGCGCGACAGCGAGATCAGGCAGCGCTCGAACTGCGGGCGCAGGCATTCCACGCCGTGCCAGACCCAGCTTTCCTTCTCGGCAGCGCCCAGCGCGTCGAGGTCGAGCACGGTTTCCCACTGCGGCGCTTCCTTGCGGTACTCGACCAGCGTGGTGCGTCGCCACAGGCCGCGCGGATGGTCCTTGTCGCGCCAGAAGTTGTAGTAGTACGTGCCGTGCTTTTCCACCGTCGGGATGCGCGCGTTGGAGTCGAGGATCGCGCGCAGGTCGCTTTCCAGCGGCTGGAAACCCGCGGCCGCGGTGATCTCCGCCTCCGCCTTCGCGTTGTGCTCGCGCACCCAGTCCAGCGCCTTCGCGTCCTCGACGCCTTCGAGCCAGAGGTAGGGATCGGCGGGAGCGGGTTCGGACATGGCGGCAGGCTTCGCGGTGGCGGGCTTCGCGGAAGCGGGCCTGGCGGCGGGCTTCGCGGAAGCGGGTTTGGGGGCGGCGGGCTTCGCGGCGGCGGCGCGGGCATCGAACGCCGGCGCGGCGGCGATCAGGACGGCGGCGCAGCCCAGGGCGGCGGCGAAGCGGACGGGCGGGGACGGCGACATGCGGGAGTCCGTGGCAACGTGCGGCGGGGCCGTCACGCTAGCACAGAGCGACGCCGCGACCGCCCTGCCGGACGGCCGGTCTGCGGAACGCCCGACAGCGGCTGCGGCGGAGCGCCGGAACTCCGCAAGCGCGGGCGCGGCGCGTGCGGGCTCAGGCGGCGCGACGCAGCGCGGAGGCCGTGCGGACCGGCGCGCGACGCGCGGCGAGCGCGTGCACGGAGGCCAGCGGCCGCGCGACCCGGGCGGTCGCCTCGCGCCGCCGCACCCAGCGCGCGGTGAGCCAGGCGCTGGCCGGCAGCGCGACCAGCCAGAACGGCAGCCAGCCGACGGCGCCATCGGCCGCGCGGGCCCCGGGGAACGACAGCATCGCCACCAGTCCCAGCCCCAGCGCGCCGATCAGGGCCTGCTCGATGGCGGACAGGGTCCGGGCAGGGGCGGAGACGGGTTCACGACGATGCGGCATGACGGTGCTCCAGGGAGGCGGGAAGGTCCGGAACCCATCTTCGTCGCGGAGGTCTCAGGGGCTGCGACGGCCGCGCCACCGCTTCGTGCGATCATCGCCCCGCCCCGCGTCCGAACGGAGACCCCGCATGTTGCTCGCCCTGCTGCTGGCCGCCCAGGTGTCGGCGCTGGACCTGTCCTTCGACGAAGCCAGGGCCGCGGCCGACCGCCACGAGGACGCGCTGACCCCGCGCGACGCCAAGGCGCTCGTCGATGCCCAGCGCCAGGCGCTGGAAACCGCGATGGCGACCTGCGGGCCCGCGCGCCGCGAGTACCCCGCGTTCATCGTCGTGGTCCATGTCGCCGCCGACGGCACCACCGACCGCACCTGGCGCAACAGCGAAGTGCCCTACGCCGTGTGCATGGACCGCGAACTGTCCGTCGCCCGCCTCCCGGTCGCGACCGGCAAGCCCGTCCATGCGTCGTACGAGCTGAGCTTCGGGGAGTGAGCGCAGCGGCGGGGGCGCCTTGGCGTTTCGCCGAAACGACGCTGCCGAACGGCCGGGGCCTGCATGCCACGGCGAGCGAATCCGGCGATCCCCTGCGCTGGTCCGAGGCGCTGTCGCTGCTCGCGGCCGACGCGGACTTCCGCGCCGCATTGGCGCAGCGTCTGGCCGATGCGCCGTTCATCGCGTTCCGCTGGGAAACGCCGGCGCTGTCGACCGCGACCATCGATCGGCCTTTCGAGTACGTGTTGCTCGACGATCCCGCGCTCGCGCGCCGCACGGCATCGCAGGCCTTCGCGGCGCATTTCGACGGCGACCGCGGCGATGCGCTGGTCGCCGAGATCCCGAACCTGACCGGCACATCGCGCCTGATCGTGCCGCGCGGCATCGCCGACGATGCAGCGTACCCGCACCTGGCCGCATTCCTGCGCAGCGCGCCGCCGGCACAGGTCGATGCCCTGTGGCGCTGCACCGGCGAAGCCGTCCTGCGATGCCTGTCGCCGAAACCGCTGTGGCTCAGCACGGCCGGTGCCGGCGTGCCGTGGCTGCACGTGCGCATCGATCCGACGCCGAAATACTATGGCCATCGCCCGTATGCGACGCCGGCGTGAAGGCAGCGCCGCGTGCGCCCTCCGTCCACAACGAGCCGCTTCCCGATGAATCGCTTCCGCCTCCGTCACGTCGTCCTGCCGAGCCTCCTGCCGGCGCTGCTCGCGCTCCTGCTGCTGTCCGCCTGCCACCGCGCCGACGGGCCGGTCGAATACGACGGCGGCACGTTGGCCGTCGATGGCCAGTCGTATCCCGCCGAGCGCCATGGTCCGGGCGAGTTCGCAAAGGGTGTGGCGCTGGTCTTCGTCAAACCGGGCCAGACCGCCGGCGTGCAGGCCGCGCTCGACCGCTTCGGTTTGCAGGTGATCGAGCGTCGCGCGGGCGACGTGCTGGCAGTGAAAGTGCCCGAAGGCTACGAACTGCAGTGGCTGTCGGCCTTGTCGAAGCTGCCGCAGGTGCAGACCACGGGCACCGAAGACCCCACGTACAGGGCGCCGTGAAACGCCTTGCAGCGCACGGGGACCGCGCGTCCGCGCACCGCCTGTCAGCCGCGAATGGGGCGTCGCAGCAGTCGCGCTTCTTCGAGTGAGGGCTGGCGCATGCACGCGATCGGCGGTCATCGCCACGTGTAGGATGCGAGTGCCCCCATCCGGGATGCCGCGCAAGGAGTGCCGCTATGCCGTTGAACGAAGCCGATCTGCCTGGGATCCGCCGGAGAGTACTGGCCATGCTCATGGACACCGTACGCACCTTCGAGCGCATCCACGCATCGTCCGAGCCGCTTTTCGGCGACGAGGCCGCACGGATGCGTTCGATGATCGACGAGTGCCTGGAGGATTTCGTGCGCAACCCGCGGGCTGCGGGCGAACTCCATCCGGAGGCGGTGATCTACGCCGCACCGGCGCGGGCATTCCAACGTGCGGGCTTCTATGGCAGCCAGCTCGACGTGAAGGAATCGCAGGTGACGGCCGCAAACCTGGGCTTGCGCGAAGCCTTGGGCAGGGTGGGGATCTTCGGCTGGCGGCGCGCGTTCCTCAAATGGATCGACGTCATCAACAACTTCATGGGCAGCCTCGTCGCCGGCATCGGAATCGGCGAGGCGCTGAAGGAAGTGAAGGACTGCCTGCGGGATCAGATCGACGATTGATGCTCGATCTTCGGATCGCCGGGCAGGCACCGTGTCGGTTGTCTTGGCTTGAAGGCGAGAGCGGCCTGAAGGCCGCTCTGCCGAGGGTCCGCGGTTCGTGCCGCGCCCTCACTTCTCGTAGTTGCTCACCGCCAGCTGCAGCATCGACTTCATCTGTTCGCGCAATACCGCCGGTTCGACGATCTCGGCGTCGGGGCCGTAGTGCAGGATGTCCATCAGCAGTTCGCGCGGGGCGCTGTAGGGCACCTTGCGCTCGAAGCGGCCGTCGGGCAGGACGCGATCCTGCTGCTGCGAGTGCCAGTGCTCGTCGGCGACCCAGCGCGCGATCTTCTGGTTGAAGACGATCGTCGCCCAGCCCTTGGGCGCGCCGGAGAAGATGCCGTAGCTGCCGGCGAGGTGGGCGTCGAGCTCGGTCTCGGGCACGTCGCGCGCGGCCGTGTCCTGCATCCGCGCGCCCACGATGCGATCCACCGAGAAGCTGCGCAGCGCGTCGCGGTCGTGGTCGAACGCATCGAGGTACCAGTTGCCGCGGTAGTGGGTGACGCGCTGCGGCGACACCGTGCGGCGGGTCTTCTCGTCGGTGGAACGCGCGCGGTATTCGAAGCTCAGCTGCTTGCGCTCCAGCACCGCGGAACAGACGATCCGGAACACCTGCTCGTCCATGTTGCGGGTGCGGTGCGGGATCACGCGTACGCGCTCGACCGGCCAGCGCTTGCCGGGCGCGTGTTCCTCCAGCAGCTTCTCGATGCGCTGCTGCAGCGGCGCCAGCGCCGACGACAGCACGCCGCCGCCGCTGCGGCCGAGCAGCTGCTGCGCGGCGAGCAGCGCGTGCAGCTCTTCCGAGTTCAGCCACAGGCCCGGCAGCTCGAAGCGCTCGCCTTCCTTCGGGTCGTAGCGGAAGCCGGCCTCGCCGTCGCCCACGATCGGCGCCATCAGCGCGTCGCGGAGGAAGGCCAGGTCGCGGTAGGCGGTGGCGCGCGAGCATTCCAGCTCGTCCTGCAGCCGCTTGACCGTCACCGGATAGCGCGCGCTCTTGAGGATGCGGTGCAGCGAGAGAATGCGTTCGTAACGGTCCATGCGACGAATTATCTCCGATGAGGGGACGCCGGACCATGCGGCCGGCGATGGCCGCACAGCGTACCGGTCGGCCGTCGCGCCGGCTGCGACGGCTGCGACGGCCGCGGCGCGAACGGCCGAGGTGGACAGGTCCGGCCGGGGTATGGTGGGCTATCGGGCCGGTCCCGGCCCGCCCACGGACGCCCCACGGATGCCCTCGTTCCACCCGTTGTCTCGTTCCGCCCTCGCCCTGCTGCTGTCGGCCTCGGCGCCGCTGGCCGCCGCCCAGTCGCTGGGCCCGACCCCGTTCTCCGCCGGCCCGCTGGCCGGGACCGCTCCGCCGGGCTGGATCGTGGAACGCCCGACCGACACCGAGCACGCGACCTTCTACGACCTGGTCCTCGACGGCGCCATGCACGGGGTCCAGCCCGCCGCGGGCAAGCGCGGCAAGCCGCGGGTGGTCGCCGATCCGGGCAAGGTTCCGGCCACCATCGTGCTGCGCGGCCGGGCCGATGGCGCCACCGCCACCCTGCGCCACGGCCTGTTCGCAGACCCGAGGCAGACGCCGATCCTGCGCTGGCGCTGGCGCACCACCCGTGCGCTGGACATGCCCGATCCGCCGCCGCGCAAGCCGGTCGACGACGCGGCCGCGAAGCTCTGCGTCTTCTTCGCGCGCAAGGAAGAGACGATGACGCTGAAGGAACGCGGCCTACGCAAGTTCGAGCTGGCGCGCAGCGGCCGCAACGGGCCGACCGCGGCGCTGTGCTACGTCTGGGACGGCAGCGCGCCGCCCGACAGCGTGCGCGAGGATCTGTCCGGACCGTTCCTGAAGACCATCGTCGCCACCGCCGGCCACGCCGACGAGAACCGCTGGGTGTCGCCGCAGCGCGACATCGCGGTGGACTACCAGCGCGCGTTCGGCGAACCAGCGCCGCGCGTCACCGGGGTCTCGGTGACGGTCGACACCGACGCCACCGGCGAGAACGTGACCACCTGGTTCGGCGACATCCACTTCGACGCGCGCGCGACGCGCTGACCGCATGCCGCACTGGCCGGTCGACGCCGCCTTTCGCGCTCTAGCAGTCGACGCCTCCCCTTTCCTTTCCGGACCGATCCCGATGACAACCGCACGCCGCCTCGCCCTCGCCGCCCTGCCGCTGTCCCTGCTCGCCGCCGCCACCGCCTGGGCCGGCGCGAAGGAGGACATGAAGGCGCTCAGCGTGAAGTTCCTCGCGCTGCGGAGCTACCACGTGCACATGGAGAGCAGCGACAAGCGCGTGCCGGCCACCGACATGGACTTCGCCGCGCCCGACCGCTACCGCATGCAGACGCTGCGGGGCACGCAGTACATCATCGGCGACACGGTGTACATGAACCTCAACGGCCAAGCCATGAAGATCCCGATGCCCAAGGGCGCGATGACCCAGTGGCGGCAGGGCGACACCGCCTTCCGCGAGGTCGACAGGATGCAGGTCGAAGTGCTGGGCAGCGAACTCGTCGACGGCGCGCCGGCGCTGAAGTACCGGCTGAAGACCGCCGGCAAGACGCCGACGACGACGCTGCTCTGGGTGGGCGCCGACGGCCTGCCGATCCGCCAGGCCGTCACCGGCAACTGGGGCGGCCGCGGCAACACCACCACGCTCATCCGCTACTCGCGCTTCAACGATCCGTCGATCCGCATCGACATCCCGCGCTGACGACGTCCGCGCCGACGACTATGCCCTGAAAAAGCCCGGCGCCGACCGCGGCATAGCGCCGGCATCGCGCACGACGACCGCCGCCCCTCGCCGGTCGCGGACGCGGCAGGCACAATGCGCGGCATGTCCGCATCGCGCCCGCATGCCCCGCCGGATGAGCCGTCGTCGTCGAACGCCGACGAGATCAGGCGCACCACCTGCTACATGTGCGCGTGCCGCTGCGGCATCCGCGTCCGCCTCCGCGACGGCGAGGTCCGCGCGATCGAGGGCGATCCCGACCATCCGGTGAACCGTGGCGTGCTCTGCGCCAAGGGCTCGGCCGGGCTGATGCAGCACCGCTCGCCCGCGCGCCTGCGCAAGCCGCTGCTGCGCACCGGCGAACGCGGCCGCGGCGAGTTCCGCGAGATCGAATGGGACGAGGCGCTGGCGATCGCGACCGACTGGCTGAAGCCGATCCGCGAACGCGATCCCGACCTGCTGGCCTTCTTCACCGGCCGCGACCAGTCGCAGGCGCTCACCGGCTGGTGGGCGCAGCAGTTCGGCACTGTCAACTACGCCGCGCACGGCGGTTTCTGCTCGGTGAACATGGCCGCGGGCGGGCTGTACACCGTCGGCGGCAGCTTCTGGGAATTCGGCGAACCCGACTGGGAACACGCGCGCTATCTGATGCTCTGGGGCGTGGCCGAGGACCACGATTCCAATCCGATCAAGCGCGGCCTCGGCCAGCTGAAGGCGCGCGGCGCGAAGATCGTCGCGATCAATCCGGTGCGCAGCGGCTACGGCGCGATCGCCGACGAATGGATCGGCATCCGTCCCGGCACCGACGGCCTGCTCGCGTTCGCGCTCGTCCACGAACTGCTGCGCAGCGACCGCATCGACCTCGACTTCCTGGTGCGCCACACCAACGCGCACTGGCTGGTGCTGCGCGATCCCGGCGGCGCCGAAGACGGCATGTTCGCGCGCGACGCCGACGGCGCGCCGCTGTGCCGCGACCGCAGCACCGGCACGTTCCGCGATGCGCGCGCGACCGGGCTGTCGCCGATCGTCGTCGGCGAATGCACGCTGCCCGACGGCCGCATCGCGGTGCCGGCGTTCCATCTGCTCGCCGAACGCTACCTCGACCCGCAATACGCGCCCGACGCGGTGAGCGCGCGCTGCGGCGTGCCCGCCGAGACGATCCGCCGGCTCGCGCGCGAACTGGCCGCGGCCGCGTTCGACAGCGGCCTCGAACTGCCGGTGCCGTGGACCGACGCCTGGGGCCGCACGCATCCGACGATGGTCGGGCGCCCGGTCGCGATGCACGCGATGCGCGGCATCAGCGCGCACGCCAACGGCTTCCACACCTGCCGCGCGCTGCACGTGCTGCAGCTGCTGCTGGGCGCGGTCGACGCCCCGGGCAGCTTCCGCTACCAGCCGCCGTTCCCGAAGCCGTCGCCGCCGGCGAACCGCCCCGGCCGCACGCGCCGCGCCGACGGCACGCTCGACGCGTCGCCGCTGGGCTTCGTGCACGGCCCCGAGGACCTGCTCGTCGACGCCGAGGGCAAGCCGCGGCGCATCGACCACGCTTTCTCCTGGGCGTATCCGCTGGCCTCGCACGGCATGCTGCACACGGTGATCCGCAACGCGTGGGCCGGCGATCCGTATCCCATCGACACGCTGTTCCTGTTCATGGCGAACATGAGCTGGAACTCGGCGATGAACACGCGCGAGACGATGCACTGGCTGACGGATCGCGACGCCGACGGCGCGTACCGCATCCCGCACATCATCTACAGCGATGCGTATTCCAGCGAGATGGTCGCCTATGCCGACCTGGTGCTGCCGGACACGACGTATCTCGAACGCTTCGACGCGATCAGCCTGCTCGACCGCCCGATCTCCGACGCCGACGCCGCGATCGACGCGCTGCGCATGCCGGTGTTCGATCCGGCGACGCAGCCGGACGCGGAAGGCCGCGTGCGCGACGTGCGCGGCTTCCAGTCGGTGCTGCTCGATCTCGGCGCGCGGCTCGGCCTGCCGGGCATGGCGAACGAAGACGGCACGCCGACCTACCGCGACTACGCCGACTATCTGGTCCGCCACGAACGCGCGCCCGGGATGGGTCTGCTCGCCGGCTGGCGCGGCGCCGATGGCGATCTGCACGGCAAGGGCCCGCCGAATCCCGACCAGCTCGCGCGCTACGCCGAACACGGCGGCGTGTGGCATGCGGCGGTTCCGGAATCGGCACGCTACTTCAAGATGGCGAACCGCGATTACCTGCAGTGGGCGCATCGGCTCGGCTTCCTCGCCAGCGCCGATCCGCTGGTGCTGCCGCTGTATTCGGAAACGCTGCAGCGCTTCCGCCTCGCCGCGCAGGGCCACGGCGCGCACGTGCCGCCGCCGCAACATCGCGAGCGCGTGGCGACCTGTTTCGATCCGCTGCCGCAATGGTACGAACCGTTCGCGATGGCGCAGGTCGACGGCGATGCGTTCCCGCTGAGCGCGATCACGCAGCGGCCGATGTTCATGTACCACGCCTGGGGCTCGCAGAACGCGTGGCTGCGGCAGATCGCCGCGCGCAACCGGCTGTACCTGCATCCCGACACCGCCGCGAAGCACGGCATCGCCGACGACGACTGGATCGAGGTCGCGTCGCACCATGGCACCATCACCGTGCAGGCCGCGCTCGCGTCGAACGTGCAGCCCGACACGGTGTGGACGTGGAACGCGATCGGCAAGCGCCGCGGCGCGTGGGCGCTGTCGAAGGACGCCCCCGAAGGCACGCAGGGCTTCCTGCTCAACCATCTCATTTCCGACCGCACGCCGCGCGGCGACTACGCGAATGCCGATCCGGTCACCGGCCAGGCGGCGTGGTTCGACCTGCGCGTGGCGATCCGCAAGGCCGACACCGCGGGCATGAGCGCGCCGCAGTTCGTGCCGCTGGCGAACGTCGCGACGGAGCGCGGCTGATGCGCACGGCACCGCAGCGTATCGCCGGCTGGAGCTGCATCGCGATCGCGAAGGTCTGCAGCCTCGCGCTGCTGTGGCAGGCGGTGATCGCGGTCGAGCCCGGCGGCTTCGTCGGCGCGCACCTCGTGCCGCTGGCCGCGGCGACGGTCGCGATGATCGCGGCGGGCCTGTGGCTGCTGTGGCGGAGCGAACGCGCATGACCATGCTGCCGCCGCCATCGAAGAAGAAGCTCGGGCTCGTCATCGACCTCGACACCTGCGTCGGCTGCCACGCCTGCGCGGTGAGCTGCAAGCAGTGGAACGCCGAGGCCGCGGGCCCCGATGCCGATCCCTATGGCGACGCGCCGTCGGGCGTGTGGTTCAACCGCGTGCACAGCTACGAGGTCGCGGCGCAGGTCCTTCCTGCACCGGGAGAAGCGCCGGATGTCCTTCTCCCCCTGGGAGGGGCGTCTGATGTCCTTCTCCCCCCGGGAGAAGGTGCCCGAAGGGCGGATGAGGGACCGCCGTCCGGATGCGCTGCCGGCGCGGGCGCGGGCGCGGCGACACGACCCGCGATGACCCTGCACTTCCCGCGCAGCTGCCTGCACTGCGAGACGCCGGCCTGCGTCACCGTCTGCCCGACCGGCGCCAGCTTCAAGCGCGCGGAGGACGGCATCGTGCTGGTCGACGACGACAAATGCATCGGCTGCAAGCTGTGCAGCTGGGCCTGCCCGTACGGCGCGCGCGAGTACAGCGAGACCACGGGCACGATGAAGAAGTGCACGCTCTGCGTCGATCGCATCCACGATCCGCGCCTGCCCGAAGCCGACCGCAAGCCCGCCTGCGTGCAGGCCTGCCCGACCGGCGCGCGGCATTTCGGCGATCTCGGAGATCCGGACTCCGCGGTCTCGAAGCTCGTCGCCGAGCGCGGCGGCGTCGCATTGATGCCCGAGCTCGGCTACGCGCCGGTCAACCGCTACCTGCCGCCGCGACCGCGGCGCGCAGGCGATGCCGCGGACACGCCGGCATCGACGCACGAAGAAACCCTCGACACCGCGCAGCTCCCGCCGCTGCTGCGCTGGCTGGATCGAGTGCTGTCGCGATGAACCCGGCCTTCTCCGTCATTTTCTTCACGACACTGTCGGGCACCGGCTTCGGCCTGTGGTGCTGGCTGGGGCTGCGCATCGCCGCGCATGGTCCGCTGTCGCCCTACGAACCCATCGGCTGGGCGATCGGGCTGATCGTCGGCGCCGTGCTGGTCGGCGTCGGCGTGGCGGCCTCGCTGTGGCACCTGGGCAAGCCGCTGCGCGTGTGGCGCGCGTTCTCGCAGTGGCGCAGCGCGTGGATGTCGCGCGAAGGCGTGCTGTCGGTCGCGGCGCTGGCGGCGGCGCTGGCGACGCTGGCGCAGCTGATGTTCCCCGGGCATCCGGTCGCGCTGCGCACCGCGGCGGCGCTGCTGGCGATGCTCTCGCTCGCGGCGGTCATCTGCACCGCGATGATCTATGCCTCGCTGAAGCCGATCCCCGCGTGGCGGCATCGGCTCGTGGTGCCGGGCTACCTCGGCTTCGCGCTGGTCGGCGGGCTGCTGCCGTTCCGGGCGTGCATCGCGCTCGCGCCGCCGGTCGCGCGCACGCTCGGCATCACGCTGGCGGTCGGCGCGCTCGCGCTTGCGGCGCTGAAGCTGCGCTACTGGCGCGCGCTCGACCGCACGTCGCTGCCCTTCACCACCGGCGACGCCGTGGGCCTGCCCGGCCGCGACGTCACGGTGTTCGAGCGTCCGCATACCGAAACCAACTACCTGCTGCGCGAAATGGGCTTCGTGCTGGCGCGCAGGCACGCGGCGAAACTGCGCCGGATCGCGCTGGCGCTGTTCGCCGGGGTGCCGGCCCTGTGCGCGATGATCGCGGCGTGGCAGCCCGCATGGACACTGCCAGCGATGGCGGTCGGCGCCATCGCGTTCCAGCTCGGCGCGCTGGTGGAGCGCTGGCTGTTCTTCGCCGAGGCGAAGCATCTGGTGACGCTGTACTACCAGGCCGGGCCTTGATCCGCCATCGCGGCGGTTCCGGTGGCAACGGATGCCGATCGAAGCGGCTTCGATGGGTTTGCGCGCGATCGGACAAGTCGCGACGTCGGGCCAGGGCCCGCCCTGCCCGCCGAATCGATCAATGCCCCGTGATGAACGCGCCGGCGCCCTGATCGAGCAGCTGTTGCGCGACGTCGCGGCCGAGCGCGTCGGGATCGTCGCCGGTCGCCTCCGCACGCACCGCGCGGCCATCGGCCACCGCGGCGACGAGGCCGACGAGATGCAGGCCGCCCTCGACGTGCCGCGCGAACGCGGCCACCGGCACCTGGCAGCTGCCGTGCAGCGCACGGTTCATCGCACGCTCGGCCTCGACGCAGGCGCGGGTCGGCGCGTGGTTGAGCGCGGCGCACAGCGCGCGCGTGCCGGCGTCGTCCTCGCGGCATTCGATCGCGATCGCGCCCTGCGCGGGCGCGGGCAGCCACGCCGGCGCATTCAGCCGCGCGCGGATGCGGGTGTCGAAACCGAGGCGCTGCAGGCCGGCGCAGGCGAGCAGGATGGCGTCGTACTCGCCGGCGTCGAGCTTCGCCAGCCGTGTGTTGACGTTGCCGCGCAGGTCGACGAGGTGGAGGTCCGGCCGCAGCGCGCGCAGCTGCGCCTGCCGACGCAGCGACGAACTGCCGACGCGCGCGCCGGGCGGCAGCGCGTCGATGCCGTCGAAGCGGTTGCTGACGAAGGCGTCGGCGTGGTCGGCGCGTTCGAGGATCGCCGGCAGCACGAACGGGCCTTCGAGTTCCATCGGCACGTCCTTCAGCGAATGCACCGCGCAGTCGGCGTCGCCGCGCAGCATCGCCAGTTCGAGCTCCTTGAGGAACAGGCCCTTGCCGCCGACTGCGGCCAGCGAACGGTCCAGCACCTCGTCGCCGCGGGTGGACATCGGCACGAGTTCGATGGCGAGGCCGGGATGCTGCGCACGCAGCCGTTCGGCCACGTGCTCGGTCTGCCAGAGCGCCAGCGGGCTCTTGCGGGTCGCGATGCGGAGGGTCTTCATGCGCGGATTATCGCATGGGGCATGCTCATGACCCTTCCTGTGGGAGCGACGGTTTTCAACCGCCGCATGGCGGGTCAAGCCGCGACGATGCGAGGAGCGGCTGTCCGCAGAACCAGGCGTAGGGCGGGCTCAAGCCCGCCATTGCGACTCACCCGTCATTCCGCAAATGATCGAGACCGTTTACCGCCGTAGCGGCGTACTCAGCATGCCTGTCCGACCATTCGGCGGGCTTGAGCCCGCCCTACGGCGCTGTCAGGAAATCCATAGCCTGGATTCGCAGACGATGCGCTGAATATCCGGATGGAACCGATACAGCGCGCCCACACCCCATCGGCCGCCCCAGAGATAGTCCAAGTAGTACACATCCGGCGTGGGCGTCGGCCCGACATGTGCGATTCCGATTGCGTGCATCACACGCGCCTTGCAGTTGAAGGCGGCAAAGGGCTGGCCAAGTGATGGACAAGGGAACCAGGTTTTGCCTTCCTGGATATGCATGAACCGCTCGAAGTCCCACAGACTTCTTCTTCTCGCACCTTGGATATCGACGAACCACGCACCAACGACCAGCACGCCCTGGCAATGGACGACATCTTCGATCGTGGCGTGCTCCGCGACCCAGAAGCCATCGGGACGAAGATCGTCGGGAACCGACCGCCAATGCGAGGTCAATTCATGCAGGCATGCAACGACCACGTCATCGGCCATGCGCGACTGCGCGGTGGGGTTCGCTCCGCTCACCGCTACCCTACAACGCCCGCACCAGCTCCCGCAGGTGCGGCACGCAGCGGCGGCTGACTTCGAGCGGTTTCTCGCCGTGGCGGAGCATCGCCTCGATGCGGCCGTCGGCGGCGCGGCGGAGTTCGACGAGTTCGTCGCGGGCGACGAGGCAGTTGCGGTGGATGCGGACGAAGCGTTCGACGAATTCGGTTTCCAGCGACTTCAGCGATTCCTCGATGAGGTCCTCGCCGCGGGCGTGGTGCACGACGACGTATTTCTCCTCGGCGTGCAGGTAGCGGATGTCCTCGATCGCGATCAGGCGCAGGCTGCCGCGCAGGCGGGCGCACAGGTGGGTGCGGCGCTTGCCGGGCGATGCGGCGGCGGGCGCGGCGTCGCTGCGCGGCGTGCGCCCCGCGACGAAGGTGCGGGCGCGGTCGAGCGCGGCGGCGAGGCGTTCGCGGCGCACGGGCTTGACCACGTAGTCGACCGCGGCGGCGTCGAACGCCGACAGCGCGTGGTCGTCGTAGGCGGTGCAGAACACGACCGCGGGGCGCGGCTCGAAGCCGGCGAGGTGGCGCGCGGCCTCGAGGCCGTCCAGCCCCGGCATCGCGATGTCGAGCAGCACGATGTCGGGCGTGTGTTCGGCGCAGGCATCCAGTGCGGTGCTGCCGTCGGCGGCTTCGGCCACCAGCCGCAGATCGGCGTGCTCCGCGAGCAGCGCACGCAGGCGCTCGCGGGCCATCGGTTCGTCGTCGGCGATGAGGACTTTCACGTCACTGTGCGGCCTGATCCCAGTGGGTTCGATGGTAGCGCTCCCTCGCGCCCCGGTCATCCGGACCGGTCAAACGGGTCCGGAGCCCGCCCTGAAACGCGCCTGGAACCAGGCGCCGAGATCGCGGATCTCGTCGGGGAACACGTGGTGCGCGATCGGGTAACGATGCCATTCCGGTGCGAATCCGAGCCCACGCAGCACCGCGGCGCTGCGTTCGCCGGCGATGTACGGCACCACCGGATCGGCCATGCCGTGGGCCATGAACAACGGCTGGCGTTCGGCGCCGGGCACGAAGGCATCGGCCGCGCGATCGCCGGCAGGCAGGGCGGTCGACAGCGCGACCAGGCCGGCCAGCGGTTCGCGGCGGCGCAGGGCCGTGGCGAGGGTGACGGCGCCGCCCTGCGAGAAGCCGGCGAGGATCAGCCGCGAGGCCGGGATGCCGCGCTCGGCTTCGCGGGCGATCAGGGCCTCGACCTGCGCGACCGCGGCGTTCACGCCGTCGACGTCGCCGCGGTTGGCGAAGCCGAAGTCGGTGATGTCGTACCAGGCGCGCACGCGCTGGCCGCCGAAGACGGTGACCGGCCGTACCGGCGCATGCGGGAAGACGAACCGCAGCGCGGGCCAGTCGGCGCCGACCAGTTCGTGGACGATCGGCACGAAATCGTTGCCATCGGCGCCCAGGCCGTGCAGCCAGAGCACGGTCCAGACCGGCGCACCGTGGCCGGTGTGCAGTTCGACGCAATCGAGCAGGGGGGAGGCGGGGACGGCGGTGTCGGGGGAGGTCATCGGCCTATTCTGGCCGCGCCGACCGCCGGGACGCCACCGGACGATGGTCTCGTCCGCCGCCGCGACCGATCGTCGGCCCCGGACGGCCGATCAGTGGGCGCGGAACAGGTCGCCGATGGCCCCTTCGACCGCCCCGCCCACGGCCGACCCCACCGCGCCGCCGACCGCCGTGCCGACGGCGCCACCGATTGCGCCCCCGATGGGCCCGGTGACCGCGGCCGGCACGCCACCGGCCGCGCCGCCGATCGCCCCGCCGATGGCCGTCCCGGCGGCGGTGCCTGCCGCACCGCCGACCGCGGCCCCGACCTGGCTGCCGACGGTGGCGCCGGTGCCGCCGGTCGCGGCGGGCGTCGTGCCGGGCGTGGTGGCGGGTCGCGTGGCCGGTGTCGTGGCCGATGTCGTGCCGGGCGTCGTCGCCGGTGTGGTGGCGGGTGTGGTCGCGGCCGTGCCCGGGGGCGTGGCAGGTGTCGTGCCCGGGGGGGTCGCCGGCGTCGTGCCGGGCGCGGTGGCCGGCGTCGTGCCGGGCCGCGTGGCGGGGGTCGTCGCCGGAGTCGTCGCCGGGGTCGTGGGCGATGTCGTCGCCGGAGGCGTCGGTGTCGGCGTGGCCGGTCGCGCGGCCGGCGGGGTCGTGGCCGGCGTGGCCGGGCTCGATGGCAGCGGCCGCGCGCCCACGGCGACGACGCTGTCGATGCCGGTGCGGCGTTCGCGCTCGGACGCCAGTTGCGCCTGCAGCCGGGCGCTGCGCGCCGCGGACGGATCGGGGATGTCCGCGGTCGGATTCAGGGTCGCGTTGCGGATGCGGTCGGCCTGCGCCTGCGCCGCCATCTGGTTGAGCGGCAGGTAGTCGGTGTGGAAATTCAGTTCGACCGACGAATTGAGTTCGAGGTCGGTGTTGATTTCCTCGGTGCGCTGGCTGCGCTCGGTGGAGACGTAGCTGATCGTGTTCTCGACTTCCGCGCTGGCGCCCCACGGCCCGACGCCGAAGCTGCCGCTGGCCTTCACCCGGTTCTTCACGCCGAACTCGCTGCCGCGGTCCTCGGTGGCGGCGCTGCGGGTGTCGATGTGGAAACGCATCGCCGCGTTGATCTTGCCGCTGTCGATGACGATGCGCTGCATGCCCAGCATCACCATCGTCGCCAGCTGCTGCTGGCGCTGGCGGGCCAGGTAGCGTCGCGCCAGCGGCACGAGCTGTTCGGGGCCGGAGACCTCGACCGATTCCTCCTGCGGGATGCCCAGCGTCGCGCGCACTTCCTCGATCCCCGGCATCGACGCGCCGGGCTTCAGCCGCAGCGTCACGTTCTCCAGCTCGCGCTGCAGGTCGGCGCGCTCCTCCGCGTCCATCTGCTCGCCGGGCTGCGGAAGATCGTCGGGATCGGGCCGGTCGTATTCGATCGCCTCCGGGAAATGATCGGCCACCCACTGCCGCACCTGCACCAGCCCGAACTGGCTGCGCTCGAAACCCTCGGCCGAGGCCGACACCGCGTTGAGCAGCTGCACGTACTGGTTCATCTGCTGCGCGTTGGCGTCGACCATCGCCTTGAACACGCCGTTGATGAGGTCGGTGACGAAGCGCGGGAACGACACCGCGTTGAGCACGTTGCGGGTGATGCCGGCGATGCGGTCGGCGGAGGTGCCGAAGTCCGGCTGCGCCGACTGCGCGGTCGCCAGCGGCGGCGCCGGACGCGACGGTGCGCGGCGCTCGATCTCGCCCGCGGCCTGGCCTTCCTCGGCGATGAGTTCGGCCGCCAGCGTCGACACCTTCACCATCGCCTGCGCCAGCGCCTGGCGATCCGGCGCCGGCAGCGTGGCGTAGTGCGGCGTGCGCTCCAGCACGTCGCGCACCGCGAGCCGGATCCACGGCGGCGGCGCGGGCGGCGAGGCGGCGGCACGCGCGACGACCACTCAGGCCACCTGCGGCAGCGGGAACCGGGCGGGCGAAGTCGGTGCGCCCGCCGCGGGCGCGGACGCCAGCCAGCGCTGCGCGGCCACCAGCAGTTCGACGTCGGCCGGCGCCGCGGGATCGAGCGCGATCGCCTGCTCGGCGTAATGCTTCGACAGCCACAGCAGCACGGTCTGGCCGCTGCGGCCGCGCTCGACGTGCTGCAGCGCATCGCCGGCGGCGACGCCGTGCTGGCTGCCGACGATCTCGACCAGCCGCCACAGGTCGCGCACGCCGAACGCGCGCTGCAGTTGCCGGTCGCGCAGGAACGCGAGCGCGGTGTTGATCGTGCCGACGATGTCGCGCGCGGCGATCGCCGCCATCGGGTCGACGCGCTGGGCGAGGAACGCGCCCAGGCGCTGCGCCTGCGTCGCCAGCGCGACCTGCGCGTGCAGGCCGGGCCCGCCGGGCAGCACTGGATCCGCATGCGCGGCGATGGCTTCGCACAGCCCGCGCATCAGCCGCTCGAAGTACGGCGTCTCGATCACCCGCGCGAACACCGCTTCGCGTTCCTCCGCGGTCATGCGCTCGCGGCGGCCGCGCCAGAAGTCGTGCAGCAGGTTCGCCACCGGGCCCAGCGGTTGCACGATCGCGCCGCTGGCGAACAGGCCGGCGATGAGTTCGGCGGTCGGCAGCAGCGCCGCGCGTTCGAGTTCGCTGGCGAAGTACAGCGGGCCCGCGGCGTCCAGCTGGACGCGGTCCTCGGCGGTCGGCGCACCTTCGGGCAGGTCGAAGTCGATGCCCGCCAGCGCCTGCGCGGTGGCCGGGCCGCCGCCGCAGACCGACAGCGCCAGCGACACGGCGCCCAGCAGGTCGGCGTAGCGGTGCCGGGGTTCGACGCAGACCGGCGGCGGGGGCGGCGCCAGGCGCAGCATGGCCGCGCCC
>JBQCJG010000333.1:0-10396 GCA_051952955.1 Lysobacteraceae bacterium | reverse complement strand
GGGGTGCGGCGGAGCCGGCCCGGACAGCGGCGGAATTGTAGCCCGGCGGCCCGGCGCGGACAAGGCTCCGGGCCGGCGGAAGACCGGTCAGGGCTTCGCGACGTCCGTGGCGGGCGCCGGCGGCGGCCCGGCCTCGGACATCTTGCGCATCATCTCGGCCATGCCCTCCATCTGCCCGCTGAGGGCGAGGCGCCAGCCCTGCGGCGTGCGGTTCAGGCTGACCACTTCCATCCGGGTCATCCTGATCCCCATGGCCTCCGCGGTGTTGCGGGTGACCAGATGGACCTGGCGGTCGCCTTCGGGCACGGCACCGAGGATCTGCTGGTCGCCCAGCGAGACCATGCCCTGCATGCGGCCCATCATCGTCTTCAGGAAGCCGGCGAAGAAGGCCGTATCGTCCAGTTTGGCGAGAGCGGCCGCATCGTCGACGCCCAGCAGCATCTGCAGCATCGGCGCCAGCTTGCCGGCATCGTCGGTGGCGCCGAGCATGCCGCGGAACTGGCGCAGCGCCGCCGGATCGAACGTGGCGGCCGCGCCCGGCCAGTCGCCGGCGCGCATCCGCTCGAAGCTCTCGGCCGCGACCTGCTGCGGCGTCATGTCGGGGGTCAGCTGGGCGGCCGACAGCGGCAGTGCGCCGCACAGCAGCACGAAGGCCAGGAGGGATCGGCTGAACGAAGCGAAGGAACGACGCACGGGGAACTCCTTGTCGGGATGCGCGAAACGCGCTGGGGAGGGATGGTGACCGGCGAAGATCAGGGCTCGGCCCGCTGGAACACGCGCTGCGGCGCCAGCACGCCTTCTTCGTCGATCGAGGCCAGCCCGCAGGCGCGGCCGCCGGCGTCGAACACCGCGCAGTCGCCCGGCCGCTCGTGGCTCAGGTGCAGGCGCTGGCCCTGCCGGAAGCGGCGCGTGGCCTCTTCGGTGAGATCGATGCGGCGATGGCCGACCAGACCGATCTCCAGCGGCAGCAGGCAGGCATCGAGGCAATGCGGGTCGCGCTCGGCCAGCGCCTGCAGCGAGACCAGCGTCCACATCCGCGGATCGCGGAACGGGTCGACCCACAGCCGCCGCAGTTCGGCGACGTGCGCGCCGCAGCCCAGCGCCTCGCCGAGGTCGCGCACCAGGCTGCGCACGTAGGTGCCCGAACCGCATTCGACGTGCAGCCGCAGCTGCGGCGCATCGCCGTCGAGCAGATCCTGCTCCGACAGCAGCTCGAAGGCATGCACCTCGACGAAGCGCGGCTCGATCTCGATCGCCTCGCCGCGGCGCGCCTTCGCGTACAGCGGTTCGCCGCCGCGCTTGAGCGCGGAATAGATCGGCGGCACCTGCGCGATGCGGCCGGTGAGGCCGCGCAGCGCGGCATCGATGGTGGCGATGTCGTAGCGGCCGACCGGGCGCTCGCGCAGCGGGCGGCCCTCGGCGTCGTCGGTATCGGTGACGATGCCCAGCCGCGCCACGGTGTCGTAGGCCTTGCGCGACCCGAGCAGGTCGCCCGCGAGTTTCGTGGCCTCGCCGAAGCACACCGGCAGCAGGCCGGTGGCGAGCGGATCGAGACTGCCGGTATGCCCGCCCTTCTCCGCCCGGAACAGATGCCGCACCCGCTGCAGCGCCTGGTTCGAACTCAGCCCCTGCGGCTTGTCGAGCAGCAGGATGCCGTCGAGCTTGCGGAAGATGGTCTTGGAGGCCCGGGACATCACGGGATCATATTCCCAACCAGCGGTGTGTAGGGCGGGCCCAGGCCCGCCGTCGCGGCGTCACGGGTGGCGCGGACGAACATCGGGGCGATCACCTGCGCATTCGACCGCGGAGGGCGTTGCAGCGGTGGGCCAGGAGCCCACCCTACTCGCTGTCGAGATCCCGCAGCAGATGGTCGATGCGCTCGCCGCGATCGACCGAATCGTCGTATTCGAAATGCAGCTCGGGCGTGTGGCGCATGCGCACGGCATGCGCGAGCTCGCGGCGGATCTCCGGCGCGGCTTCCTTGAGGCCCTTCAGCGCTTCCTTCGCGCGTTCGGCCTGCAGCGCGGTGAAGAACACCTTGGCGTGGGCCATGTCGCGGCTCACCTCGACGTCGGACACGCTGACCGACGGCAGGCCGTGCTCGCGCACCATGGCGTGCACGATCGCGCCCAGCTCCCTGCGGAGCTGGGCGGACACGCGGTCGGTGCGGTGGAACGATTTCTTCGGCATCAGCGGGACCGGTTCTTCACAGACGGCCCGATCACAGCGTGCGCTGCACTTCGATGCGCTCGAAGCATTCGATCTGGTCGCCCGGCTTGACGTCGTTGTAGGCCTTCACGCCGATGCCGCACTCGGTGCCGTTGCGCACTTCGTCGACGTTCTCCTTGAAGCGACGCAGCGATTCCAGCTCGCCCTCGAAGATGACGGTGTTGTCGCGCAGCACGCGGATGGGCTTGTTGCGCTTGACCACGCCCTCCACGACCATGCAGCCCGCGACCGCGCCGAACTTGGAGCTGCGGAACACGTCGCGGACCTCGGCGGTGCCGATGATCTCTTCGCGGATCTCCTTGCCCAGCAGGCCGGACGCGACCTGCTTCACCTGGTCGATGACGTCGTAGATGATCGAGAAGTAGCGCAGGTCGAGGTTGTTGGCGTCGATCACCTTGCGCGCCGAGGCGTCGGCACGGACGTTGAAGCCGATGATCGTGGCCTTCGCCGCCAGCGCGGAGTTCGCGTCGGATTCGGTGATGCCGCCCACGCCGGAGACGATCAGGTTGATGCGGATCTGCTCGTTCGACAGGCTGGTCAGCGCCTGGCGCAATGCCTCGGCCGAACCCTGCACGTCGGCCTTCACGACCAGGTTCAGCGACAACTGGCTGCCGCCCGACCCCATCTGGGCCATGATGTCTTCCATGCGGTTGCCGGCGGACTGCACCAGGCGCAGCTCGCGGCGCTTGGTCTCGCGCTGCTGGGCCACGTCCTTCGCCAGGCGCTCGTCGGCGACGACGACGAAATCGTCGCCCGCGTCCGGCACGCCCGACAGGCCGAGCACCTGCACCGGGATCGACGGGCCGGCGCTCTGCACCTGCGAACCGGTCTCGTCGAACAGCGCGCGCACGCGGCCGTACTGCACGCCGCAGACCAGGTAATCGCCCTTCTGCAGCAGGCCTTCCTGCACCAGCACCGTCGCGACCGGGCCACGGCCCTTGTCGAGCGCGGATTCGATGACCACGCCCGAGGCGCGACCGTCGGCGACCGCCGTCAGTTCCAGCACTTCGGCCTGCAGCAGCACGGCGTCGAGCAGTTCGTCGATGCCCTTGCCGGTCTTGGCCGAGACTTCCATGCACTGGGTCTCGCCGCCGAAGTCCTCGGCCACGATGCCGTGCGCGAGCAGTTCGTTCTTGACCCGCAGCGGATCGGCGTCGGACTTGTCGATCTTGTTGACCGCGACCACGATCGGCACGCCGGCCGACTTCGCGTGCTGGATCGCCTCGACCGTCTGCGGCATGACGCCGTCGTCGGCCGCGACCACCAGGATCACGATGTCGGTCAGCTTGGCGCCGCGGGAGCGCATCGCGGTGTACGCGGCGTGGCCCGGGGTGTCGAGGACGCTGATCACGCCCTTCGGCGTCTCGACGTGGTACGCGCCGATGTGCTGGGTGATGCCGCCGGCTTCGCCCGAGGCGACCTTGGTGCGGCGGATGTAGTCGAGCAGCGAGGTCTTGCCGTGGTCGACGTGGCCCATGATCGTGACCACCGGCGGACGCGAGCGCTTGTCGCCCTGCTTGTCCTCGATGTGCGCGAGCAGTTCGGTCTCGGCGTCGTCGCTCGAGGCGCGGATCGCCTTGTGGCCGAGTTCCTCGGTCACCAGCGCCGCGGTGTCGTGGTCGATGGTCTGGGTGATGGTCGCCATCACGCCCATCTTGAACAGCGCCTTCACCACGTCGCCGCCCTTCAGCGCGAGCTTCTGCGCGAGATCGGACACGGTGATGGCTTCGCCGATCGACACTTCGCGCACGACTTTCTCCGTGGGTCGGGTGAACCCGTGCTGGCCGCCGCCGCTGCGGCTCTGTTCGATCTGGCGACGGGTCTGGCGCGTCTTGCTGCCGCGCGAGGTCGAACGACGCTCGCGTTCGGCCGTGCTGAGGTGCAGCTGGCCGGCGAAGCGCGCGGTGGCGTCGTCGTCCTCGACGTCGGACACCATCGCGTGCGAGCCGCGGTTGGGCTTGGCCTTGTGCGCGTTGCGGTCGTCGGCCCGCGGCGCATCGGGGCGCGCCGGCTTGGGATGGCCATGGCCGGCGACCTTCGGGCGCGCGGCGGCCTCGTCGGCGGTCTCGGCGACCGCCCCCGCGGCCTGCGCGACCTCGGCGGCGGCGCGCGCCGCGGCCTCGTCGGCGATGCGCTTGCGCTCGGCGGCGTCCTCGGCGCGCTTGCGGTCTTCCGCGGCGAGGCGCTGCTGCTCTTCGAGGTTGCGCTGGCGCGATTCCTCGAGCTTGCGCAGGATCTCGGCACGCTCGTCGTCGCCGCCGGCGTCGCCACCGCCTTCCGGACGCTTCACCAGCGTGACCTTCTTGCGCACCACCACGTCGACGGTGGTCTTGTTCTTGCCGCCGCCGACGGTGATTTCCTGCTTGCTGTTGCGGCTGAGCGTGATCTTCTTGGCCGCGACCGGGTCTTCGACGACCTGTTCGCTCTTGCCGTGGGCACGCTTGAGGAAGCCGAGCAGCTTCAGCTTTTCGGCGCTGGTCACGATCTGGTCGGGACCGCTGAAGGTCATGCCGGCCTCGGCCAGCTGCTCCAGCAGTTTCTCGACCGGCGTGTTCACCAGTTCGGCCAGCTTGCGGATGGTGGTTTGCTGCGACATTCGGTATCCGTTTCTCTATGACGCGGCGGGCCGCGCACGGGATCTGGCGATTCTACGGGGGAGGGCGCCGCCGGGGCGCCCGGGGCGGCTCAGCCTTCGCGTTCCAGCCGGGCGATTTCCTCGGCGCGGGCGGCCAGGATCAGCGCCGCGGCGCGGGCCTCGTCCAGCCCGTCGATGCCGAACTCGGCGACTTCGTCGGCGGCCAGTTCGCCCAGCTCCTCGACGGTGCGGACGCCGTGCCCGGCCAGGGCATAGGCGGTCTCGCTGTCCATGCCGTCCAGCGACAGCAGGTCGTCGGCCGGCTGGTGTTCGTCCAGCTCCTCCTCGACCGCCAGCGCCTCGTTCAGCAGGGCGTCGCGGGCGCGGGAGCGGAGCTCCTCGACGATGTCCTCGTCGAAGCCCTCGACCGCCAGCAGCTCGCCGACCGGCACGTAGGCGATTTCCTCGACCGTGCTGAAGCCCTCGGCGACCAGGATGCCGGCGATCTCCTCGTCCACTTCCAGCTTGTCCATGAACAGGCGGCGGGCGGTGGCCTGCTCGGCCTCGCTCTTGGCCTGGACCTGGTCGGCGGTCATGACGTTGAGCTGCCAGCCAGTCAGGCGGCTGGCCAGGCGCACGTTCTGGCCGCCCTTGCCGATCGCCTGCGCCAGGCGCTCCTCGGCGACCGCGAGGTCCATCGAGTGCTTCTCTTCGTCGACGATGATCGACTGCACTTCGGCCGGCGCCATCGCGTTGATCACGAACTGCGCCGGGTTGTCCGACCACAGCACGATGTCGACGCGCTCGCCGTTGAGTTCGTTCGACACCGCCTGCACGCGCGAACCGCGCATGCCGATGCAGGCACCGATCGGATCGGTGCGGTTGTCGTAGGCGACGACCGCGATCTTGGCGCGGTCGCCCGGATCGCGGGCGCAGGCCTTGATCTCGACCAGGCCCTGGCCGACTTCCGGCACTTCGAGCTTGAACAGCTCCATCATGAATTCGGGGGCGACGCGGCTGATGAACAGCTGCGGGCCGCGCGGTTCGCTGCGCACGTCGGACAGGAAGCCGCGGATGCGGTCGCCGGCGCGCACGATGTCGCGCGGGATCGCCTTGTCGCGCGGAATGAACGCCTCGACCTTGTCGGGCAGTTCGACGTACACGTTGCCGCGCTCGACGCGCTTGACCGTGCCGGTGATCAGTTCGCCGACGTGGTCCTTCCACGCATCGACGACCTGCTGGCGCTCGGCCTCGCGCACGCGCTGGACGATCACCTGCTTCGCCGCCTGCGCGCCGATGCGGCCGAATTCGGGATTCTCGATCTGCTCCTCGATGTAGTCGCCGACCTCGACGCCTTCGACCTCGTCGACCGCGTCCATCAGGCGGATCTGGCGATCCGGCGACTCCATCACCACGTCGTCGGCGACCACTTCCCAGCGACGGAAGGTTTCGTAGCTGCCGTCCTTGGGGTTGATCGACACGCGCGTCAGCACGTCCTGGTCTTGGTAGCGCTTCTTGGCGGCCGTGGCCAGCGCGGCCTCGAGCGCCTCGATGATGACCGACTCGGGCACGCGCTTTTCGTTGGCGACCGCGTCGACGACCAGCAGCAGATCCTTACTCATCTTGTTTGCCTCTAGAACCTTTGGATTCACTCATTCGTGGGGCCGGGGCGCGTCGCCGCACCACCGCGGGCCGGAAGGCCCTTGATCGTCATGCCTTGCCGTCGGGACGCTTCGCGTCTGGCTTCCTGCCCGCGGGCTTCTTGCCGGGCTTCGTCGGCGCGTAGCCGAGCGCGGCCCAGTCCGGCACCAGCCGGGCCTTCTCGATGTTGTCGAACGTCACCGACAGGATCGCGTTCTCCGGCTTCGCCTCGATCGAGAATTCGACGCGGTCGCCGTCGACCGCCGCGATGCGGCCCTGGAAGCGGCGGCGGCCGTCCTGCGGCAGCTTCAGCACGATCTTCGCTTCCTCGCCGACGAACCGCGCGCACTGGGCCGCGGTGAACAGCGGGCGGTCGACGCCGGGCGACGACACTTCGAGCGTGTAGTGGCCGCTGATCGGGTCCTCGACGTCGAGCAGCGCCGACACTTCGCGGCTGACCGCTTCGCAGTCCTCGATGCCGACGTGCTGCGCACTGCCCTCGCCTTCCGGCAGCGGCCCGCGCAGGGGCTCCGCGCCCGGGCGATCGATGTAGAGCCGCAGCGTCGCGCCACCGGGCGCGGGGAGGTACTCGACGCCCAGCAGTTCGAGGCCGAGTGCCTCGACGGTCGGCGACAGCAGTGCGGCGATGTCGGTGGCCTTGTCCGCCATGGTGCTCCGGTCGGATACGCGAAAAACAGAAACGAAACAGGGGCCGTGGGGCCCCTTGTCCGATACCGCTGGATGTCGGCGTCGGAACGGGAGCAACCGTTCCGACAAGCCCCGTTTCCGATGCGCCACGGCCGAGGCCGTGATGCATGGAAGAAACGTGGTAGCGGGGGCAGGAGTTGAACCTGCGACCTTCGGGTTATGAGCCCGACGAGCTGCCAGACTGCTCCACCCCGCAGCAGAGAAGCGAGATTATGCCGATCCCGTACGGCTGTTGCAAGCCCTGTTTCAGTCGCGAAGACCGAATCCGGGCGTCGTCGTGCTCAGGCGAACGCGTGCTGGCACCACGCCATGATCGGATCCCACGCCAGGCCGAGCACGAGCAGGCCGAGCGCGTTGACCGCGAACACCGCGCGCAGGGCGATGTCGTCGCGCTGCACCATCGGTTCGCCCTGCGGTTCGTCGAAGAACATGGCGCGGATCACGCGCAGGTAATAGAACGCGCCGATGACCGCGAAGACGATCGCGACGATGGTCAGCCAGATCTGGCCGCCTTCCCACGCCGCGCGCAGCACGGCGAGCTTCGCCCAGAACCCGAGGAACGGCGGCACGCCGGCGAGCGACGCCATCACGCACAGCACCAGCCACGCCATCCATGGACTGCGCGCGTTGAGGCCCCTGTAGTCCTCGATGCGATCGGCCTCGAAGCCCTTGCGCGACAGCACGACGATCGTGCCGAAGGACGCGGCCGCCATGATCGCGTAGGAGATGGCGTAGAACATCGATGCCGCGTAACCCGAAGCGCCGCCGCCGGACAGGCCGAGCAGCAGGAAGCCGACGTGCGAGACGGTCGAATACGCGAGCATGCGCTTGAGGTTGGTCTGCGCCAGCGCGATCAGGTTGCCGATCGCCAGCGAGGCGGCGGCGAGCAGCGACAGCATCAGGCGCCATTCGGCGTCGAGCTGGCCGACACCGGCTTCGAGCAGGCGATACGCCATCGCGAACGCGGCCAGCTTCGGCGCGGCGCCGATGAACAGCGTGATCGGCGTGGGGGCGCCTTCGTAGACATCGGGCAGCCACATGTGGAACGGCGCGGCGCCGAACTTGAAGGCGATGCCGGCGACCATCAGCACCACGCCGGTGAGCAGCAGCGGGTTGTCCGTGCCAGCGCCGTGGATGACGGCCAGGTCGAGGCTGCCGGCGCCGCCGTAGACCAGCGACATGCCGAACAAGAGCAGGCCCGAGGCCAGCGAGCCGAGCACGAAGTACTTCATCGCCGCTTCGGACGCGAGCGGGCTGTCGCGGTCGATCGCGACCAGCGCGTACGAGCACAGCGCCAGCAGTTCCAGGCCGAGGTAGACCATCACCAGACTGCCGGCGGAGATCAGCAGCATCATGCCGGCGACCGCGAACAGCATCAGCACGGCGACCTCGCCCTTGTACAGGCCGCGCTCGCGCAGGAACGCCCACGTGTAGACGAGCGAAGCCGCGCTGACGATGCAGGCCACCCACTTCAGCACGTCGGCCATGGTGTCGCGCACGAACATGCCGCCCAGGAAGCTGCCGTGCAGGCTCGCGGCATCGCCGCCGACGCCCAGCGCGATCAGGCCGGCGACGCCGATCAGCGTGGCGACGGCGAGGCCGTGGACGAGGCCGCGCTGGCGTTCGGAGACGAACAGGTCGAGCAGCAGCAGCGCGAACGCGGCGCCCACGAGCACCAGCTCCGGCAGGAGCGGCAGCAGGGAGGCGGCGGTGACGTTGGTCGTGATCATGATCTTCCGGGAACCTGTCGTTGAGCCCGTGTCGTGCTCAGAGCTTGCTGGCGGCCAACTGGCTGGCGAGCTGGGCGATCGCCGGCTCCATCAGGTCGGTCAGCAGTTTGGGATACACGCCGATCAGCAGCGTGCCGGCCGCGAACACCGACAGCACGATCCACTCGCGGGGATTGATGTCCTCGAGTTCGGCGACGTGGGCGTTGCCGACGTCGCCGAACACCACGCGCTTGACCAGCCACAGCGTGTAGGCCGCGCCGACGATCAGGGTGATGGCGGCGGTGAAGGCGATCATCGGGTGCGCCTGGAAGCTGGCCAGCACCACCATGAACTCGCCGACGAAGCCGGACGTGCCCGGCAGGCCGGAGTTGGCCATGCCGAACAGCACGAAGAACATCGCGAACCACGGCATCACGTTCGCCACGCCGCCGTAGTCGCGGATCATGCGGCTGTGCATGCGGTCGTAGAGCACGCCGACGCAGGAGAACATCGCGCCGGAGATGAAGCCGTGCGAGACCATCTGCACCATCGCGCCCTGCAGGCCGAGGCGCGCGGCGTTCGCGGCATTCGGATCGCTGGAATCGCGGATCAGCATCAGCGCGATGAACGTGCCGAGGGTGACGAAGCCCATGTGCGAGATCGACGAATACGCGATCAGCTTCTTCATGTCCTCCTGCACCAGTGCGACCAGGCCGATGTAGACCACCGCGATCAGGCTCAGCGCGATAACGAGCCAGGCGAAGTCGTGGCTGGCGTCCGGCACGATCGGCAGGTTGAAGCGCAGGAAGCCGTAGCCGCCGATCTTCAGCATGATCGCGGCCAGGATGACCGAGCCGCCGGTCGGCGCCTCGACGTGCGCGTCGGGCAGCCAGGTGTGGACCGGGAACATCGGCACCTTCACCGCGAACGCGATCAGGAAGGCGAAGAACAGCCACGTCTGCTCGCGCGCATCGAGGTGCAGCGCGTAGAGGTCGGGCAACTGCCAGCTGCCGGCCTTCAGGTACAGGTAGATCAGCCCAACCAGCATGAACACCGAGCCGAGGAACGTGTACAGGAAGAACTTCACCGACGCGTAGACGCGGCGCGGGCCGCCCCAGACGCCGATGATGATGAACATCGGGATCAGCATGCCCTCGAAGAACACGTAGAACAGCATCGCGTCGACGGCGGAGAACACGCCGACCATCAGGCCTTCGAGGAACAGGAACGCGGCCACGTACTGGTTCACGCGCTTGTCGATCGAGGTCCACGCGCCGATCAGCACCAGCGCCGTGGTCAGCGTGGTCAGCACGATCAGCGCGACCGAGATGCCGTCGGCGCCGAGGTGGTACTGGATGCCGTAGCTCGGGACCCACTCGCGCTGCTCGACGAACTGCATGCCCGAGGTGAAGTAGTCGAAGCCGGTGAGCAGCGGCAGGCTCAGCGCGAAGGTCGCGACCGCGACCGTCAGCGCCAGCCAGCGCGCGGTCTGCGCGCGACCCTGGCCGAGCGCGAGCGCCAGCGCACCGCCGAC
>JBQCJG010000332.1:0-6546 GCA_051952955.1 Lysobacteraceae bacterium | reverse complement strand
CCGCCGATCTCGGCCGCCGGCCCGGGCGGCGTGGTCGGCCCGGGCGGCGTCGTCACCGTGCAGCCGCCGCAACCGCCGCCGGGCGCGCCGGGTGCGTCCGGCGAAGTGCCGCAGCCCGTCCAGGCGGTGCCGCCGCCGACGCCGGTCGCGAACACGCCGCCGGCCCCGGTCTCCACCGAGGCCCAGCTGGAAGCCATCCGCCGACGGATCGAGGCGCGCCGCGCCCAGCTCCGCCAACAGGCCGCGCAAGCCGCGCAGACGCCCGGCGGAACGCCGGGCCAAACTCCCTGAGATCCACACGATGACCCTGCGATCTGTTCGGCGCTCCTCCTGCCAAGTCTTCGTCGCGGCCATGCTGGCCGCGATGCTCGCGGCCTGCGCCGCCGGTCCGCAGCCGCGGATCGTCCGCGCCGGGGAGCGCACGATGAACGTCACCCCCGACGGCAAGCCCGCCGACGCGGCCGCCACGCCCGCGGGCGACGACGCGGACCGTCCGGACGACGGCCGCCCGCAGCCGCGCATCCGCCGCGGCAGCGGCAAGGTGATCGACAGCGCCGCCGCCGCCGCGCCGCTGCCGGACATCGGCGCCACCAGCGGCGAAGCGCGCTTCAACTTCGAGGGCGAATCGCTGCACGCGGTAGTCAAGGCCATCCTCGGCGACCTGCTTGGCCAGAACTACACCATCGCCCCGGGCGTGCAGGGCACCGTCACCTACGCCACGCCCAAGCCGGTCAGCGCCGCGCAGGCGCTGTCGGTGCTGGAGATGATCCTCGGCTGGAACAACGCGCGGATGATCTACAGCGACGGCCGCTACAGCATCGTGCCGTCCGACCAGGCGCTGGCCACCGGCGTCGTCACCCCGCGCACCGGGTCGCCCGACGCCGCGCGCGGCTTCGAATCGCGCGTGGTCCCGCTGCGCTACATCTCGGCCACCGAGATGGAGAAGCTGCTCAAGCCGTACGCGCGCCCCAACGCCATCGTCACCGTCGACGGCGGCCGCAACGTCATCACCATCGCCGGCACCCGCGCGGAGCTGGAGAACTACCTGCGCACGATCCAGATCTTCGACGTCGACTGGATGTCGAGCATGTCGGTCGGCGTGTACCCGCTGCAGTCGAGCAAGGCGCAGAAGGTCGTGACCGACCTGGAGAAGGTGTTCGGCGAGCAGAGCAAGTCGCCGGTCGCCGGCATGTTCCGCTTCATGCCGCTGGACGGCGCGAACGCGGTGCTGGCGATCACCTCGCAGCCCGACTACCTCGACGACATCCAGGAATGGATCGAGCGCATCGACGGCGCCGGCGAAGGCGTGCGCCTGTATTCCTACGAACTGAAGTACGTCACCGCGCGCGAACTGGCCGCGCGCCTGAGCGAGGTCTTCGGCGGCGGCAGCGGCCGCAGCAGCGGCGGCGGCAGCGACGGCGGCGGCTATTCGCTGATCCCGGGCGCGCAGGCGTCGGTCATCGGCGGCGGCGACGGCGCCAGCAAGGACGGCGGCTACGACGGCAGCGGCATCAATCCCGGCGGCAGCAGCGGCAGCCTCGGCGGCGGCAACAGCGCCGGCGGCATCAGCGGCGGCGGCCTGTCGCTGAATCCCGCGCAGGGCGGCAGCGGCAGCGTCACCCTCGAAGTCGGCGGCGACAAGGTCGCGGTGTCGGCGATCCAGGAGAACAACACCCTGCTGGTGCGCGCCACCGCGTCGGCCTGGCGTTCGATCCTCGACGTGATCGAGAAGCTCGACGTGATGCCGCTGCAGGTCCACATCGAATCGCAGGTGGTCGAGGTCTCGCTCGGCGGCCAGCTGAACTACGGCGTGAGCTGGTTCCTCGAGAACGCGACCACCGAGAACGGCCTGCCCGACGTCACCAGCCCCGGCGGCAGCATCCCGCCGAAGTGGAGCACGCTGGGCGCGAGCATCGGCGGCAAGGCCGGTCAGGGCCTGTCGTGGACGCTGATCCAGAACGACGCCGCGGCGATCATCACCGCGCTGGACAAGGTCACCGACGTGCGCCTGCTGCAGACCGGCTCGGTGCTCACCCGCAACAACTCCGAGGCCACGCTCAACGTCGGCAGCCGCATCCCGGTGACCTCGGTGTCGGTGAACCCGGTGCTGGGCAACAGCAGTTCGGTGAGCCAGGTGCAGTACCTCGACACCGGCGTGATCCTCAAGGTGCGTCCGCGCGTCACCAAGGACGGCACCGTCTTCCTGGACATCGTGCAGGAGGTCAGCTCGCCCGGCGACGCGCCGGACGCGAACGGCAACGTGCGCATCAACACCCGCCGGCTGAAGACCGAGGCGGTCGCCAGCAGCGGCGACACCGTGATGCTCGCCGGCCTGATCCAGGATGGCACCACCCGCGGTTCCACCGGCCTGCCGGGCCTGAGCCGCATCCCGGTGATCGGCGGCCTGTTCGGCCAGCAGAGCAGCAAGCAGGAGCGCACCGAAGTGGTGGTGCTGCTGACCGCGACGATCATCCGCAGCCAGGACGAGCTGCGCACGATGACCGACGAGTACTCGCGCCGCTTCCGCGCGATGGATCCCCTGCCGCCGCCGAAGGGGCTGAAGCCGCTCCCGGCGCAGCCGCACCGCTGAGGCCGGGCGTCCGCCGCCGGGGATGAGCGGACTGCCGGTCGTGCTGGTGCCGGTGGGCGTCGACGACGACGCCCTCGACGCCTGTCTCGCGGCGCTCGACGCCGGCACGCCCGCGGGCACGCGGGTCTGGCTGGCCGACGACGCCCAGGCCGGCCCGCGCGGCCGGGCGGTGATCGACCCCTGGCTCGCGCGCACGCCGCTGCAGGCCGACTGCACCCGGCGGCCGCGCTCGATCGGCCAGGCCGCCCATCTCGACGACATGCTGAAGGCCTGCGGCGACGCCGACGTGCTGCTGCTGGCCGGCGACGCCGTGCCGCTGCCGGGCTGGGCCGAGCGCCTGGTCGAATGCGCCGCGCGCGACGCGGCCATCGCCACCGCCACGCCGTGGTGCAACGCCGGCGAGACCGCCGCGTGGCCGCGGGTGGGCGAAGTCGGTCCGGTGCCCAACGACCCCGCGCGCCTCGCGCGCGCCGCCGCGTCGCTGCCGGCGCACCATCCGGAGCTGCCGTCCGCGGTCGACCACGCGCTGTTCCTGCGCGGCCGCGCACGGACGAAGGCCGGCGGCCTCGACGTCGCCAGCTATGCCTCGGCCTACGCCGCGCTGGTCGACCTGTCGCTGCGCATGGCCGGCCTCGGCTGGCGCAACGTGCTGTGCGAAACCGCCTTCGTCGCGCGCCGCGGCGAGGGCGTGCCGCTGGACGACGACATCGCGACGCTGGGCGCGCGCTGGCCCGGCTGGCACGCGCGGCTGGCGCCGTTCCTCATGCAGGACCCGCTGCACGGCCTGCGCGAGGCGCTGGGCCGCGTGCAGGCCGACGCGGCGCTGCGCAGCCAGCCCGACCTGTTCGGCGACGCCGATGCGGAGCGTGCGCCGTGACCGCCGCCGACGTCACCTCCGACGGAATCGCCGTCGTCGTCGTCACCCACCAGAGCGCCGAGACCATCGACGCCTGCCTGTCGCGGCTGCGCGCCGCCGACGGCGTGGCCTGCATCCGCGTGGTCGACAACGCCTCCACCGACGGCACGCTGGACGTCGTGCAGCGCCACGCGCTGGCCGATCCGCGGCTGCGCTTCATCGGCAATCCCGACAACCCCGGCTTCGGCGTCGCCTGCAACCAGGGCGCGGCGGATGCCGGCGCCGGCGCCGGCTGGCTGGCGTTCGTCAAAACCGATGCGCTGGTCGAACCCGACACGCTGTCGCGGCTGCGCGCGCATGCGCAGGCCGGCGCGGGTCCGGCATTGCTGGGCGCCGATCTGGTCGACGAAGCCGGCGTGCGCGACGAGGCCGCGCGCCGGCGCGATCCCGACTTCGCCGCGATGCTCGCGCACCGCGATGCGCGGCGGCTCGGCGTGCCGGTCGATGAGCGGGTCGCGCTGCAGCCGGTGCAGGCCGTGTCCGGCGCGCTGATGCTGCTGCCGCGCACGCTGTTCGATCGCCTCGGCGGGTTCGATCCCGGTTACCGGCTGCACGCCGAGGACCTCGACCTGTGCCGCCGCGCGCGCGAGGCCGGCGCGCACGTCGCGGTCGCCAACGGCGTGCGCGTCGTCCACGTGCGCGGCGTGTCCAGCCGCAGCCGCCCGCTGTTCGTCGAATGGCACAAGCACCGCGGGCTGGCGCGCTATTTCCGCCGGTTCGAGGCGCCGCGGCGCGGCCTGCCGGTGCGGCTGGCGGTGTACGCGATGATCTGGACGCGCTTCCCGTTTGCGGCGCTCGCGGCATGGCGGCGAGCGCGCTGATGTCGCGTCACCTGCGCGCATGGCGGGTCTGCGCGCTGCTCGCGTTCGCGGCGCTCGCGCCGGCGCAGGCCGTCGCGCCCTCGGCGTTCGACGACTTCTCGCATGCCGATCGCGCGGAGATCGACCGCCTCGTCCGCCACGTCTGCCGCCGCGACGTCGTCGTGCTCGGCGAGGACGCGAACCACGGTGCCGCGCGCACGGTGCAGGTGAAGCGTGCGATCACGCAGCGCCTCGTCGCCCGCTGCGGCTTCCGCGCGGTGCTGTTCGAGAGCCAGGTGTACGACGTGCTCGACTACGCGCACGCCGCGGCGGACGGTCGCGCCGACGTCGCGATGCTCGCCGACGCGATCGGCCCGCTGTGGTCGCGCATGCCGGAGACGCGGCCGCTGCTGGATTGGCTGCACGGTGAAGTCGCCGCCGGCCGGCTGCAGGTCGGCGGCATCGATCCGCAGGTCGGCGGACGCACCGGCCGCTACGCGAAGGCCATGCTCGGCACCGCGTTGGCCTCCGCGCTCGACGAGCCGCGGCGCACGGACTGCGCGCGCGAATTCGATCGCCACCATCGCTGGCAGTACGACGACGCGATGCCGTTCGACGACGCGGCGCAGGCGCGGCTGCGCGCGTGCAGCGATGCCGTGCGCGCCGCGCTGGCCGGGCAGGGCGCCGATCCGGCGTCGGACCTCGCGGGCATGGCCATGGCGTACGGCCGCTATCTGGAGATGGCGCTCGACGGCGACGGCGACCGTCGCGACCTGGGCATGGCCGAACTGGTCGCATGGCATCGCGCGCGCTGGCCGCGGGGCACGCGCACGATCGTGTGGTGCGCGACCGTGCACGCGGCGAAACGGCTCGACAACCTCGCGCCGGCGATGGTGCCGATGGGCGCGCATCTTGCCGCGACGCTCGGCGACCGCGTCGCCGCGATCGGCTTCAGCGCGGCCGGCGGCACGTTCGGCGATCCGTCCGGCGCGGTGCATGCGCTGGCGCCGGCGGGGGCCGAAGCGCTGGAAACGGTCGCGCTGGCGGACGCGCGCGGCGACCTGCGCTATCTCGATCGCCGCTGGCTGCGTCGCCACGGCGTGATGAGCGCGCGGCCGATCAACGATCGCCTCGTCCACGCCGCGGCGTGGGCCGATGTGCTCGACGGCGTGATGGTGCTGCGCGAAGAGCGCGCGCCGGCCGCGGCGGACTAGCGCCGCGCCGTCAGGGGGCCGTCGACCAGGTCAGCAGGTGCCCGTTGCTGGTCGCGCCGGCCGGCCAGCTCGACTGCACGGCGCGGTCCAGGGTCATCGGCACGGCGTCGGCGCGCGAGCCCAGCGCGGTCAGGCCGCCGTAGGTCGCGATGCCCTGGACCTCGCCCTTGCCGCCGTTCGCGGCGGAGAACCACAGGTGGCGCGTACGCAGGTCGGACGACAGCACCAGCACGAACGGATCGCCGCCGGCGTACGCCGCGAGCGTCGCGCCGTTGAACACGAACGTGTCGCGGTTCTGCAGGCAGCAGGCCGAGACGCCGGCCACGTACACCCGGCCCTCCGCGTCGGCGGTGATGGCGGTCGGCCGGATGGTGTTGCCCTTGGTGCTGGACAGCCGCGCCAGCACCAGCTGTCCCTTCTGCACCGCGCCTGTCGCGGGATCGAGCTTCGCGATGTAGGTGATGTGGTTCGAGGCGGTGTTGTAGGCCGAGTTGAACGCGTCGGTCGACACGTTCGGCGCGGCGGTCGCGAGGTTCACGCTCTGGAAGCGGTAGATGGTGTTGCCGCCGGCGGATTCCCCGGCGAAGTACAGGCCGCCGTCGTTGCCGATCGCGACCCGGATGCCGCGCGTGTCGGCGCAGGACGAATCGGTGCCCGCGGCCTGCGCATGGGTCCAGTCCCAGGCCTTCCAGCGCTCTGCGCCGCTCACGGCGTTGCGCGGATAGGCGCGCACCCACGCGACCTGCAACTGCGAGCACGCGCCGCCGTCGCGCTGCGCCAGGCCGGTGACGTACACGGTCGAGCCGTCGATGGCGACGTCGTTCACCGCCGAATCGCCGAAACTGCGGCTGCCGAGTTCGTTGCCCTGCGCGTCGAACACGCGCAGCGTCTTGCCGAACAGCGCGGCGGCGGTGCCGTCGTTCGCGAGCGCGACCCCGGGCGCGGCGCCGAGGGTGGTGTTGCTCCAGGCCACGGTCTGCCGGTTTGCGCCGCGCTTGACCACTCCCGCCTCGCCGCCGAAGAGCA
>JBQCJG010000331.1:0-15119 GCA_051952955.1 Lysobacteraceae bacterium | reverse complement strand
CCCCCCCGGCCGCGCGGGCCGCGCGCCCCCGCGCCCCGGCTGGCGCCGGGGGGGCGGCTGGTATGGGGGGGGGCGCCGCCGGGGGGGGCGCCGGACGGCCCCCCCGGCCGTGGAACGCCTGTCTGCCGTCCGTCGCGACTTCCGTCGCTCCCACAGGAAAGGACCTCGCTTGCAGAAGCGCTGCTCTCTCCTCAAACCGGGCAGCGGCGCTGTGCTCCGCTCTGCGGGCGCAGCCTCAGCGCCCGAACAGGGCCTTGCGTTGCTCGTCGGTCAGCGGCTTGCCGGCGTCGGGATTCACCTGCTGCGCGATCACGTAGGCGCGGGCGGTCGCCGGGCGCGCGGCGATCGCGGCCTGCCAGCGCCGCACCTCGGGATACGGGTCCAGATCGATCGGCGCCGTGCGGTACGGGCTGATCCACGGATAGCAGGCCATGTCGGCGATGGTGTAGGCGTCGCCGACCAGGAACGCGCGGCCGGCGAGGCGCTTGTCCAGCACGCCGAGCAGGCGCTGCGCCTCGCGGGTGTAGCGGTCGATCGCGTAGGCGATCTTCTCCGGCGCGTAGACGTTGAAGTGGCCGTACTGGCCGGTCATCGGGCCCAGGCCGGCCATCTGCCAGAACAGCCACTCCAGCGTCTCGGTGCGGCCGCGCAGGTCGGCAGGGAGGAAGCGGCCGGTCTTCTCGGCGAGGTACAGCAGGATCGCGCCCGACTCGAACACGCTCACCGGCGCGCCGCCGTCGGCGGGCGCGTGGTCGACGATGGCGGGCATGCGGTTGTTCGGCGCGATCGCGAGGAAGTCGGGCTTGAACTGCTCGCCGGCGCCGATGTTCACCGGCTTGACGGTGTAGGCCAGCGGCGCACCGGCCTCGGCCAGTTCCTCCAGCAGCAGCGTGACCTTGTGGCCATTGGGCGTGGGCCAGTAGTGCAGATCGATCATGACGGCGTCCGTGGCGGGGCGGGCGGCCAGTCTAGGCCGGCGTCGCCATCGCGGGGCCGGCGACACCGGGACACTGCTTTCCGCACGGGTTGGCGCGGCCGGTCGCCGTCGGTAGGCTATCCGCACACCCGCTTCCGGCCTCCCCATGTCCGACTCCCCGAACGTCCGCCTCGGCCCGCTGCCCGCGCTCATCTTCAGTTCGCGCTGGCTCCAGTTGCCGCTGTACCTCGGCCTGATCGTCGCCCAGGGCGTGTACGTCTTCCTGTTCCTCAAGGAGCTGTGGCACCTCATCCACGACGCCAACACGCTCAGCGAGCAGGGGATCATGCTGATCGTGCTCGGCCTGATCGACGTGGTGATGATCTCCAACCTGCTGGTGATGGTGATCGTCGGCGGCTACGAGACCTTCGTCTCGCGCATGAACCTCGAAGGCCATCCCGACCAGCCGGAGTGGCTGAGCCACGTCAACGCCAGCGTGCTGAAGGTGAAGCTGGCGATGGCGATCATCGGCATCTCCTCGATCCACCTGCTCAAGAGCTTCATCGAGGCCGGGCAGCTCGGGCTGCCGCTGTGCACCCCCGCGCTGCAGGAGGCGGCGACGCTCTGCGCCAAGGTCACCGCCACCGGCGTGATGTGGCAGGCGATCATCCACGGCCTGTTCATCCTGTCGGCGATCGGCATCGCGTACACCGACCGGCTGATGACCCTCGCCGGGCAGAAGCACGGCGCGCACTGATCCGCACCTTTTCCGGGAGATGGCGCCGCGGGACGCCGCCGCCATCGCGTAAAATGCGGCGATGGATGTTTCCCACCTGCTCGACGGCCTGAACGCCGCACAGCGCGAGGCGGTCAGCGCCGGTCCCGGCCACCAGCTCGTGCTGGCCGGCGCCGGTTCCGGCAAGACTCGCGTGCTCACCCATCGCATCGCCTGGCTGCACGAAGTGCACGGCGTGCCGATGCACGGCATCTTCGCGGTGACCTTCACCAACAAGGCCGCGGGCGAGATGCGCCACCGCGCCGACAGCCTGCTGCCGCAGGGCACGCGCGGCATGTGGATCGGCACCTTCCACGGCCTCGCGCATCGGCTGCTGCGCCTGCACTGGCAGGATGCGAAGCTGCCGGAAGGCTTCCAGATCCTCGACAGCGACGACCAACTGCGGCTGGTCAAGCGCGTGGTGCAGGCGCTGGAGCTGGACGAGGCGCGCTTCCCGCCGCGGCAGATCGCGTGGTGGATCAACGCGCAGAAGGACGAAGGCCGCCGGCCGCCGCACATCCAGCCCGAGCGCGACGAGTGGGCATCGGTGATGCTGCGCGCCTACACGCTGTACCAGGAGCGCTGCGAACAGGCCGGCCTCGTCGACTTCGCCGAGATCCTGCTGTGCGCGCACGAACTGCTGCGCGACCATCCGGCGCTGCTGCAGCACTACCGGCATCGCTTCCAGCAGCTGCTGATCGACGAGTTCCAGGACACCAACACGCTGCAGTACGCGTTCGTGCGCCTGCTGGCCGGCGACAGCGGCCAGGTGTTCGTGGTCGGCGACGACGACCAGGCGATCTACGGCTGGCGCGGCGCCAAGGTCGAGAACGTGCAGCGCTTCCTGCGCGATTTCCCGGGCGCGGCGACCATCCGCCTCGAACAGAACTACCGCTCCAGCGCCAACATCCTCAGCGCCGCCAACGCGGTCATCGCGCACAATCCGTCGCGCCTGGGCAAGCAGCTGTGGACCGACAGCGGCGAGGGCGAGGCGATCGACCTCTACGCCGCGTTCAACGAGATCGACGAGGCGCGCTTCGTGGTCGAGCGCATCCGCCAGTGGGTGCGCGACGGCGGCAGCCACGGCGCATGCGCCATCCTCTACCGCAGCAACGCGCAGTCGCGCGCGTTCGAAGAAACGCTGCTGGGCGAGCAGATCCCGTTCCGCGTCTACGGCGGTATGCGCTTCTTCGAGCGCGCCGAGATCAAGGACACGCTGGCCTACCTGCGGCTGATCGCCAACCGCGACGACGACGCGGCGTTCGAGCGCGCGGTGAACACGCCGACGCGCGGCATCGGCGAGCGCACGCTGGACGAGGTGCGCCGCCTCGCGCGCGCCCAGCGCGTGTCGCTGTGGCAGTCGGCCGCGCGCATCGCCTCGGGCGTCGGCCTGCCCGCGCGTGCGCGCAACGCGCTGGCCGGTTTCCGGCAGCTGGTCCACGCGATCGGCGAGGAAACCGTCGACCTGCCGCTGAAGGACAAGATCGACCACGCGCTGGCGCGCTCCGGCCTGCGCGAGTACTACGAGCAGCAGTCGAAAGGCTCGCTCGATTCGCGCACCGACAACCTCGACGAACTGGTGTCGGTCGCCTCGCGCTTCGTGCGCGGCGACGACGAGGAATCCGCGGCGCTGACCGAACTCGTCGCCTTCCTCGCCTACGCCGCGCTGGAAGCCGGCGAGGGCCAGACCGAGGCCGGCGAGGACGGCGTGCAGCTGATGACCCTGCACAGCGCCAAGGGCCTGGAATTCCCGCTGGTGTTCCTCGTCGGCGTGGAGGAAGGGCTGTTCCCGAACAACAAGTCGATCGAGGAATCCGGGCGGCTGGAGGAAGAGCGCCGCCTCGCCTACGTCGGCATCACCCGCGCGCGACAGAAGCTGGTGCTGACCTACGCCGAGGCGCGCCGCCTGCACGGCCAGGACATGTACGGCCTGCCGTCGCGGTTCCTGCGCGAGATCCCGTCCGCATTGATCCACGAGGTGCGGCCGAAGATCCAGGTCGCGCGGCCGATGTACCAGGCCCAGCCGCGCCGCGACTGGGGCCACGCGTCGCTGCAGGACACGCCCGGCCTGCGCCTCGGCCAGAACGTGACCCACGCCAGGTTCGGCACCGGCGTCGTCACCGACATCGAAGGCAGCGGCGCGCATGCGCGCGTGCAGGTCAACTTCGACGATGCCGGCAGCAAGTGGCTGGTGCTGGCGTACGCGAACCTGCAACCGGCGTAGGGCGGGCCCTGGCCCGCCATCGCAACGCTTCCGGTCTGCCGCACAATGATCGACACCGTTCCGCCACATCGCGGTGCGAACGCAAACGCCGCAATGGCGGACCAGGGCCCGCCCTACGACACTTCCCCCGCGTGCGGGGGAAGGTCGGGAGGGGGGCATGCATGATCGTCGGCCCCCACCCAACCCTCCCCCGCAGGCGGGGGAGGGAGACGATCCACGCAATCGACAACAGCGCGCCGCAATGAGGGACTGCCCATGACCCACACCACCGATCCCGACTTCCTCCGCGTCCGCGACTACCTGACCGGCCTGCAGGACACGATCTGCGCGGCGATCGAGGGCGCGGACGGCGCGGCGACGTTCAAGGAAGACACGTGGCAGCGGGCCGAGGGCGGCGGCGGGCGCACGCGCATCCTGCGCGATGGCGCGGTGTTCGAGCAGGCGGGGATCGGCTTCTCCGATGTATCGGGAACGAAACTGCCGCCATCGGCGACCGCGGCGCGGCCGGAACTGGCCGGCGCGTCGTGGCGCGCGGTCGGGGTGTCGCTGGTGTTCCATCCGCGCAATCCGCACATCCCGACCACGCACGCCAACGTGCGCCATTTCCGTGCGTTCAAGGACGGCGAGACCGTGGCGTGGTGGTTCGGCGGCGGCTTCGACCTGACGCCGTTCTATCCGGTCGACGAGGACGTGCTGCACTGGCACCGCACCGCGCGCGCGCTGTGCGAAGCGTTCGGCGGGCAGGCGCGCTACGACGCGCACAAGGACTGGTGCGACGAGTACTTCTTCCTGAAGCATCGCGGCGAGACCCGCGGCGTCGGCGGGCTGTTCTTCGACGACCTGCACGAGGACTTCGAGCGCGACTTCGCCTACCAGCGCGCGGTCGGCGACGGCTTCCTCGACGCCTACCTGCCGATCGTGGCGCAGCGGCGCGACACGCCGTACGGCGAGCGCGAGCGGCAGTTCCAGCTCTACCGTCGCGGCCGCTACGTCGAGTTCAACCTCGTCTTCGACCGCGGCACGTTGTTCGGCCTGCAGTCGGGCGGCCGCACCGAGTCGATCCTGATGAGCCTGCCGCCGCTGGTGCGCTGGGAGTACGGCTACGCGCCGGAGGCGGGCAGCGACGAAGCGCGCCTGCTCGACTACCTGCGTCCGCGCGACTGGCTGTCCGAGCTCGCCTGAGCCGATTCCGACGCGAGGGTCACTCGTCGTCCTTCAGCGTGATGCTGATCTTGCCGTTGGTTTCCAGCATCGCCAGCCGGACGCGCTCGGGCTCGCTGCAGCCGGCCTCGCGCATGGCTTCGTTGAAGTCGGCCTTGCTCACCAGCTCGCGGCGCAGCACGTCGCGGAAGATGCGGCCGTCGCGGGCCAGCACCACCGGCTCGCCCTCGATCAGCCGCCGCGCCCGCGGCACCCGCGCCGACAGGAAGGCGGTGGCGTAGTTCAGCACGATCAGGCTGATGGCCAGCACCGCGGCGCCGGTCAGCGAGTCGTCGCCGCCGTTCATGCCGTTCTGCACCGCGTTGCCGATGAGGATCAGCAGCACCAGGTCGAACGGCGTGAATTGCCCGACCGCGCGCTTGCCGGAGGCCCGCACCAGCACCATCACCATCAGGTAGATCGCGACGGCGCGCAGCACGAACACCCACCACGGCGCGGACAGCTCGAACAGTTCGGACATCGGGGGTTCCCGGGCGGCGACGCCGGCAGTCTGTCTCCGCGCCGCACAAATAAAAAGCCCCGCAGGCGGGGGAACCGGCGGGGCTGGGAACGCGACTTGGGGAGAGCCTGCGTTCCGGGGGCCACCCCAGGGGAGAGGGTGGCGGCGACGGACGTTGCATCCGTCGCGAGATAGTTGACCACGACTGCGCGCCCGAGTTCGTAAAGATTCCGATACGCATCCGGGCGAATTCAGGACGGATTCATGCCGGGTGCATCGTGCGTTCAGTTTTCGACGAAAACCCCTGAAAAACCTGTCAGAACAGACAGGACGACATGCCGGAAGTCACGGCTTCCGCGCATCTCGATCCGATCGTGCGCACCATGCGCCGCGCATCAGTGAAGGCGTGCAGGACGTGCATCGCGCCGATGCGGCGACGGCAGGCCGCGTGCCGTGTCTCCGTGATGTCGCGCACACTCGCATCGCGCCCGCCATCGTTCCGTGACGGGCTTCGCCCCGCGATGTGGACGGTGAATGCGGAAACCTGCCGCCGCAGCATCAGTGCGCCTCGTCCCAGTTGTCGCCGACGCCCGAATCGATCACCAGCGGCACCCGCAGCTCGGCCGCGGCGGCCATGCGCGCGGTGACCTCCGCGATCAGCGTGTCGACGAAGCCCGCCTCGCACTCGAACACCAGTTCGTCGTGGACCTGCAGCAGCATGCGCGCCTGCGCGTCCTGCGGCACGATCCACGCGTCGATGGCGATCATCGCGCGCTTGATGATGTCGGCGGCGGTGCCCTGCATCGGCGCGTTGATCGCCGCGCGCTCGGCGCCGGCGCGCAGGCCCTGGTTGCGGGCGTTGATGTTGTCGAGGTACAGCCGGCGGCCGAACACGGTTTCGACGTAGCCCCGCTCGTGCGCCTCCTTGCGCGTGCGTTCCATGAAGTCGCGCACGCCCGGATAGCGGCTGAAGTACAGCGCGATGTAGTCCTGCGCCTCGCCGCGCGACACGCCGAGCTGGCGCGCCAGGCCGAAGGCGCTCATGCCGTACATCAGTCCGAAGTTGATCGCCTTGGCGGCGCGGCGCTCGTTGCCGCTGACCTCGGCCAGCGGCTTGCCGAAAACCTCCGCGGCGGTGGCGCGGTGGATATCGTCGCCGGCGGCGAACGCGCGCAGCAGGCCGTCGTCCTCGGACAGGTGCGCCATGATCCGCAGCTCGATCTGCGAGTAGTCGCAGGCGACCAGCTTGCGGCCCGGGGGGGCGATGAATGCCTTGCGGATGCGCCGGCCGTCGTCGGTGCGGATCGGGATGTTCTGCAGGTTCGGGTCGTTCGACGACAGCCGTCCGGTCGCGGCACCGGCCTGGTGGTAGCTGGTGTGCACGCGGCCGGTGTCGGGGTTGACCATTTCGGCGAGCTTGTCGGTGTAGGTGCTGCGCAGCTTCGCCAGGCCGCGGTATTCGAGGATCACCCGCGGCAGTTCGTGCTGGTCGGCGATCGCTTCCAGCGCTTCCTCGTTCGTCGACGGCTGGCCGGTCGGCGTCTTCACCAGCGCCGGCAGCTTGAGTTCGTCGAACAGCAGCGCCTGCAGCTGCTTCGGCGAATCGAGGTTGAAGGTGCGGCCCGCGAGCTCGGTCGCCTTCTGCTGCGCGGCGAGCATGCGCCGCGACAGGTCGGCGCTCTGCCGGCGCAGTTCGTCGGCGTCGATCAGCACGCCGTTGGCCTCCATGCGCGCCAGCACCGGCACCAGCGGCATCTCGATCTCGCGATAGACCTTCTCCAGCGCGGGCTCGCCGGCCAGCTTCGCCGACAGCACGCGATGCAGGCGCAGCGTGATGTCGGCGTCCTCTGCGGCGTAGCGGGTGGCGTCGTCGATGGCGACGTCGGAGAACGGGATCTGCTTCGCGCCCTTGCCGGCGACGTCCTCGAACCGGATGGTGTCGTAGCCGAGGTAGCGCTTCGCCAGCGTGTCCATGTCGTGGCGACTGGCGCTGGCGTTCCAGACGAAGCTTTCCAGCATCGTGTCGTCGTGGTAGCCGGCGACCTTCACGCCGTGGCGGCGCAGCACGTGCAGGTCGTACTTGCCGTGCTGGCCGAGCTTGCGATGCGTCGCGCTTTCGAGCAGCGGGCGCAACGCGTCGAGCGTCGCGCGCAGGTCGAGCTGCGCCGGTGCGCCGGGGTAGCCGTGGCCGACCGGCACGTAGCAGCCGTTGCCGGGTTCGGTGGAGAAGCTGAGGCCGACGAGGTTCGCACGCATCGCGTCGAGCGCGTCGGTCTCGGTGTCGAAGGCGAATTCGCCGGCGGTCGCCAGACGTTCGATCCACGTCGCCAACTGCTCGGGTGTCGACACCGTCTCGTAGCGGCCGGGCGCGGACAGGGCGGCATCGGGCGCTTCCGCCTCGCTCGGTGCGCTGCGCGCGTAGCCCGCCTGCGTGCTGCGCAGGCTGCCGGATGCGACGTCCTCGGCCGGCGCGGGCGCGCCGCTGCCGCCTTCGAGCTCCTTCAGCGCCTGGTTGAAGCCGTAGCGCGCATACAGCCGGCGCAGGTCCTCGACGTGGCGCTCGCGCAGCGCGAGGTCGGCGGGCCCTTGGTCGAGCGCGACGTCGAGCTTGATCGTCGTCAGCTGCCGGTTCAGCGGCAGCCGCGGCAGCGCGGCGCGCAGGTTCTCGCCGATCTTGCCCTTGATCGCGTCGGCGTTCGCGATGACGTTTTCCAGCGTGCCGTATTCGCCCAGCCACTTGGCCGCGGTCTTCGGCCCGCACTTCTCGACGCCGGGGATGTTGTCGACGCTGTCGCCCATCAGCGACAGCAGGTCGATGACCTGGTCGGCGCGCACGCCGAACTTCTCGATCACCGCCGCGTCGTCGGCCATGCGGCTGCCGGTCATGGTGTTGACCAGCGCGATGCCGGCGCCGTTGTCCAGCTGTCGCACCAGCTGCGCGAAATCCTTGTCGCCGGTGGAAATGGTCACGGCGAGGCCCTGCGCCGCGCCCTGCACCGCCAGCGTGCCGATCACGTCGTCGGCCTCCACGCCCGGCACGCGCAGGATCGGGATGCCCAGCGCCTGCACGATCTCCAGCATCGGCTCGATCTGCGCGCGCAGCTCGTCCGGCATCGGCGGGCGGTTCGCCTTGTACTGCGGGTCGAGATCGTCGCGGAAGGTCGGGCCGGAGGCGTCGACGACGAACGCGAGGTGTTCGGGCTTTTCCTTCAGGTGGCCGCGCAGCATGTTGACCACGCCGAACAGCGCGCCGGTGGGCTCGCCGTGCGCGTTGGTCAGCGGCGGCAGCGCGTGGAACGCGCGGAAAAGATAGGAGGAACCATCGATGAGGACGAGACGTGTCATCGGGCGATTCTACCCCTGCGATACCGTGCGTGCGGTCGCGCCGGGGCGTCGCGATGCGGGGGTATGATCGGGCTTTCCCCGCCGCGGAGCCCGCCATGCGCACCATCCTTCCCCTCGCCCTGCTGCTTGCGCTGGGCGCGTGCGCCACGACGCCCCCGCCGCAGGCCGATGCCGCCATCCCGCCCGACGCCGTCGCCTCCGAGCGCGTCATGGACAACGGCGACGCCATCACCGAATACCGTGTCGCCGGCCAGCTGCGCATGGTCCGGGTGCAGCCCAGGCGCGGCCCCGCGTACTTCCTCTACGACCGCAACGGCGACGGCCGCATCGACCACGACCGCAACGCGCCGGCGGTGTATTTCGAATTGTTCAAGTGGTGATCCCGCGCGACCGGCCTTGCCGACGGGCCGGCCGCTCGCGGACGATGCGGCTTTCCGGCCGGAACGTGGGCATGCGTCGCATCGTCGTGGGTCTGCTGTTCGCCGCGTGGTCGTTGCTGGCTTGCGCCTGCATCAATACGGTCGCCACCGACCGCACCGGACAGCAATTCTTTCAGCACTGGTATACCGGCGACGAACTGGTCGAATCCCTCACGTGGCGGACGACGCGCGCCGGCCGCAGCGTCCTGGACGACGAGTCCCGGCGGCTGGCGAAGGACGTGAAGGCGACGCCGGACTTCGCGCATCGGAACGATCTGGCCGTCAACCTGATCCGGCAGGGCGAGACCACGGCGGCGATGCGGCTGCTGGTCGCGAACGAACGCGACTTCCCGGGCCGGCCCGAGACCGCCGCGAACCTCGGCACCGCGCTCGAGCTCGCCGGCTTCGACGCCATCGCCCTGCGCTGGATCCGGATCGGGATCCAGCGCAACGCCGACGAGCACGAGGGGACCGAGTGGCTGCACGCCCGCATCCTCGAGGCCAAGGTCGCGGCGCGGCGCGATCCGGGCTACTTCGCCACGCATTCGGTGGCCGGCGTGCGCTTCGAGGACATGGTGCTGCCGCCCCTGCCGACGGCGTACCCGCCGGGCAACGACGGTCGACCGGTCAGCTCCTTCGGCCTGAATCAGGCCCTGAGCTACCAGTTGCACGAACGCCTGCAGTTCGTGCGGTCGTCGGATCCGGTGGTGGCGAATCTGCTGCTGGACTGGGCGACGCTGAACCTGGCGGGCGGCGCGATCGAGGATGCGAAGGCGCTGTACGGTCTCGCGGTGCGCTATGGCGCCCGGTCCACGCCGCTGATGCAGGCCCGGCTGGCGCGCATCGACGCCATCCTGGCCGGCCCCAAGCGGGATGCCGTCGGCCCCTGCACGATCTGCGCGCCTTCGGAATGAGCCGCTCCGCTCATGCCACCCGCGCACACACCCACGCATCCACCCGGCCGACGCCCGCGCGCAGCAGCGCGTCCGCGGCCGCGTGCAGGGTGGCGCCGGTGGTCATGACGTCGTCGACCAGCGCGACGTGCGCCGGCAGCGGCCTGTCATCGCGCACCGCGAACGCGCCGCGCAGGTTGCGGCGGCGGGCGGCGGCGTCGAGGCGCGACTGCGGCGCGGTGGCGCGGCCGCGGACCAGCAGGTCGTCGCGCAGGGGCAGGGCGAGCGCCCGGGCCAGCGGCCGGACGAGCTCCAGCGTCTGGTCGAAGCCGCGGGCGCGCAGGCGCGCCCGGTGCAGCGGCAACGGGACGAGCGCATCCGGACGCGGTGCGGCCGCCAGAACGTCGGCCATCAGCGCCGCACAGAGCCGGCCAGCCGCGAGATCGTCGTGGAACTTCAGACGCGGCAGCAGCCGATCCAGGGGGGCTTCGTAGCGGAAGACGGCCCGGGTCTCCGTGACCGGCGGCGGCCGGCGCAGGCAGGTCCCGCAGGCGGGTGCGGGGGCGCCCAGCGGCAAGGCGCAGCGCGGACAGGCATGGCGCTGCCACGGCAGCGCGTGGCGGCAGGCTGCGCAGAGGTCGACGCCCGCCGTTTCGACCGCTTCCCGGCAGACCAGGCAATGCGCCGGCCACCCGCGGCGGGCGAGGGCGGTCACCGTCGCTGCCGCCCGGGACAGGGCGCGGGTCGGCAGGAGGCGGGAAACGGGGCGGTTGACAGGGCTGGGCATGCTTTCCAGACTGCCCGTTCCCCTTCCTCGCATCCGTCAGGGATTTCCGATGCCCGCTGTCAGTGTTTCCGCCGTCCCGCGCCACGACTGGACCCGCGCCGAGGTGGAAGCGCTGTTCGACCTGCCGTTCCCGGTGCTGCTGCAGCGGGCCGCCGACGTCCACCGCCAGCATTTCGATCCCAGCGAAGTCCAGGTCAGCACGCTGCTGTCGGTGAAGACCGGCGGCTGCCCCGAGGATTGCGGCTACTGCCCGCAGGCGCAGCGCTACCACACCGGCGTCGACGCCACGAAGCTGATGGACACCGACGCGGTGGTCGAGAAGGCCCGTCAGGCGCGCGCCGCCGGCGCCTCGCGCTTCTGCATGGGCGCGGCCTGGCGTTCGCCGAAGGACCGCGACATCCCGAAGGTCGCGGAGATGATCCGCGAAGTGAAGGCGCTGGGCCTGGAGACCTGCGCCACGCTCGGCATGCTCAGCGACACCCAGGCGGCGGCGCTCAAGGACGCCGGCCTCGACTACTACAACCACAACCTGGACACCGCGCCGGAGTTCTACGGCGACATCATCCAGACCCGCGAATACCAGGATCGCCTCGACACCCTGGCCCGCGTCCGCGACGTCGGCATGAAGACCTGCTGCGGCGGCATCGTCGGCATGGGCGAAACACGTTCCCAACGGGCCGGCCTGCTGCAGACGCTGGCCAACCTGCCGGCGCACCCGGATTCGGTGCCGATCAACCGGCTGGTGCAGGTCGCCGGCACGCCGCTGCACGGCACCGCCGAACTGGACGCGTTCGAGTTCGTCCGCACGATCGCGGTCGCCCGCCTGCTGATGCCGAAGTCGATGGTGCGGCTGTCCGCCGGCCGCGAGACGATGAGCGACGAACTGCAGGCGCTGTGCTTCCTCGCCGGCGCCAATTCGATCTTCTACGGCGAGAAGCTGCTGACCACCGGCAACCCCGACACCGAGCGCGACCTCGCGCTGTTCGCGCGCCTCGGCCTGAGGCCGATGGCGGTGGTCGAAGCGCCGAACACCTTCCACGCGGACATCGTCGACGCCGGCGCCGCGCCGGCCGACGGCCCGCCCTGCACCCGCGCCGCCTGACCGAGCGTCCCGCCATGACCCGCCCGCGCCTGACCGAACGCATCCTCGCCGCCCGCGTGCAACGCACGATGCAGGGACGCGAACGCAAGCGGCGCACGGTCACCCGCCGCGACGGCGTGCGCTGCGAGGTCGACGGCCGCTGGCTGGTCAACTTCGCCGGCAACGACTACCTCGGCCTCGCCCAGCAGTTCGGCGTGGTCGACGCGCTGCAGTCCAGCGCCGCGCGCGACGGCGTCGGTGCGGGCGCCTCGCACCTGATCTGCGGCCACCACGCACACCACGACGCACTGGAAAGGGAACTCGCCGACTGGCTGGGCGCGCCGCGCGCGCTGCTGTTCGGCAGCGGCTACCTCGCCAGCCTCGGCGTGATGCAGGCGCTGCTGGGCGAAGAGGACGTCTGCGTCCAGGACCGGCTCAACCACGCCAGCCTGATCGACGGTGCGCGTCTCGCCGGCTGCAAGCTGCGTCGCTATCCGCACGCCGATGCCGAAGGCGCGCTGCGCCAGCTGCGCACCGTGCCCGACGGCGCGGCGATGCTGGTCACCGACGGCGTGTTCAGCATGGACGGCGACGTCGCGCCGCTGCGCGAGCTGTCGCTGGTGGCGAAGGTCCAGCACGCCCTGCTGTACGTCGACGACGCGCACGGCGTGGGCGTCGTCGGCCCCGAAGGCCGCGGATGCGTGGCCGAGGCCGGTCTCGAGATCGCTTCGACCCTGCAGCTGGCCACGCTCGGCAAGGCGCTGGGCGGCTACGGCGCGGTCGTGCTGGGCAGCGAGGAGGTCATCGGCCACCTCGTCGAGACCGCGCGCCCGTATCTCTACACCACGGCGCTGCCGCCGGCGCAGGCCGCGTCGTCGCTGGCCGCGGTCAAGCTCGCCCGCCGAGACCACTGGCGTCGCGAGAAGCTGCAGAGCCTGGTCGCGCACTTCCGCCAGCAGGCGCTGTTCCGCGATCTGCCGCTGGTGGCGTCGAACACGCCGATCCAGCCGGTCATGTGCGGCGACGAGAAGCGCGCGCTGGCGCTGTCGACCGCGCTCGAGGCCCAGGGCTACTGGGTGCCGTCGATCCGCCCGCCGACCGTGCCCGACGGCCGATCGCGGCTGCGCATCACGCTGTCGTCGCTGCATACGCAGGCCGAGGTCGATGCGCTGATCGAAGCCCTGTGCTGGGCGCGCGACGCGGTCGAGATGGGCTTCGGCCAGGCCGGAGCCGCGGTGGCGTGAGCCGGGCGTGGGGCGTGGCGGACAGGACGGACGACGACGCGGCGCGCATCCCGGTGTGGATCGCGCTGTCCGGGCTGTATCTCGACACCGAGGTCGAGCATTTTCATGACGCGATCGCGGCCACGCTCGCCGCGTCGCCGTTCGACCTCGACGAACTGCACGCGATGCTGATGCACGACGTGTATCCGGTGCTGTTCACCAACCTGATGGCGCCGGTCGGCGTGTGGGACGCGTTCGACGAGGCGTGGCTGGTCGAGCGCATCCGCGCCCGCGGCGGTCGTCGTCGTCGCGGCATCGCGCAGTGGTGCTTCCGCGGCGAGATGCAGGGGCAGTGGTCCGCGGTTGCGGCCAAGGTCACGGCATTGCGTACGGGCGGCGAACCGCGATGACCGACGCGCTGCACATCGCCACCGGCGGCGACGGTCCGCCGCTGGTGCTGATCCACGGCTGGGCGATGCACGGCGGCGTGTTCGCGCCGCTGGTCGAACGCCTGCGCGCGCGCCACACGCTGCACCTGGTCGATCTCCCGGGCCACGGCCTGAGCCGCGACGACGCCACGCCGCTCGAGTTCGATGCCGTCTGCGACGTGCTGTACGCGCGCCTGCCCGTCGCGCCCTGGCTGGGCTGGTCGCTGGGCGGCATGTTCGCGCTGCACGCAGCGGTGCGCGATCCCGCGCGCGTGCCGGCGCTGGCCATGCTCTGTGCCAGCCCGTGCTTCGTGCGCGGCGACGGCTGGCGCTTCGGCGTGTCGCCGGAGATCTTCCGCGACTTCGCGCGCGGCCTCGCGGACGACTACCGCGCCACGCTCGATCGCTTCGTCGCGCTGGAAGCCTTCGGCTCCGACCACGCCAAGGACGAACTGCGCGCGCTGCGCGGCGAACTCTTCGCCCGCGGCGAGCCCGCGGCGCGGGTGCTGGTCGATGGCCTGCACCTGCTGGAAACGGTCGACCAGCGCCCGCTGCTGGCGGCGCTGCGCGTGCCGAGCCTGTGGATCGCCGGCCGCCGCGACCGCCTGGTCGACCCGCGCGCGATGCGCGACGCGGCTGCGGCGATCGAGGCCGCCGGCCACGCGCCGGCGCGCTTCGTGCAGATCGAACACGCCGGCCACGCGCCGTTCCTCACGCATGTCGACGAGGTCGATGCGGCGCTGCGCACGTTCCTCGACGATACGGCGACGGGGACCGCGGCATGCTGATCATCGACGCCGTCTTCACCCGCTGGCAGGCCGGCAACGGCAGCGCCACGCTGCCGATCGCGAACCGCATCGCCTGGCGTTCGCACGCCGGGCAGCGGCGCCTGCTGGCCGTCGGCGACGACACGCAGCGCGCGGGCGCGCCGCCGCTGCCGGCGGATGCGATCGAGACCGATCTCGTGCGCATCGCGAGTACCGAGCCGCGGCTCGCGCTGGAATTCTGGTCGGCGTTCCTCGCGTACGTGCTGCGGGGCGCGCGTCGTTCGCCGTTCGCGCGGCTGGTCGCCATGCTGTCCGGCGAACCGGTGCGGCTGCGCATCGACGATCCGGCGTCGCGCGACGCGGTGCGCGCCGTGCTCGCGCGCGTGCGCAGGCCGCGGTTGCGTTTCGTGGAAGGGTGAGCCGATGTCCCCGCTGTTCGACACCCGCCATGTCCGCCGCGCGTTCTCGCGCGCCTCGTCGAGCTATGCCGACGCCGCGAAGCTGCAGCACGAGATCGAGGCGCGGCTGCTGGAAACGCTCGCCTACTACGCCGAAGGCCGCGCCGCCGAGGCGCAGGCGCCCGCGGTCGTCGTCGACCTCG
>JBQCJG010000330.1:0-14477 GCA_051952955.1 Lysobacteraceae bacterium | reverse complement strand
CGCGCGAACGCGTCGTCGGCAGGCAGCGCCGCGATGGGGGGGGGGGACGAACGGCGGGACGGACATCGGGCGCTCGCTCCTGCTTACCAGCCGGGTTCGAAACGCAGGGCCAGCGTCCACGTGCGGTCGGGCTGGCGGTAGTACGACGCGGTTTCGTAACGGCGGTCGAACACGTTGGCGACGCCGGCCTGCAGCGTCCAGGCGTCGGCGAGGCGGTACTCGGCGCGCAGGTCGAGCGTGGCGAAGCCGCCGAGGCGCCGGCTGTTGGCCACGTCGTCCCAGCGCGCGCATTCGGCCACGCCGGTCAGGCCGATGCGCACGGCGCCGAAGGCACGGTCGAGGTCCAGCCGCGCGGTCTCGCGGGCGCGGCGCGGCAGGTCCTTGCCGCGGTTGGCGCCGGCGGCGCGGTTCTCGGGATCCAGCCAGCTGGCGGCGCCGTTCACGTTCCAGCCCCGCAGCGTGCCGTCGGCGCGCAGCTCGGCGCCACGCAGGCGGGCCTCGTCGATGTTGTTGGGCAATCCCAGCGAGGCGTCGTAGGCGATCAGGTCGTCGACGCGGGTCTCGAACTCGTCCAGGTGCACGCCGACGGTCTCGCCGCGCCACGCCAGCCCGGCCTCGGCCGTGCGCGAGGCTTCCGGACGCAGCGCCGGGTTGCCGAAGAACGGGTAGTACAGCTCGTTGAAGGTCGGCGCCTTGAACGCGGTGCCGTAGCCCGCGGTCACCCGCCAGCCGTCGCCGAAGCCCAGGCCCCACGCGGCGTTGCCGGTGGTCTTGCCGCCGAACTGGTCGTTGTCGTCGCGGCGCAGCGCGAACTGCACGTCCTGTCTGCCGAAGCGGCCCTGGTACTGCGCGAACGCCGCGCGGTCGGTGCGACGGCTGTCGTCGAAGGGCGTGTCGCTGTCGACGCGATCGCGCAGCCAGTCGGCGCCGACGGTGATGGTCTGGCCTTCGGCCGGCACGAAATCGGCCTGCACCGACGCGGTGTCGCGGCGGCTGGAGAAGAAGCCCTTCGGCGCATCGCCGAGGAAGTTGTCGGAGCTGTCCTTGTTGCTGCCGGCGGACACGGTGAGCGTGAACGCATCGCTCGCCTTCCAATGCAGCTGCGTGCCGACCGCCTGCTGCACGATGTCGGAATTGTCGACGAAGCTGCCGTCGTATTCGTTGTGGCCGCTGACGTGCAGCGCGTGCGCCTGCAGGGTGACGGCGTCGCCGATCTCGACGCCGCCGCGCACCGACACCGCGCGGTTCTCGTAGCCGTCGCGATCGGTCTGGCCGTTCACGAAGCAACCGGCGTAGATGAAGTTCACGTCGTCGGCCAGCCCGCGGCAGGCGTCGATGCCGTCGGTCGTCACCAGGCCGGCGTCGAAGCCGAACCAGCCGCGGTCGTTGCCGCCGCCGAAGCCGAGGCCGCCCTCGCGGCGGCCGTGGCTGCCGGCGCCGACGTGGAAGCGGAACGTCGCCGGGCCGCCGTCGCGGCGGGTGAAGATCTGGATCACGCCGCCGATCGCGTCGGAGCCGTACAGGCTGGAACGCGGGCCGCGCACGATCTCGACGCGGTCGATCAGCGCGATCGGCAGGTCCTGGAAGGCGGCCTGCCCCGACGTGGCCGAACCGATGCGCACGCCGTCGACCAGCACCAGCACGTGGTCGGATTCGGCGCCGCGGACGAACAGGCTGGTCAGCTTGCCATCGCCGCCCTGGTTGCTGAGGTTGATGCCGGCGCGGCCGCGCAGCAGCTGGCCGAGCGACGACGCCTGACTGCGCTGGATGGCGTCGCGGTCGATCACTTCGACCGGCGCCAGCGCCGCATCGACGGTGACCGCGGTGCGCGTGGCGGTGACGACGACCGTGTCGAGCGCGTCGGCATCGTCGCCTGCATCGGCGGAAAAGGCGGAAGGGGAGAACAGCGCGGCCGACACGGCCAGCGCCAGCGGAAACTTGCGGAAAGACATTCGGGACTCCATCGCGCGCACCCGCGCGGCGAGACATCAGGCGGGAAGTCGCGGACGGAGGACAGGCTGCGAGCGGCTGGCCGCGCAGGCGCGCGGGCGGCGACATCGCCGCGACGCCCTCCGCATCGCAACCGTGTGGCTTCGTGGCCGGTCTCCGGACTCGTGCGCGAACGGATCGGACCGTTCGGTCGCCGCGCCTTCCCGTGGGTGTCCACAGTGGCGGATGCGGCGATTTGACGCGCTTACCGTTGCGGGGGCAGTGCCGGGATCGTCCCGGACGACCCGGGACCCACCGGCTTCCCGTTTCAATCCGGTGGCAAGGACCGCCGCCGGATCACCGCGAAGCGCGCGCAGTGTAGCCGATCGCCCCGGGACCGGGACGGGCAGGCGGCTCAGTCGCCGCTGTCGGGCTCGTCGAACAGGCTGAAGGCCGGGGCGGCCTCTTCGCGGGCGGTGTGGGTGGTGATCACCGGCGACGCGGCCGGGCGGCCGCGCGGCGGCGGCAGCAGGGCGATGGCGGCGTCGGCGGCCACGAGCAGTTCGCTGCGGCGCTCGGCCGGGACGTCCTGCCAGTGGCAGTCCATCAGCGCGCCTTCCAGCGCGTACAGCAGGTTGAGGCTGGGCTTGAAGCCCGCGCGCTTGACGCGCATGAACGCCTCGAGCGCGCCGATCGCGCGCAGGTCTTCCTCGGTGCGCAGGCCGACCTGGCGCAGCCAGGCCGCGCTCTTGGGACCGATGTTGCGGAGTTTGATGGACGTCGCCATGGGCGGATGGGATCGCGAAGTGGAAGCGTGGCGTCGCGGCTCAACCGTCCGCGCGCAGACTGCGCACGAACAGCGCCGCGATCGTTTCGAGCCCTGCCTGATCTTCAACGCCGAATCGGTCCGGGACCGGACTGTCCAGATCGAACACGCCGAGCAGCGCGCCGTCGCGCACCAGCGGCACCACCAGCTCCGAGCGCGAGGCCGCGTCGCAGGCGATGTGGCCCGGGAACGCATGCACGTCCGCGATGCGCTGGGTTTCGCGGGTGCGCGCCGCCGCGCCGCACACGCCCTTGTCGAGCGGGATGCGCACGCAGGCGGGCAGACCCTGGAACGGGCCGACCACCAGTTCGGTCCCGTCGAAGAAGTAGAAGCCGACCCAGTTGAGGTCGGGCAGCGCGTGGTAGACCAGCGACGACAGGTTCGCCGCGTTGGCGATGCGGTCGTGTTCGCCGGCGAGCAGCGCTTCGGCCTGCGCGGCGAGCTGGGCGTACTGTTCCGGCGTGTCGCCGGTGAGCGGGATGGTCGCGAAACTCATGGTCGCAGTGTAACAGCGGCGTCGCCGCGCCTTACCATGCCGTCCCCGCGCGGGCCCCGCGCGCGTTGCCTGCATGGAGCCACCACGATGACCGCATCGCCCGCCCGCAGCCTCTACGTCACCGGCACCGACACCGGCGTCGGCAAGACCGTCGCCAGCGCCGCCCTGCTGCATGCGTGGCGCGCGCACGGCCTGCGCGCCATCGGCATGAAACCGATTGCCAGCGGCTGCGAGGCCACGCCCGACGGCTGGCGCAACGACGACGCCCTGCGCCTGCAGGCCGCCAGCGATCCGCGTCCGGCCTACGACGACCTCAATCCGTGGGCGCTGCCGGCCGCCACCGCCCCGGCGTTCGCCGCGCAGGCGGTCGGCGCGACCATCACCGCGGGGCCGATCCTCGCCGCCCATGCGCGGCTCGCCGCGCAGGCCGACCGCGTGCTGGTCGAAGGCGTCGGCGGCTGGGAAGCACCGCTCGGCGAGGCGTTCGCGCAGGCCGATCTGGTCCGCGCGCTGTCGCTGCCGGTGGTGCTGGTCGTCGGCCTGCGCCTGGGCTGCCTCAACCATGCGCTGCTGACCGCGCGCGCCATCGCCGCCGACGGCGGCACGCTTGCGGGCTGGATCGGGTCCGGGATCGAGGCGGACATGCCGTTCCGCGACGAGAACCTCGCGTGGCTGGAACGTCATCTGCCCGCGCCCTGCTGGGGCGTGCTGCCGTTCGATCCCCAGGCCTCGGCGCAGGCGCGCGCGCGCCATCTGACGCCGCCATAGGCCCGCGCGATCATGCGGCGTGCACGATCGCCCGCGACCATGCCGCCGACCGTGCCGTCGATGTGCCGACCTTGGCGCCGACCGGTGCGCCCATCACTTCCGGCACGGCGACATCGATGTCGTGCGCGCTAGACTGGCCCGCCGATTCCGTTGCCGAGAGGTCGCCATGCGCCTTCGTCGTTCTCCCGTGTTGCCGGCGCTGGCCTGCACCTTCGTGCTCGCGGCCTGCGGCGGCAAATCCGCGGAAGGCCAGGGCGCCCCTGGCGGCCCGCCGGGCGGTGGCGAGATGCAACTGCCGGTCGAGGCGGTCACCGTCACCCCGCAGCCGCTGTCCGCCGGGCTGCAGACCGTCGGCAGCCTGCGCGCCGACGAAACCGTCTCGGTGCGCGCGGAACTGCCGGGACGCATCACCCGGATCCACTTCGAGGAAGGCGGCCACGTCGTCGCGGGGCAGCCGCTGTTCACGCTCGATGCCAGCGTGCCCGAGGCCGCGCTGAAGGAAGCGCAGGCCAACCTCGAGAACAGCCGCCGCGCCGCCGCGCGCGCCAAGGAACTGCTGGCCGGCAAGCTGGTCGCGCAGGCCGACTACGACAAGGCGCGCGCCACGCTCGGCGTCGACGAAGCGCGGGTGAACTCGGCGCGGGCCACGCTCGAGAAATACACGATCCGCGCGCCGTTCTCCGGGCAGGTCGGGCTGCGCAACGTCAGCGTCGGCGCGTTCCTCACCGCCGGGCAGGAACTGATTACGCTGGTGCGCGTCGATCCGATCGAGGTCGACTTCAGCGTGCCCGAGCGCGCGCTGACCCGACTCTCGCGCGGTCAGGCGATCCGGATCGAGGTCGATGCCTTCCCCGGCGATCGCTTCGGCGGCCGCGTGCTCGCGATCGATCCCAGCATCGACGCCAATACCCGCAGCGTGAAGCTGCGCGCGCAGATCGGCAATCCCGACGGGCGGCTGCGTCCTGGCCAGTTCGCGCGCCTGCAGCTCGAATCCGCCGGCGACGCGCAGGCGTTGCTGGTGCCCGAGCAGGCGCTGATGCAGCAGGGCGACACCCGCTTCGTCTACACCGTCGTCGGCGGCAAGGCGAAGAAGACCGTGATCAAGACCGGCCTGCGCGTGCCGGGCAAGGTCGAAGTCGTCGAAGGCCTGCAGCCTGGCGCGGTGGTGATCACCGCCGGCCAGGCCAAGCCGATGATGCACGACGGCATGGGCGTGACGGTGCTGCCGGCGGATGGTGCCGCGCCGAACCCTGCAGCGCCGAACCCGGCTGCCGGCGCACCGCCCGCCGCGGCGAAGCCGGCAGCGAAACCGGATCCCGCGGCACCCGAGGCGGCGCCTGCGCCGGCCGCGAAACAGGGCGGCTGAGCCATGGTGCTCTCCGATCTCTCGATCCGCCGGCCGGTCTTCGCGACGGTCATCAACCTCGTCGTGCTGCTGATCGGCCTGATCGCCTACCAGCGCCTGCCCGTGCGCCTGATCCCCAAGGTCGACGAGCCGGTGATCACGGTCAACACCTCGTACCCCGGCGCCAGCGCGCAGGTGATCGAATCGCAGATCACCCAGCCGATCGAGGACGCGCTGTCGGGCGTGGAAGGCATCCAGTACATCCAGTCGGTCAGCCGCGAACAGTCCAGCCAGGTCACGATCCGCTTCCGCCTGGACCGCGATCCCGACGGCGCCGCGTCCGACGTGCGCGACCGCGTCGGCCAGGCCCGCGACGTCCTGCCCGAGGAAGCGCGCGAGCCGATCGTCCAGAAGCAGGAGGCCGACGCGCAGCCGATCATCTACCTCGCCTTCTCCTCGCCGCGGCACTCGCAGGTCGAACTGTCCGACCTCGCCGACCGGCTGGTGAAGGACCGCGTGCAGACCATCCCCGGCGTCGCCCAGGCGCAGGTGTTCAGCCCGACCTACGCGATGCGCGTGTGGCTGCAGCCGCAGCGGCTGGCCGGGTTCGACCTGACCCCCGCCGACGTCGAGGCCGCGCTGCGCGCGCAGAACGTGGAAATCCCCGCCGGCCGCGTCGAAGGCCGCGCGCGCGAGTTCACGGTGCTGTCCGAGACCGACCTGAAGACGCCCGAGGAATTCGGCGCGATCATCCTGCGCAACGACGGCCAGAACCTCGTGCGCCTGCGCGACGTCGCCAAGGTCGAGCTCGGCGCCCAAGAAGCCCGTTTCCGCGCCCGCTACAACGGCCAGGACGCGGTGCCGCTGGGCATCGTCAAGCAGGCGGTCGCCAACCCGCTGGAGATCTCCAAGGCGCTGAAGGCGATGATCCCGGAGATCCAGCGCACGCTGCCGGAGGGCGTGAAGGTCGACATCGCCTACGACTCCACCATCTTCATCGAGAAGTCGATCGACGAGGTCTACAAGACCGTCGGCGAGGCGATCGCGCTGGTCGTGCTGGTGATCTTCCTGTTCCTGCGCAGCGGCCGCGCCACGCTGATCCCGCTGGTGACGATCCCGGTGTCGCTGGTCGGCGCGTTCGCGCTGATGTACGTCTTCGGCTTCACCATCAACACGCTCACCCTGCTGGCGATGGTGCTGGCGATCGGCCTGGTGGTCGACGACGCGATCGTGATGCTGGAGAACATCTATCGTCACGTCGAAGAGGGCATGCCGCCGTTCGAGGCGGCGCTGAAGGGGAGCAAGGAAATCGGTTTCGCCATCGTCGCGATGACGTTGACGCTGGCGGCGGTCTACCTGCCGCTGGCGTTCTCCACCGGCCGCACCGGCAAGCTGTTCATCGAGTTCGCGCTGACCCTGGCCGGCGCGGTGCTGGTGTCGGGGTTCACCGCGCTGACGCTGTCGCCGATGATGTCGTCGAAGCTGCTGCGCCACCAGGACGAGCCGGGGCGGTTCTATCTCGCCGGCGAACGCGTGCTGGGCGCGATCGACCGCGGCTACCGTCGCGCGCTCGAACGCATGCTGGGATGGCGCTGGATCGTGGTCGGCGCGGCCGCGGCGATCTTCGCCGTCGCGGCCTTCCTGTGGACCGGGCTGCCGCGCGAACTCGCGCCGCAGGAGGACCAGGGCTTCATCATCGGCATCGGCATCGCCCCGGAGGGCGGCACCCTCGACTACACCGACAAGTACGCGCGGCAGATGGAGGCGCAGTTCAAGCAACTGCCCGACCTGCAGCGCCAGTTCCAGATCGTGGGTTTCCCGTCGGTCATCACCACGATCGGTTTCGTCATGCTGAAGGACTGGGAGCAGCGCGACGTTTCGACGCAGCAGATCCAGGGCCAGCTGTTCCCGCAGTTCATGGGCATCCCGGGGATCATGGCGTTCCCGACGCTGCCGCCGCCGCTGGGGCAGGAAGGCTTCGGGCAGCCGGTGAGCTTCGTCGTGCAGAGCACGGGCACCTGGGACGAACTGGGCGTCACCGTGCGCACGATGATGGACAAGATGCGCGAGAACCCCAACCTGACCAACCCCGACACCGACCTCAAGCTCGACAAGCCGCAGCTGAAGATCGACGTCGACCGCGACAAGGTCGCCGCCGTCGGCAGCGACGTGGCGACGGTCGGGCACACCCTGGAGACCATGCTGGGCGGTCGCAACGTCACCCGCTTCAAGCGCGGTTCCGAGCAATACGACGTGGTCGTGCAGGTCGAGGACAGCGACCGGCGCACGCCGGGCGATCTCGACAACATCTTCGTCCGTGCCGGGGACGGCCAGATGGTGCAGCTGTCGAACCTCGTCGCCGTGCGCGAGACGGTGGCGGCGAAGGAGCTGAACCACTTCAACAAGCTGCGCTCGGCGACGATCACCGCGGGCCTGGCGCCCGGATATTCGATGGGCGAGGCGCTGACATGGATGGAGACGACGCTGAAGCAGGTCGCGCCGAACGCGCAGTACGACCTGTCCGAGCAGAGCCGCGAGTTCCGTGAATCCTCGGGCGACTTCGGCCTGATCTTCGCGCTCGCGATCGCCTTCATCTTCCTGGTGCTGGCGGCGCAGTTCGAGAGCTGGGTCGATCCGCTGGTGATCCTGCTGGCGGTGCCGCTGGCGATGTTCGGCGCGTTCCTCGCGCTGAAGCTCACCGGCGGCAGCTGGAACATCTATTCGCAGATCGGCGTGGTGACGCTGGTCGGCCTGATCGCGAAGCACGGCATCCTGATCGTCGAGTTCGCCAACCAGCTGCAGGAGCAGGGCCGGACCAAGCTGCAGGCGGTGATCGACTCGGCCGCGCTGCGCCTGCGCCCGATCCTGATGACCACGGGCGCGATGGTGCTCGGTTCGCTGCCGCTGGCGCTGGCCGCCGGCGCCGGCGCCGAGGCCCGCAACCAGATCGGCTGGGTGATCGTCGGCGGCATGGGCATCGGCACCGTGTTCACCCTGTTCGTCGTGCCGGTGATGTACCTGCTGATCGGCCGCGACCATCACGGCCGGCAGGCGAAAGCCCAGGCCGCCGCCGTGCATCCTGCCGCCGGCTGAGCCGGCGGCTACTCGACACCGCCGCGCCAGGGAACGACAGGGCCGGAGCGCCTTGCCGGGAGCGACGCACAAGAAAAAAGCCCGGTCGCACGTGGCGACCGGGCCGAAAGAGAGAGACGACAGGCGCCGGGGAGGGAGGCGGCGCCTTGCCCGCGATGGATCAGCGGGGCTTGCGGGCGGCCGCGGCGGCCTTGACCACCTTCTCGACGTCGGCCTGCGCGGTGGCGGCGGCGGTCTCGAACTGCGACTTCGCGATCTGGACGATGGCTTCGTTGGTCTTCAGCGTGCGGCCGAAGACTTCCTGGCCGGCGCCGATGCTGCGCTCGACGGTCTCGCGGGCGACCTGCGCGCCCTTCGGCCACACGGCCTTCAGGCCGTCGAAGTCGCGGACGTCGGCCAGCTCGCCCCAGAAGGCGAACGTGGCGTTCATGTTCTCTTCGATGGCGGCGAGCTGCAGGCCGAACACGGCCTCGGTGTTCTCGAGGGCCAGGCGACCGACCTGCGCGGTGGTGTCCGCGAACTGGCGGGCCGACTTGGCGAACTGATCGTTGAACTGCGGGTACATGACAGAACTCCTGGGCGGGATTGCCGGCAGGAAGCGCCGGTTTGTGCGGTGCAACATAAGTCCGGTTTTGTTGCGCTGCAACATGAGTCCGACGAACGGCGCCTTCCCTGTTCAGGATTCAACGGAGAATCAACGGGTTGCTGGGGATTCCCGGCCCTTTCCGACCATTCCGACCGGCCTTCAGCCGCGGTGGCGGCAGCCGGACGTGCAGGTTTCGTGGACCACGACCTCGCTCAGCAGCGGCAGGTCGGGCTTGAGCCGGTCCCAGATCCACACCGCCAGTCGTTCGCTGGTCGGATTGTCCAGGCCTTTGATCTCGTTGAGGTAGTGGTGGTCCAGCCGGTCGTACAGCGGCTTGAACGCGGCCTTGATCTCGGCGAAGTCCATCACCCAGCCGGTCTGCGGGTCGATCTCGCCGGAGACGTGGATCTCCACCCGGAACGAGTGCCCGTGCAGCCGCGCGCACTTGTGGCCGGGCGGCACGTGCGGCAGCCGATGCGCGGCTTCGAGCGTGAAGACCTTGAAGATGTCCATGGCGGGATCCTCGACGGAAGCCGGAAACGAAAAAACCCGCCTGCCGGCGGGTCGTCGGTCGCGCCCGGGGGCGGACAGGAAGCGGTGGTGGCTATGGGTGGACTCGAACCACCGACCCCAGCATTATGAGTGCTGTGCTCTAACCGGCTGAGCTACATAGCCACGAAGCCGGATATTGTCCTTGCCACGCGGACGATCGTCAACCACTCCCATGTGCGGATGACGGCAGGCCGGCCTGTTCCGGATAATCGGGGCTCCCATTCCCCACCGCAGTCCTCGCGACGCATGGCGACGATCCGCCGTGCCGCGGCTGCGCGATCCACGGCCCCGGACCCCGCCCCCATGAACACCGCCCACCGCAAGCCGCTGCCCGGCACCTCCCTGGCCTATTTCGACGCGCGTGCGGCGGTGGAAGCGCTGTCGCCCGGCGCCTGGGCAGGCCTGCCGTACACCTCGCGCGTGCTGGCCGAGAATCTCGTCCGCCGCGCCGAGCCCGCGCGCCTCGATGCCTTCCTCTCGCAGCTGATCGGCCGCAAGCGCGACCTCGACTTCCCGTGGTTCCCGGCGCGCGTGGTCTGCCACGACATCCTCGGCCAGACCGCGCTGGTCGACCTCGCGGGCCTGCGCGACGCAATCGCCGACCAGGGCGGCGACCCGGCGCAGGTGAACCCGGTCGTGCCGGTGCAGCTCATCGTCGACCACTCCCTCGCGGTCGAATGCGGCGGCTTCGATCCCGATGCGTTCGCGAAGAATCGCGCGATCGAGGATCGCCGCAACGAGGACCGCTTCCACTTCATCGACTGGACGAAGCGCGCGTTCCGCAACGTCGACGTGATCCCGCCGGGCAACGGGATCATGCACCAGATCAACCTGGAGCGGATGTCGCCGGTGATCGGCGTGCTCGACGGTGTCGCCTATCCCGACACCTGCGTCGGCACCGACAGCCACACGCCGCACGTCGACGCGCTGGGCGTGATCGCGATCGGCGTCGGCGGCCTCGAGGCCGAGAACGTGATGCTCGGCCGCGCCTCGTGGATGCGCCTGCCCGACATCATCGGCGTCGAACTCACCGGCAGGCCGCAGCCGGGCATCACCGCGACCGACATCGTGCTGGCGCTCACCGAATTCCTGCGCAGGCAGAAGGTCGTCGGTGCGTACCTCGAGTTCCGCGGCGAAGGCGCGGCGGCGCTGACCCTGGGCGATCGCGCCACGATCTCGAACATGGCGCCGGAATACGGCGCGACCGCGGCGATGTTCTTCATCGACGGCAACACCATCGACTACCTGCGCCTCACCGGGCGCAGCGACGAACAGGTCGCGCTGGTCGAGACCTACGCGAAGACCGCGGGCCTGTGGGCCGACGATCTCGCCGCCGCGCAGTACGAACGCACGCTGTCGTTCGATCTGTCGACGGTCGTGCGCAACATGGCCGGTCCGTCGAACCCGCACGCCCGCGTCGCGGTGAGCGATCTCGCCGCGAAGGGCATCGCCGACGAGGCCAGGCTGCAGGCGGGCAAGGCGCAGGAAGCCGAAGGCCTGATGCCCGACGGCGCGGTGATCATCGCCGCGATCACCAGTTGCACCAACACGTCGAACCCGCGCAACGTCATCGCCGCCGGCCTGCTCGCGCGCAACGCGCGCCGCGCCGGACTCGTCCGCAAGCCGTGGGTGAAGAGCTCGCTCGCGCCCGGTTCCAAGGCCGTCGCGCTCTATCTCGAAGAGGCCGGGTTGAAGGACGATCTCGAAGCGCTGGGCTTCGGCATCGTCGCCTTCGCCTGCACCACCTGCAACGGCATGAGCGGCGCGCTCGATCCGAATATCCAGCAGGAGATCATCGATCGCGACCTGTACGCGACGGCGGTACTGTCGGGCAACCGCAACTTCGACGGCCGGATCCACCCATACGCGAAGCAGGCGTTCCTGGCCTCGCCGCCGCTGGTGGTGGCCTACGCCATCGCCGGCACGATCCGCTTCGACATCGAGAAGGACGCGCTGGGCTTCGATGCGGCGGGCAATCCGATCGCGCTCAAGGATCTCTGGCCGAGCGATGCCGAGATCGACGCGATCGTGAAGTCCGCCGTGAAGCCCGAGCAGTTCCGCAAGGTCTACGAGCCGATGTTCGCCGTGCGCGTCGAACACGGCGCACCGGTGACGCCGCTGTACGACTGGCGCCCGACGAGCACCTACATCCGCCGCCCGCCGTACTGGGAAGGTGCGCTGGCCAAACCGCGCACGCTGCAGGGCCTGCGCCCGCTGGCGGTGCTCGGCGACAACATCACCACCGACCACCTGTCGCCGTCGAACGCGATCCTCGCCGGCAGCGCCGCCGGCGAATACCTCGCGAAGATGGGCCTGCCGGAAGAGGACTTCAATTCGTACGCGACGCATCGCGGCGACCACCTCACCGCGCAGCGCGCGACGTTCGCCAATCCGACGCTGCTCAACGAGATGGTGCGCAACTCCGACGGCACGGTGAAGAAGGGTTCGCTGGCGCGCGTCGAGCCCGAAGGGCAAGTGATGCGCATGTGGGAAGCGATCGAGACCTACATGGATCGCGGCCAGCCGCTGATCATCGTCGCCGGCGCCGACTACGGCCAGGGCAGCTCGCGCGACTGGGCGGCGAAGGGCGTGCGCCTCGCGGGCGTGGAAGCGATCGTCGCCGAAGGTTTCGAGCGGATTCACCGTACCAACCTGATCGGCATGGGCGTGCTGCCGCTGGAGTTCGAGCCGGGCACGACGCGGCTGACGCTCGGCCTCGACGGCACCGAGACCTATGACGTGATCGGCGCCCGCACGCCGCGCGCCACGCTGACGCTCGTCGTGCATCGCCGCAGCGGCGAACGCGTCGAAGTTCCGGTCACCTGCCGCCTCGACACCGCCGAGGAAGTCTCGATCTACGAAGCCGGCGGCGTCCTGCAGCGCTTCGCGCAGGATTTCCTCGAAGCGAACAAGGTGGCCTGACCATGAGCAACCGTCCCCAGCGACGCGCCCCCCAACTCCGCATCCCCGCCACCTACATGCGCGGCGGCACGTCGAAGGGCGTGTTCTTCCGGCTCGACGATCTGCCCGAGGCGGCGCGTGCGCCGGGGCCGGTGCGCGATGCCTTCCTCATGCGGGTCATCGGCAGCCCGGACCCCTACGCCAAGCACACCGACGGCATGGGCGGGGCGACGTCGAGCACCAGCAAGTGCGTGATCATCTCGCGCAGCAGCCGGCCGGACCACGACGTCGACTATCTCTACGGCCAGGTGTCGATCGACACCGCGTTCGTCGACTGGAGCGGCAACTGCGGCAACCTGTCGACGGCGGTGGGTCCGTTCGCGATCGCCAGCGGCTTCATCGACCAGGCGCGGCTGCCCGAGAACGGCACGTTCCCGGTGCGGGTGTGGCAGGCGAACATCGGCAAGACCATCGTCTGCCACGTGCCGATCGTCGACGGCCAAGTGCAGGAGACCGGCGATTTCGAGCTGGACGGCGTGACCTTCCCGGCGGCGGAGATCGTGCTCGAATTCCTCGATCCTGCGGACGAGGGCGAAGGGGAGGGTGGTGGCGCCATGTTCCCGACCGGAAATCTCGTCGACGACCTCGACGTGCCCGGCGTGGGCACGCTGCAGGTCACCATGATCAACGCCGGCATCCCGACCGTGTTCGTGCGCGCAGCCGACATCGGTTACGCGGGCACCGAACTGCAGGGCGACATCAACGGCGACGCGAAGGCGCTGGCGATGTTCGAGGCGATCCGCGCGCACGGCGCGGTGCGCATGGGCCTGATCGCCGACGTCGCGGATGCGCCGAAGCGCCAGCACACGCCGAAGGTGGCGTTCGTGGCGCCGGCGGCGGACTACGTGGCGTCCAGCGGCAAGCGCATCGCGGCGGACGACATCGACCTGCTGGCGCGCGCGCTGTCGATGGGCAAGCTGCACCACGCGATGATGGGCACGGCGGCGGTGGCGATCGGCACCGCGGCGGCGATCCCCGGCACGCTGGTCAGCGACGCGGCCGGCGGCGGTGCGCGCACGGCGGTGCGCTTCGGCCATCCGTCCGGCACGCTGCGCGTGGGCGCAGAGGCGGCGCAGGTCGACGGCCAGTGGACGGTGCGCAAGGCGGTGATGAGCCGCAGCGCGCGGGTGCTGATGGAAGGCGCGGTGCGGGTGCCGGCGGACACGCTGCCGGAATGAACCTGCGCGCCTGAACGGACAACGGCGATCCGGCCGGAAAGGCGGGTTGTCGACGTCCGCCGGTCGTGGCACAGTCGGCGACAGCGGCCCTCGGGGCCAACAAGTCAGGAGTCCGCATCGTGATCGATCCGGACGGTTATCGACCGAACGTCGCCATCGTCCTGATGCACCCGGATGGCCGGGTGTTCTGGGCTCGTCGCGTCCGTCGCGACGGCTGGCAGTTCCCGCAGGGCGGGATGAACAGCGACGAGACGCCCACCGAGGCGATGTATCGCGAACTGCGCGAGGAAACCGGGCTGCTGCCCGAGCACGTCGACGTGATCGGCTCCACGCCCGGCTGGCTGCGCTACCGGCTGCCGCCGCGCGCGGTACGCCGCAACGACCGCATGGTCTGCATCGGTCAGAAGCAGGTGTGGTTCCTGCTGCGGTTCACCGGCAGCGAGAGCGACCTCAAGCTCGATCTCACCGAGACGCCGGAATTCGACCACTGGCGCTGGGTGGATTTCTGGTATCCGATCGAGCACGTGGTGAACTTCAAGCGCTCGGTCTACGCCCACGCGCTGCACCACCTCGCGCCGTATGCGCGCCAGGTCGCAGGCGAGGCGATCCCGCCGCTGGGCGGCGATTCCATGCGCTGGATGCGGCCGCGCGGCCGCCGTGGGGGGGCGGGGCGGGCCCCCCCCGGGCGGGGCGCCGGGCCCCGGGGGGGGGGTTGGCCCCGGGGCGCGCACCCCCCCCCCCCG
>JBQCJG010000329.1:0-4552 GCA_051952955.1 Lysobacteraceae bacterium | reverse complement strand
GACGCGGTTGCCGAGGCCGGCGCTCTTCGCGATCGACACCGCGCGGCTCGCGGCGAGGCGCGGCTTGCCGGCGGGGATCTGCGCGGCGAGGCCGTCGAGCTTCTGGCCGAACAGCGTGCGCACGTTGCCCGCCGCGTCTTCGCTGACGACGATGCCTTCGCCGAACACGGGGATGCCGCGGAAGGTCTGCCGGTAGCGATGGTTGCGCACGCCCATCGTCGACTTGCGGGCGATCAGGACGAGCCGCGAATCGGCGTCGAGGCCGAGCGCGCGCTCGTGGCGGGCGTGGACGGTGTCGGTCGCCGCGGCCTTGGCGAGCGCGGCGTTGCGCTGGGCGATGCCGCCGGCGTCGACGGCATGCAGGTCGGTGCGGGTGGCGGTCGCCGCGGCGGCGTCTGTGCCGGCGAGCAGGGCCGCCGTGGCCAGGGCGAGCAGGTGGAAGCGGGGTATCCGAGTCATCGAACGTTCTCCATGAGGTCGATGGGCCGACCGCGGCGCGGCCGGCGGTCCGCATCCACCCCCTGACGGATGCGTGATGCGGTCCTTTCCGCATCGGCGGCAGGATCGGACAAACGCTTCTCGCGAAACGAGACCGGGATCACCGGCCCGGTGCGGGATGCCCGCCGTCTATCGCTCCGGCGCGAAGCGCTGCACCAGCGCTTCCAGCCGGACGGCCAGGCCCGTGGCCCGGAGCTCGAACCCGGCGACGCGGGTCAGCAGGTCGACGGCGGTATCGACATCGCCGCCGCCGAAACGGTCTTGCAGGCGCGCGGCCTCGGCGCGCAGGGTGTCCGAATCGGCGAAGAAGGCCTGGGCGTCGCGGGCGAAGACGCCCAGTTCGTCGCGTTCGACCGGGGCGAGGTCCGCCGCCACGGCGTGCAGCCGCGGCACCTGCACCAGCAACGCGCCGCCGACGTCGTCATGCAGCCGGGCCAGCGTGCCCGGCAACGCGGCGAGCTGCCGGCGCAGGGCCGTCTCCAGCGGCGCCGGATCCGCCCCGGCGTCGCGCAGCAGGTGCAGGACCGCGGGGTCGCCCGCGCCCGGGAACGTCGCAGCGTCCAGCGCGATCACGATCGCCGGTGTGCCCCGCGCGTCGCGGGCATCGGGATCGGCCCCCGCGGCCAGCCGCCGGCGGACCTCCGCCACCTGCTGCAACCGGATCGCCTCGAACAGGTCCATGCGTGCTCCCGTGGCCGCCACGCGGCATCGCGTCCTGATCGGGAGAACGTTGGAAACGGGCGGAAGCGGCAAGCGCCGCCGCCTCAGTCGCCGTCCGGGAAACGGGTGCGGCACCAATCGGCGATGGTGTCGATCAGCGCCGCCTGCTGGGCGAGCGGGGTGAAGGTGTGGTTGGCGGCGTCGAACAGGCGCACGTCGATCCGGCCGCGCAGGTCGGGGAAGGCTTCGAACAGCGGGTCGGGGTGGTTGAAGCGCACGCCCTGCGCCGCGGTGTAGACCGCGAGCACGCGCACGCCGCGATCGGCGAGGGCGCGCAGCTGGCGGCCGTACTCGGCCTGCGGCGGCGGCTGGCGGCTGCCTTCGCCTTCCGCGTCGCCGGCGGCGGGGCGCCTCTGGCGCAGGCGCCGGGCGATGCGTGCGGGCAGCGTCGCCCAGAAGCGCGGGTCGCCCAGCCGGGCGCGCAGGACGCGGCGGCGCGCCTGCGGGGTCGCATACGCCGGCGGGTCGACCAGCACCAGACCGACGATCCGCGGGTCCGCGGCAGCGGCGGCGAGGGCGTTGTCCGCCCCCGAGCACAGGCCGAACACGATCGCGCCTGCGGTAGGCTGTGCGGACGCCGTCACGTTATCGAGGGCGGCGCGGAGGTCCGCGACGGCGCTGGTGCGGAAGTCGAGACGGTCGGGGATCGGGCCGCTGTCGCCGATGCCGGAGAGGTCCAGGCGCAGCGCGCGGTGTCCGGTCTCGGCCAGGCGCCGGGCCAGACGCACGTGCAGTCGGTGGGGACCGATGCGATGGATCACGCCGGCGTTGACGAGCAGCACGTCGGGCACGGCGCGCGGCGCCGGCGGGTCGGTCGCGATCGCCACGAGCGGCCGCTCCGGCCGCAGCGGGACGACGCGCTCGCGGGCCTGGGCCTGCGGAGGGGACATCGGGGAGCCTGTGTCGGTTGCCTGCTCGGGGCGATTCTGACGTTGGAAGCGGGAGCGACCATACACGCGGGGGGGATGGTGCTGTCAATTCGGCTGGTCGATGCGGGGGGCGATGCGGATGCGCGCGCCCGCCGCCTGCTCGCGTCCGTGCATCACACGCCGCGGCTGCGTCCGCGCGGCGTCGCCGTGCTGCTGTGCAATCCCTTCGGCGAGGAAGCGGTGCGCGCGCATCGCGCCTATCGCGTGCTCGCGCGCCGGCTCGACGAGGCCGGCTATCCGACGCTGCGCTTCGATTACGCCGGCACCGGCGATTCCTCGGGCGAGGTCGGCGAATTCGGGCTCGACGACTGGCTGGCGGACATCGCCGCCGCCGCTGCGGCATTGCGCGAAGCCACCGGCCAGGCGCGCATCGCGGTGATCGGCCTGCGCCTCGGCGGCACGCTCGCCGCGCTGGCCGCGCAGCACGGCCTCTTCCGTCCCGCGCACCTGCTGCTGTGGGATCCGGTGGTCGACGGCGCCGCCTACCTGCGCGACCTCGAACGCGCGCATCGCGACTACCTGCGCGAGGAACTCGGCGACGCCGCGCCCGCCGACGCCGATGGTCCGCTGTCCGAAGTGCTGGGCACGCCGATCGACGCCGCGCTGCGCGATGCGCTGTCCGCCATCGATCTCGCCGCCGCGCCGCCCGCGGCGGCGATGACCACCGTGCTGCGCACCGTCGCCGGCGCCGACGACGATCGCCTGCGCGCGGCCTGGGGCACGCGCGCGCACCGGATCGAACTCGACGCCAGCACCATCTGGAATTCCGACGCCGCGCTCAACGCCGCGGTCGTCCCGATGCGCGAGATCCTCGCGCTGATCGCCCGCCTCGAGGCCTGCCACCCGTGATGTCCGACGTTCCTTCTCCGCACGCCGCTGCCGGCGCTCGCGTGCCGTATCGCCCCGACGCCACCGTCCACGGCCTGTTCCGCGAGGTCGCACGGCGGCATGCGTCGCGACCGGCGCTGGTGTGGCCGGGCGGCGCCTGCACCTACGCCGAACTCGACCGGCGTTCCGACGCGCTCGCCGCGCGGCTGCGCGCGCTCGGCGTCGCGCACGAGGCCCGTGTCGCGCTGTGCCTGCCGCGCTCGCCGGAGGCGATCGCCGCCGCGCTCGCCGTGCTCAAGGCCGGCGGCGCCTACCTGCCGCTCGATCCCGACTATCCCGAAGCGCGCCTGCGTGCGTTCGTCGCCGACGCCGACGCGCGGGTGCTGGTCACCGACGCCGTGCACGCCGCCGCGCTCGACGGCATTGCACCGCGGACGCTGGTGCTGCCGGCGTGGGACGCCGCGGTCGAGACCGTCGCGCCGCCGGACGACACGGCCGATGCGCACGGCCTCGCCTACGTGATGTTCACCTCGGGCTCGACCGGCGCGCCCAAGGGCGTGCAGATCGAGCACCGATCGATCGTGCGCCTCGTCGGCGACGTCGACTACATCCGTCTCGATGCCGACACCTGCCTGCTGCACGCGGCGCCGCTGGGCTTCGACACGTCGACGCTGGAGCTGTGGGGCCCGCTGCTCAACGGCGGCCGCTGCGCGATCCTGTCCGCGCCGGTGCCCGATGCGCGCGCGCTGGCCGAGGTCATCGGCCCGCTGGGCGTGACCACCGCGTGGCTGACCGCGGCGCTGTTCAACGCCGTCGTCGACGAGGATCCGCAGGCGCTGTCCGGCCTGCGCCAGCTGTTCACCGGCGACGAGGCGCTGTCGCCGGCACACGTGCGCCGCGCCTACGCCGCGCTGCCGGACATCGCGCTGCACAACGGTTACGGCCCGACCGAGTGCACGACGTTCGCGACGACGCATGCGATCCCGCGCGACCTGCCCGCGGACGCGACCGCGATCCCGATCGGCCGCGCCATCCCCGACACCGTGCTGCGCCTCCGCGATGCAGACGGCGCCGACGTGGCCGACGGCGAGGAAGGCGAACTGTTCCTCGGCGGTCGCGGCCTGGCGCGCGGCTATCTCGGTCGCGCCGATCTCGACGCCGAGCGCTTCGTCGTCGACGCCGTGTCGGGCGAACGCCTGTACCGCACCGGCGACCGCGTGCGCCGCGACGCCGACGGCGTGCTGCATTTCGTCGGTCGCGTCGACCACCAGGTGAAGATCCGCGGCCATCGCATCGAGCCGGCCGAGATCGAAGCCGCGCTCGCGCGCCTGCCCGGCATGCGCGCCGGCGCGGTCGTCGCGCGCGAGGGTGCCGCCGGCAAGCGGCTGGTCGCGTATGTCGTCGCCGACGACTGGGACGCGGTCGCCGCACGCGCCGCGCTCGCGCGCACGCTGCCGGAGGTGATGATCCCCTCGGCGTTCGTCGCGCTGCCGGCGCTGCCGATCACCGCGAACGGCAAGCTCGACCGCGCCGCGCTGCCCGCGCCGGGTCGCGAGCGCCCGCCGCTGGCGCGCCCG
>JBQCJG010000328.1:0-2310 GCA_051952955.1 Lysobacteraceae bacterium | reverse complement strand
CGCGCTGCGCGAGCTGCGCACGTGGTCGGCGGTGCCGGTGATCGTCCTGACGGTGCGCGACCACGAACGCGACAAGGTCGCCGCGCTCGATGCCGGCGCCCACGATTACGTGACCAAGCCGTTCGGCGTGCAGGAATTCATGGCCCGCGTGCGCGCCTGCCTGCGCGGGCGCGGCGGTGCGACGACCCCGGCGGTGTACGACGACGGCACGCTGCGCGTCGATCCCGCGCAGCGGCTGGTGACGCTCGACGGCGCGCCGGTCGCGCTGACCCGCAAGGAATACGCGCTGCTGCTGGCGCTGCTGCGCCATCCCGGCAGCCTGGTCACCCAGCCGCAGCTGCTGCGCGAACTCTGGGGCCCCACGCACCAGGACGACACGCACTACCTGCGCATCCTCGTGGGCAAACTGCGGCAGAAACTCGGCGACGACGCCACCGCCCCGCGCTGGATCGCCACCGAACCGGGCGTGGGGTTGCGGTTTCTCGGGAGCGGTTGAGGGGGAGGGGCCGGCGGTCCGCGCCGGCGTCACGGTTGTCGTCGAAGCAGGGCCCGCCGGCCGGCCGCGCGTCCCTGCGCGGCGCCGCTCCGGGTCGCTTCCGTCCCCGCGGCCCCCCGGCCGCGAGCCGTGCGCCGCCGGAGCGGCTGTGCTTTACTTGGGTCGCTATTCGCGGCCGGGACCCATTTCCGGACATGGAGCAACGCCATGGCCCTGCAGACCGCCGGCCAGGAGCCGGAGCCATCGGAGTCGATCACCCGGCTCCTGACCGAAGCGCAGTCGGGCAACGACATCGCCTGGGATCGCGTCTACGCATTGCTCTATGCGGAGTTGCACCGCATCGCCCACGTCCAGATCCGCCAGCGTGCGCACGGCCGCATCTCGGCCACGTCGCTGGTGAGCGAAAGCTGGCTGCGCCTCAACGGCGCGCGCGTCAGCGTCGAGAACCGCCGCCACTTCACCGCGCTGGTGGCGCGCGCGATGCGCTTCGTGCTGATGGACGAAGTGCGCCGCGACATGGCCGAGAAGCGCGGCGACGGCCAGCGCGCGGTGTCGCTGGACGAAGAGGCCGATGCCGGCCACGACGCCGCGCTGTCGGAGATGATCGCGCTCGACGCCGCGCTCGATCGCCTCGCGCGGCTGGATCCGCGCCTCGCGCGACTGGTGGAGATGCGCTACTTCGGCGGCCTGGACGAGGCCGAGATCGCCGAGGCGCTGGGCGTGACCGATCGCACGCTGCGCCGCGACTGGCGTCGCGCACGGGCGTTCCTGCTCACCCAGCTCGGCGACGCGCCGTCGCTGCACGGATGAGTCCCGCGCCGCCGCGCGGCGACCGCGCGATGTCCGCTTCCGGCGCGTTCCCGAGAATACGGACGATGCCGCGTTCCCCGGCGACGGTCGCCCGGGACCTTGCGCGGCGGACACCGGGGACCGGGAGATGATCCACGACGATGCCGTCGCCGCTCGCGCGATGGGCCTGTTCGATCGCTACGCGGACCTGTCCGAGGCCGAGCGCACGCCGGCGCTCGCCGCACTGGAAACCACCGACCCGGACGTCTGCGCGGTGCTGTCGGCGATGCTGGCCGCCGACGCCAGCACCCATGCCTTCGTGTCGCCGCTGGACTGGATCGCGTCGCGCAAGGCCGTCGACGACGCGTCGCGTGCAGACGGCGCCGCGCTCTGGCGCAGCGGCGTGCGGCTGGGGCCGTGGCGCATCGACGGCGTGCTCGGCATCGGCGGCATGGGCGTGGTCTACGCCGGGCAGCGCGCCGACGGCTGGTACGAACGCAAGGTCGCGATCAAGACCATCCGCCCGGAGCTGGTCTCGCCCGGCGTGATGCAGGCGTTCGACCGCGAACGCAGCCATCTCGCCCGGCTGGAGCATCCGGCGATCGTCGCGCTGCTGGACGCCGGGCTCGCCGACGACGGACAGCCGTGGCTGGCGATGCAGCGCGTGCACGGCGAACCGATCGACGCCTGGTGCGACGCGCGCGAGGCCGACCTGCACGCCCGCGTGGCGCTGATGATCGAAGCCTGCGACGCGGTGCGCCACGCGCACGCGCACGGCGTGCTGCACCAGGACCTCAAGCCGTCCAACCTGCTGGTGGTCGGCGATGGCCGCGTGCGCCTGCTCGATTTCGGGCTGTCGGCGCTGCGCGCGCCGCCGGAGGGCGGCGGCGCGCCGCGCGTCGGCGTGAGCATGGCCTACGCCGCGCCCGAGGTGCTGCGCGGCGCGGCGCCGAGCGTCGCGATCGACGTGCATGCGCTGGGCGTGATGCTGTACCGGCTGCTGTGCGACGACTGGCCGCGGCCGG
>JBQCJG010000327.1:0-33730 GCA_051952955.1 Lysobacteraceae bacterium | reverse complement strand
GGCGGCGCCTTCGCGCCGGACGCCTTCGCGGACGCGGCCGGCGCGCGCGCGCCGCGGGTCTCGGCCTCGGCGGCGCGACGGATGATGGCGTCGATGTCCGCGTCTTCGGCGGGCGCGGCGGCGGGCGGCGCCGCGGGCTCGATCAGCCGCGCCGCTTCCAGGATGCGTTTCAGTGTCGCCATGGGGTCCCCGGGGGAGTGGGCACGAACATCACCCTTGCTAGGATCAAGAATAAGCGAAGCCGTACACAATTCCAGTCGCGCGATGGGCGGCGGACGGCACGGGGCCTGCGACGCTAGACGTCGTGGTGCCGGCCCCGCCACGGCGCGTACCAGGCGCGGATGCGGGCGATGTCGGCCTCCATGTCGTCGCCGAGGTGGAACGGTTCGCCGACGCCGATGATCTTCTCCGGATAGTGGAAATACGCCGGCACCACCGGCACGTCCGCGGCGCGGGCGATCTTCCAGAAGCCGGTCTTCCAGCGCTCCACGCGCTTGCGGGTGCCCTCCGGCGCGATGCCCAGCCAGAAGCGGTCTTCCTGGCGGAAACGCGCCTGCATCTGTTCGACCAGCCCGCGGGCGTCGCCGCGGTGCACGGGGATCACCCCGAGCCGGTGCAGCAGCGGGCCGAACGGCCAGCGGAACAGCTGGTGCTTGGCGAACACGCGCATGTCCAGCCCCAGCGCGATCTTCGCGGCGAAGCCCCACACGCCGTCCCAGTTGGACGAATGCGGGGCGCCGATCAGCACCGCCTTCGGCACGTCGGGAAAGGCACCGACCATGCGCCAGCCGCCGATGCGCAGCACCGTGCGCGCGAACCAGCGCGCGAACCGGCCGGAACGGGTGCGCGGCACGGACGGCGGCAACGCGATCAGCCATGGCGCGACCGGCGGCGACGGGCGCGATTGCGCGGGGTCGGCGTCCCCGGGTGCGGCCATCAGTCCCACTCCTTGCGGCTGCGCTCGCGCTTGACCCCGCCGCGCTGGTGCTTGGCGTCGAGCCGGCGCTGCTTCGCCGCGCGCGAGGGCTTGGTCGCGACCCGCGGGGTGGGCGCGCGCAGGCCGGTGGCCACGAACGCGGCCACGCGCTCCCGGGCATCCTGGCGGTTGCGCTCCTGGGTCCGGAAGCGCTGGGCGCTGATCACCAGCACGCCCTCGGCGGTCACCCGGCGGTCGCGGCGGGCCAACAGGCGCTCGCGCACGGCCTCGGGCAGGGTCGGCGACCCGGCGATGTCGAAGCGCAGTTCGACCGCGGTCGCGACCTTGTTGACGTTCTGCCCGCCCGGGCCGGAGGCGCGCACGAAGCGCTCCACCAGTTCGGCCTCGGGGATGGCGATGGCGATGTCCGGCGCGGCGGTCGTCATGCGGGCGATTGTAGCGAGCGTCCCGCGTGGCTGCGGAGCGGTCGGCACGGACCCGCCGCAGGCCGCGCGGCGCGATTGACCGGTCACGGGGCCTGCCGGAAGATGGTCCTCCGCGCCTGCATCCGGGTCCATCCCGGCACAGGCGACCCGTCGAACGCCTGTCCCGCATGGAGAGTCCGCTCATGTCCCGTCGCACGCCGCCGTCCTTCGTCCTCCTCGCCTGCCTGGTGGCCCTCCCCGCCGCGGGTGCGCTGGCGCAGGACCGCGCCGCGGTCGGCGGCGGCAGCGATTCGGCCTTCGTCGGCGGCGACTCGGCGCTGGTCGGCGGCAACGGCTGGAACGCACCGATGCCCGCCCCCGGCCGCGCCGTGCCCACGCTGCCGGACACCGGCGGCGCCAGCCTCACCGGCGGCTTCGGCGGCGACATGGGCAGCGGCCACCTGCCGGAACGCGCGTCGCAGGAAGTCCAGGCGCTGCTCGCCCTCGTGCAGGGGCAGATGGACGGCAGCCGCACCACCGGCAACGCCGCGACCGACAGCGCCGCCGCCGCGCGCTACCGCAACGACGCCGACCAGCTGGTGCAGCGCTACTGGAGCCAGCTCAGCCCGGTCACCCGCGACATGTACACCGCCAACTTCGGCCGCAGCAGCCCCGATGCGTCCAGCGAACGCTACCGGTCGCCCTACGGCGACAACGGCCAGATCGAGAACGAACTGCTGGGCGGCACCCGCGACGCGGCGCAGTCGATGCAGCACCTCGAAGACCTGCTGCTGCCGATGCTGCGCGACCTGAAGCAGGGCGTCGACGCCAACCTGTCGCGCCGCGGTCGCTGATCCGCGGCGTCGCGCTCACGCCGGCGCGCCGGCCGTCGCCTCCGCGCCGAACAACGCCATCGCCTTCGCGAATTCGCCCTTCACCGGCGCCGTCGCCACGACGGTGCCGCCGTCGTGCGGATGTTCGAACGACAGCCGCTCCGCGTGCAGCAGCATGCGGTGGATGCCGAGCATGCGGAACTGGCGGTTGTGGCAACCATCGCCGTGGCTGGTGTCGCCGATGAGGTGGTGCGACAGATGCTGGAGGTGGCGGCGGATCTGGCGGAAGCGGCCGGTTTCCGGCCACGCCCGCAGCAGCGCGTAGCGCGAGGTCGGGAAGCCCGCCGAGGGCAGCGCCAGTTCGCAGGTCGCGAGGCGCTCGAACCGCGTGATCGCCGGCTTCTTCTCCGGCTTGCCCGGACCGCCGTCGAGCGGATGGTCGACGACGAACGCCGCGTCCGCGGGCCAGCCGCGGCAGACCGCGAGATAGGCCTTCTCGACCTCGCGCGACATCAGCGTCCTGCCCAGCGCCGACGCGGTGTCGCGATCGAACGCCAGCAGCAGGCAGCCGCTGGTGGCGCGATCGAGGCGATGCACGAGGAACACCGGCCGGCCGAACTGCGCGCGCAGCCGATCGGCGAGGAAATCGGTCTCGCCGCGCGCCAGCGCGCTGTCGTGGGCCATCAGCCCGGCCGGCGTGTCGACGACCGCCAGGCGGTCGTCGCGGTACAGCACCGGCACCGGCGACGGGGCATGCCCCGGGATCGGATCGGCATCATCGCCGGGAACGCCAAACTTTTCGGACATGCCGACGGTCTGCTGAGGGCCCAGACTGCATTGTCTCCGATCCACCTTCCAAGGACTGTCCATGCCCGCCTCCGCGCCGCGCCGCCCGCTCCGTGCCCTGTCCCTCGCCTGCGCGCTGGCGCTGGCCCTCCCCGCCGCCTTCGCCGCCGACGGCGTGCCGCCGCCGAAAGGCGTGACCGCCGGTCCCTGCGTCGAGGGCCTGTGCGAATACGGCCTGGCCAACGGCCTGCGGGTGCTGCTGTATCCGGACGCCAGCACGCCGAAGGTCACCGTCAACATCGTCTACGACGTCGGCTCGGTCGACGAGAACTACGGCGAGACCGGCATGGCCCACCTGCTCGAACACCTGATGTTCAAGGGCACGCCGACGCACGTCGACATCCCCGGCGAGATGCAGAAGCGCGGCATCGAGAAGAACGCGTCCACCTGGCTGGACCGCACCAACTACTACGGCACCTTCCCCGCCGACACCGCCACCCTCGACTGGGTGCTGGGCATGGAGGCGGACCGCATGGTCCATTCCAACATCGCGAAGAAGGACCTCGACAGCGAGATGACCGTGGTCCGCAACGAGATGGAGGCCGGCGAGAACAGCCCGGTCGGGGTGACGCTGGAGCGCATCCGCTCCACCGCCTACCTCTGGCACAACTACGGCAAGGACACCATCGGCGCGCGCTCGGACGTCGAGCACGTGCCGATCGAGCGGCTGCAGGCGTTCTACCGCACGTGGTACCGGCCGGACAACGCGACCCTCGTCGTCGCCGGCCGCTTCGACGCCGCCGCCACGCTGGCGAAGATCCAGACCCTGTTCGGCGCGATCCCGAAGCCGAAGACCGCGCTGCCGGTCAGCTACACCGTGGAGCCGACCCAGGACGGCGAACGCGAGGTGGTGGTGCGCCGCACCGGCGACCTGCGCGTGATCGGCATCGCCTGGCACGCCGCGCCCGCCACGCACCCCGACAGCGCCGCGCTCGCGGTGCTGATGAACATCCTCGGCGACACCCCGACCGGCCGCCTGCACAAGGCGCTGGTCGAGACCAAGCTGGCCGCGAACGCCTTCGCCTTCGACGAGGCCCTGCGCGAGGGCGGGCTGTTCACGGCGATGGCGATCGTGCCCAAGGACGGCGACGTCGCGAAGGTGCAGGACACGCTGCTGCGCGAGATCGAGGCGCTGGCACAGCGCCCGGTGACGGCCGCCGAGGTCGCCGACGCCCAGCGCCGCCTCGCCAACGGTTTCGACGACACCGCCGCCGACGCCAACCGGCTGGGCATGGCGATGACCTCCAGCATCGCCGACGGCGACTGGCGCCTGTACTTCCTGCAGCGCGACCGCATCGCGAAGGTGACGGCCGACGACGTCAACCGCGTCGCGAAGGCCTATTTCAAGCCGAGCAACCGCACGATCGGCCGGTTCGAGCCCACCGCCGCGCCCGACCGCGCCGAGATCGCGACGGCGCCGTCGGCGGCCGCGGCCCTGCAGGGCTACGTCGGCCGCGTCGCCGAGGCCGCGGGCGAAACCTTCGACACGTCCGCCGCCAACATCGACAAGCGCACCGAGACCTTCACCCTCGGCGACGGGCTGAAGGTCTCGCTGCTGCGCAAGGACACCCGCGGCGACAAGGTGCGGGTGAACGCGACCTTCCGCTTCGGCGACGTCGAGGCGCTGCGCGCGGTGCCGCCGATGGCGGCCTCGTTCGCCGGCAGCCTGCTGATGAACGGCAGCGAGACGATGAGCCGCGAGGAGATCGCCAAGCGCTTCGAGGCGCTGAAGACCAGCGTCAGCATCAACGCCGGCACGCAGTCGGCGGGGATCAGCCTCGACACCCGCCGCGAAACGCTGGCGCAGGCGCTGGCGCTCGCCGCCGACGTGCTGCGCCATCCGGCGTACCCGGCCTCGGAGTTCGAGCAGCAGCGGCTGCAGTGGAGCACGGGGATGGAAGCCTCCCGCCAGGAGCCGGGCAGCGTCGCCAGCCAGGCGATGGGCCGGCACTTCGATCCCTGGCCGGCCGGCCACCCGTTCGCGTTCCGCTCGCTGGACCAGAGCCTCGCCGACCTGCGCGCGCTCAGGCGCGAGGACGTCGTCGCCTTCCACCGCGCGTTCTACGGCACCGCGGCCGGCGAGATCGCGATCGTCGGCGATTTCGACCCGGCCGAGGTCAAGGCCCAGCTGAAGGCGCTGTTCGCCGACTGGCGCAGCCCGAAGCCCTACCGCGCCGAACTCGAGACGTACCGCGCCGTGGCCGCCGAACGCCAGCGGATCGAGACGCCCGACAAGGCGAACGCCGTGCTGCTGGCGCGGCTGAACCTCGCGCTCAACCAGGACGACCCGGACTATCCCGCGCTGGTGATCGCGAACCGCATCCTCGGCGGCGATCCGCTGAAGGCGCGACTGGCCGATCGCCTGCGCCAGAAGGACGGCCTGACCTACGGCGTCGGCAGCGACATCGGCTTCGGCACCGAGCGCGGCGAGAACGCCGGCCTGATCGTGATCCAGGCGATCGCCGCGCCGGAGAACATGGCGCGCCTGGAAACCGGCGTTCGCGAGGAGCTGGCGCGGCTGGTGAAGGACGGCGTGACCGAACAGGAACTGCGCGACGCGGTGCAGTCGCTGCGCACCGAGCGCGAGCAGTGGCGCGGCGACGACGGCGCGATGGTGGGCATCCTTGCCCGCAACCTCTACCTCGGCCGGACGATGGCGTGGTGGGAAGCGGCCGACGCCAAGCTGGCGTCGCTGACCGCGGCGCAGGTCAACGAAGTCCTGCGCCGCCGCATCGACCCGTCGACGCTGAGCGTCTACGAGGCCGGCGATTTCGCGAAGGCGGAGAAGAAGTAAGCAACAATTCTGGATTGGGAGACACGGCGCGCCATGGCGCGCCGCGCTCATTTTCCCGTCATCCCGGCGGAAGCCGGGATCCGGCTTTGAACGCTTTGCCGTTGTTCTGTTGTTTCGCTCGCTGCCGCGAGCGAGTCACCTTTCTTTGCTTGTGCAAAGAAAGGGTGACCCAAAGAAAGCACACCCCGTCGGTCGCGCCCGGCGCGTTGCGCCGGGTGCACGGGCTTCGCGGGGTTTTTCGACAACACATGCTTGTGCTGGTCGAAAAACGCGCGGCCTCCTGCCGCGCGCCCTTCGGGCCTGATCCGCGAAGCCCGTCGCGACCAGGGGCCCCGGAACGTCAAGACCAGAACGGGCTCACGGATGTCATCGGCACATGAATGTCCGAGGTTTCTAGAAAAAATTTGCGGGATGCTCCAGGCGCTAGCCCGCCATCGCGGCCTGTCCGATCACTGCGCGCGATGAACGATAGCGGGTTCCGATCATCGGCATCGCGATCGGAGCGGCCGTGATGGTGGGCAAAGGGCCCACCCTGCCGTTCGATCAGCGCCGCGGCCACGCCGCGATCAGTGCCCACAGGCCGCCGAGGCCGGCGATCCACGCCGAGGCGGGCACGCCGAGCACGCGCGGGCCGCCCGCTTCCAGCGCGTACAGCACCGCCGCCACGATCAGCAGGCCGGTGCCGAGGATCGCCGAGACGATCCGCCGCTGCATCGCGTTCACGGTCGTCGCCAGGTCGGCGAGGTCGCGCGAACGCATCGCGAGTTCGTGCTGGCCGGTGGTCTGCTGGGTCAGCCACGCGTGCAGCAGCTGCGGCATGTCCGGCGCGCGCGTCACCAGTTCGGGCAGGCGCTTGCGGAACTCGCCGGCCAGCCGCGCCGGGCTGTAGCGCTCGACCAGGATCTTCTCCAGCACCGGCTTGGCCACCGCCCAGATGTCGAGTTCCGGATCGAGCTGGCGGCCCACGCCCTCGATGTTCAGCAGCGTCTTCTGCAGCAGGATCAGCTGCGGCTGCAGCGTCAGTTCGTAGCGCTGCGCGGTGCGGAACAGCTTCACCAGCACCTCGGCCAGCGAGATCTCCGACAGCGGCCGGGTGAAGTACGGCTCGCACACGGCGCGGGCCGCGGCCTCGAGTTCGTCGATGCGCGTGGTCGCGGGCATCCACCCGGCCTGCACGTGCAGTTCGGCGATGCGGCGGTAGTCGCGGTTGAAGATCGCCATGAAGTTCTCGGCGAGGTAGTACTGGTCCTCGCTGGAGAGCTGGCCGACGATGCCGAAGTCGATCGCGATGAAGCGCGGGTTCGCCTTGCGCGCAGGATCGATGTCGACCCAGATGTTGCCGGCGTGCGCATCGGCGTGGAAGAAATTGTCGCGGAAGACCTGCGTGTAGAACACGCGCACGCCCTTCGCCGCCAGCGCCTTGCGGTCGATGCCGGCGGCGTCGAGCGCGGCGACGTCGTCGCTGGGGATGCCGTACACGCGTTCGAGCGTGAGCACGCGCTCGGCGGTGTGGCTCCAGATCACGTCCGGCACGTAGAGGTCCGGCGAATCCTTCCAGAACCGCCGGATCACCGACGCGTTCGCGCCCTCGCGCTGCAGATCGAGTTCGGCCGCCAGCGTGGTCTCGATCTCGCGCACCACTTCGCGCGGGCGGATCTTCTCGGCGCGCGGATGCGCGCGTTCGACCAGCGCGGCCACGCTCGACAGCAGCGCGATGTCGCCGTCGATCTGCTTCTCGATGTCGGGCCGCAGCACCTTGACCACGACCTCGCGCCCGCCGGGCAGGCGCGCGGCGTGCACCTGCGCGATCGACGCGGACGCGAGCGGCACGGTGTCGAAATGCTCGAACGCCTCGCGGATGTCCTGGCCAAGCGCGGTCTCGACGATGCGCCGCGCGGTCTCGCCGTCGAACGGCGCGACGCGGTCCTGCAGCAGCGCGAGTTCGACCGCGATGTCCGGCGGCATCAGGTCGCGGCGGGTGGAGAGGATCTGTCCGAACTTGACGAAGATCGGGCCGAGTTCCTGCAGCGCGAGGCGCAGGCGGGCGCCGCGCGACATCGCCGCGACCTCGGCCGACGCACGCGGCACGAACGGCCGCGCGAGCTTGAGCCAGCGCTCGGCCGGGGTGTCGTCGAGCAGGTCGTCGAGGCGGTAGCGGATCAGCACCCGGCCGATGCGCGCGGCGCGCAGGACGGCGCTCATGGCGCCATCCGCTTCTGCAGCCGCGACACCCGGGCCGCGAGCCTCGCCGCGTCGTCGCGCAGCGCGTCGACGTCGTCGAGGAAGGCATCGAGCTCCGCGCGCGGCACCACGTCGCGCGATTCCTCGGTCACGTATTCGGCGGCGGCGCCGGCGAAACGCCTGCCGCCGTCGCGCGCGCCGCGCAGCGCGGCGGCGACGCCGTTCGCGATCTGCACGCCGAGCACGTCGCCGAAGACATCGGCGAAGGGCTTCTGCCAGTCGGGATCGAAGCGCTCGGCGAGGCGCTGCAGGCGGCGCGCGAGTTCAGCGTCGCCCTCGATGCGCATGCGCCCGACCGGCAGCGCGTCGGCGTCGTCGCCGGCGGTGCCCAGCAGCCGCGGCAGCACGCTGCGCAGGCCGAACGACAGCGCGCCGCCCAGCGTGGTGCGCACCGCGAGATCGGGGACGGCCGCAGGATCGGCCGGGCCGACGCGCAGCCGGTCGCCGTCGACGGTCAGGCGCAGCGCCAGCGGCGGCGCATCGGAACCATCGCGGCCGGCCAGCGCCAGCACCACGCTGCGCCCGTCCAGCGGCGGCAGCGCCTCGCGGGTGTCGGGATCGAGGGCGACGGCGCGGTTGAGCGCCGATTCCAGCGCGCGGCCGGCCAGCGGCTTCCAGTCGAGGGGGGAGGCAGTCATGCCCCGCATTCTAGCCGCGGCCACCACCGGCACGGTCGCCGGGCGTTCCGCATGCCGGCAGAGGCCCGTGCGCACCGGGAACGATGACCGCGACGGCACGCGCGCCTTCGGCGCGCCCCTCACCCGCCGCACGTGGCGCGGCGACCTCTCCGCAGGCGGGAGAGGTGAACAGCCTGCGGCAGCGGCACCGCGGCAAGCGGCAAGCGGCTAGCGGCTAGCGGCTAGCGGCTAGCGGCTAGCGGCAACGAGAATGAATGACGCCGACTCCGGGCACGCACTCGCTTCGCCGCATGCGCGCCGCGCGTCGAGCCCCTCTCCCGCCGGCGGGGAGAGCGGTCGGGGTGAGGGAAGCCGTGGGAATGAAGGAGAAACGCCGCGTCAGCGCGACGCCGCGGCCAGCCGCGCCAGGCCTTCGGCGATCGTCACCTTCGGCACGTAGCCGAAGTCGCGGGTCGCGGGCGCCATGTCGTACCAGTGCGTGGTGCTCAGCTGCTCGGCGAGGAAGCGCGTCAGCGGCGGCTCGCCCTGCAGCGGCAGCACCGTCCACAGGCCTTCGCACACCGCGCCGATGGCGTAGGCGACGCCGAACGGCAGCGACTTGTCGACCTCGGGCGCGCCGACGGCGCGCAGCAGCGCGTTGACGATCTCGCGCGCCGGCGTCGGTTCGCCGTTGCTGATGAAGTAGGCCTTGCCGGCGCAGGCCGCGCCCGGCGCGAGGTGGTCGAAGGCGTCGAAATGCGCCTGCGCGGCGTTGTCGATGTAGGTGGTGTCGATGCGGTTGTGGCCGCCGCCGACGAAGCGCAGCCGCCCGGCGCGCGCGGTCGGCCAACCGCGGCACGAGTTGCTGGTCGCCCGGACCCCAGATCAGCCGCGGCCGCAGCGCGACCGTGGCGAGGTTCGCGTCGTTGGCGGCCAGCACCGCCTTTTCGGCGATCGTCTTGGTGGTCGCGTACGGCGCCTTGAAGCCTTCGCCGTAGGGCACGGTGTCGGCGGTGCCGCCCTCGACCGGATGCGTCGCGCGATGGGTGACGCTGGGCGTCGAGGTGTAGACCAGCCGGCCGATGCCGTGCGCGCGGCAGGCGGCCAGCACGTTGTCGGTGCCGGCCACGTTCGCCTGGTGGTAGCTGTCGTAGCTGCCCCACGCCCCGGCCTTCGCCGCGTTGTGGAAGATCGCGTCCACGCCGGCGCAGGCTGCGATGACGGCGTCGCGATCGGCCAGATCGCCGCGGACCTGGCGCACGCCCAGCGGATCGAGATCGGGGTAATGGCCACGGTTGTAGCTCGCGACCTCGTGCCCGCGTTCGACCAGCCCGCGGCAGAGCGCATGCCCGAGGAAACCGCCGCCGCCCGTGACCAGGATCTTCATGCCGTGACCTTCATGCCGTGCCCGTGTTGCCGTGTCCGATGACGGCGCACATGGTACGCGCCCGCAAGCGCACGATGGCGACCGGACGTAACAGGGCCGCGGTCACTCCCTCCCTTTCGCCGGAGGCGACGGGGAGGGTTGGGGAGGGGTGAAATCGCGCGTCAGATGCCGATGAATGTCGTCTAGGACGTCGCATAATCGCGAAAGGACATCGCGATTCGCATAGCGGAGAACGCAATATCCGGCATCCACGAGCCTCGCGGTGCGCGCTTCGTCGTATTCGATGGCACTCGCATGCTGATCGCCGTCGACTTCGACCACCAGCTTCGCCTGCGGGCACAGGAAATCGACGATGTAGCCCGCCAGTGGCACTTGGCGCCGGAAGCGGAATCCCTCGATCTCCCTGCGGCGAAGCGCTTGCCACAACAGGCGCTCTGCATCGGTCGCCTCGTTGCGCAAGCGGCGAGCATGTTGGCGCAGTGTCGTCATGGCATCTCCTGTCGTTCGACCCTCCTCAACCCCTCCCCAACCCTCCCCTTCGCCTTCGGCGAAAGGGAGGGAGCTAGACGACGGCTGCCGGAAAGCTTCCGCTGTCCGGAACGGGCGCGATGCCGGTGGAGGTCCCACCCGGGGTCGGAAAGACGCTCGGCCACGTGTCGGAAGACCACGCGATGGCGGGAGGCGGGCGTATCCTGATCCGCAGACCCCCGCGAGGAGCCCGCCATGCGCCGTTCGTCCGTGCTTGCCCTGATCGTCTGCCTGACCGTCGCCGGAGGTGCCGGCGCGCAGTCGCTGGAACGGCAGCTCAAGGATCGCCTGCTCGGCGGCAACTCGAGCGGCAGCGCGGCCGGGCTCAGCGAGAAGGACGCCGCCGGCGGCGTGCGCGAGGCGCTGGCGCAGGGCGTGGACCGCGCGGTGCGCCAGCTCGGCGCGCCGGACGGGTTCTTCCGCGACGAGGCGGTGAAGATCCTCGTGCCGCAGCGGCTGCGCAAGGTCGCCGATCTCGCGCGCCAGCTCGGCGCGGGCAAAAAGGTCGACGCCTTCGAGCTGTCGATGAACCGCGCCGCCGAGAAGGCGGTGCCGCTGGCGGCGGGCATCATCGCCGACTCGGTGCGCAAGATGACGCTGCAGGACGCGATCGGCCTGGTCCGCGGCGGCGATACGTCCGCCACCGAGTTCTTCCGACGCACCAGCGAAGAAAAGCTCTATGCCGCGTTCCTGCCGATCGTGCAGAAGCAGACCGCGTCGGTGGGCGTGACCCAGAAGTACAAGGACGTCTCGAAGAAGGCCGGCGGCAATGCGCTGGCCGGTGCGCTGCTCGGCGACCAGGGCATGAACGGCGCCGACCTGGACGACTACGTCACCCGCCGCACCATCGACGGCCTGTTCCATGTCATCGCCGAACAGGAACGGCGGATCCGCCGCGATCCCGGCGCACGCACCACGGACCTGCTGCGCCGCGTGTTCCGGTGAGGCGGCCGCGCGCGTTGCCCCGGGTGCGGTGCGCGCGTTAAATCGGGCGCAATACGCCGGCGCAGGGTGCGCCACGTCCGGTCATGCCGCGGGAAGAACCTCGGCTCCCATCGCACACGACGAGATCGCATGCCGTTACGATCCGGGGGCGGCGCGCCTTTCGATGCGCGCAGCGCCGGCCGTCGCCCCTGCCCCGCGACCGCGTCGCGGATCGGCGATCCGCCGGCTTCCGGACCATCACAAGGAGGATTCGCAATGGTACGCAGCAAGCTCCACCTCGCCCTCGTCGCCGCGCTCGTCGCCGCCCCGCTTGCGCACGCCGCCCCGACGGAAATGAAGGAAGCCCCCGTCGCCGCGGCGCCGTCGGCCAAGGCGCTCGGCGGCGCCGAATTCGCGATCGCCACGCGCGGCCCCACGCTGGTCTCGCTGCCCGCACCGTCGGTGATCGAGGCGCGCTCGCTCAAGAGCCGTCGCCAGGACCAGGTCAAGCACGGCCAGCCGTTCGAGATCGGCTACGCGCGCGACGTGCCGAATCCGCGCATCGGCCTGCAGAAGCTCGGCTGGCAGCGCCTGCCCGACGGCCGCCTCGCGACGTCGTTCGAGGTCGCGTCCGGCAACGCGGTCGCGATGCGCACCGCGCTGTCGCTGAAGGCGATCGGCCGCGCCGACGCGTCCGGCGTGACGTTCCGCTTCGGCGGCGACGACGGCCGCGTGTTCGAGATGAACGGCCGCGACTTCGCCGGCAGCGACGGCGGCTGGTCGCCGGTCACGATGGGCGCGAAGAGCACGGTCGAAGTCGTGCTGGCGCGCGGCCTGCGCCCGCAGAACTTCGCGCTGTCGATGCCGCAGGTCTCGCACCTCGACATGAGCCCGGTCGCCAGCGAGGCCGCGATCGCCTCGATCGCGAAGATCGGCGAAAGCGGCAGCTGCGAGAACGACATCGTCTGCCGCGTGAACCCGACCACGGGCTTCCTCAACGCCGAGAAGGCGGTGGCGCGCATGCTGTTCACCAAGAACGGCGGCTCGTACCTGTGCACCGGCACGCTGCTGAACAACACCAACGCGACCAAGCGCCACCTGTTCTGGAGCGCCGCGCACTGCATCAGCACGCAGAAGGTCGCGAGCACGCTGCAGACGTACTGGTTCTACAAGGCGACGACCTGCGGCGGCACCACCCAGGCCCCGGGTGCGGTCACGCTGACCGGCGGCGCGAACCTGCTGTTCGCCAACACCACGCGCGACACGCTGCTGCTGGAGCTGAAGACCGCGCCGCCGGCCGGTGCCTTCTACGCGGGCTGGACCAGCAGCGCGATCGGCGCCACCGGCACCGCGATCGAGGGCATCCACCACCCGGCCGGCGACGCGAAGATGTATTCGCTCGGCAGCGTGACCGGGCTGAGCACCACCATCGACCGCAAGTCGCCGCTGTACCAGGTGGTGTGGAACTCGGGCGTGACCGAAGGCGGTTCGTCGGGCTCGGCGCTGTTCAAGGTCGCCGCCGACGGCACCTACCAGCTCACCGGCGGCCTCTACGGCGGCTACTCGTACTGCTCCGCGCCGAGCGATCCGGACTACTACTCGCGCTTCGCCGACGTGTTCTCCAGCATCTCGGCCTACTTCGGCCCGTAAGCCGAACGTCGATCTTCAACGCGACACGACGGGCCCGCCGCATGCCGGGCCCGTTTCGTTCGACGTCAGCGCACGCGCTCCGCCGCCCACACCGCCAGCTTCTCGCGCCCGATCTTGGCGTTGTGGCGGATGTCGACCGGGAACGGTTTCGGGTGGTGCAGGAACGTCGTCACCTTCGCGGTGTGGACGAAGCCTTCGCCGAGGTGGCGGAGTTCGTCTTCGATGCGCGGCCATTCGGATGCGGCGACGCCGGTGCGCAGTTCGACGCACAGCACCGGCCGCTGCGATCCGAACGCGCCGACGCCGACCAGCGCGGTGCGGCGCACGTCGGGATGCGCGTTGAACACCGGCTCGACCTGTTCTGTGCACAGCGTGGTGTCGGCGGCGACCACGCGCTGGGTCTTGCGGCCGCAGAACCACAGCCGCCCTTCGGCATCGAAATAGCCGAGGTCCCCCATCCGATGCACGATGCGCTCGCGGCCGTCGGGCAGCGTCTCGCGGATCTTCGCCAGCCGCGTCTGCGCCTCGCGGCCGAAATATTCGTCGGTGGCGGTGGGACCGGCGACGGTGATCTCGCCGACCAGCCCGCCCGGCACCACGAGATCGTCCGACCAACGCTCGATCGCCGCGTCGTCGACGCGGATGATGCGCACGTCGTTCGGCGGCACCGCGCGACCGACACAGGTGCCAGCGCCGTGCTCGGTGCGCTCGCGCAGCGTCAGCAGTTCGCGGCCCTCGATGATCGCGACCGGCAGGCATTCGGTGGCGCCGTAAGGCGTCCAGAAATGCGCGTCCGGCGGCAGCAGCGACCGGATCTTCGCGACCACGTCCGCCGGCACCGGCGCGCCGGCCGACATCACCGTCTTCACGCCGGCCAGCGGCTGGCCGTGATCGGCCAGCACGCGCATCAGCGCCGGCGAGCCGAACAGCTGGTCCACGCCGAAACGCGCGATCGCCGCGTGCAGCTTGCGAGGATCGGCCTGCGCGGGACGCGTCGGGTCCATGTCGGGGATGATCGACGTGGTGCCCAGCGCGGGATCGAACAGCGCGAACGGCGGGAACGTCGGCAGGTTGGTGCCGCCCGGCGCGATGCCGAACGCCTGCCCCAGCAGCGCGATCTGGCCGACGAAGTGGCGGTGGCGGTAGACCACGCCCTTGGGGATGCCGGTCGAGCCGCTGGTGAACAGGATCGCGGCGACGTCGTCGGGCGCGGTGTCGGCCAGCTGCGGCCAGGCGCCCGCGCCGGCGCGTTCGAGCTCGGCCAGCGGCACGTCGGCGAGGCCCGCGCGGGCGCCGGTGGTCCCCCGCACCTTCGCGCTGCGCGCCCAGCGCAGCAGCACGCGCGCGAGCTGCGCCAGCGGGATGCCGATGAACGCCTCGGGCTTCGCTTCGTCCAGGCACTGCCGCAGCGCGCGGCGGTCGAGGCCGGGATCGACCAGCACCGGCACCGCACCGGCCTTGAACAGCGCGAACATCAGCAGGAAGAACTCGGGCGTGGGCCGCACCATCACCACGGTGCGGGTGCCGCGGACGATGCCGCGGGTGGCGAGCCCGGCGGCGATGGCATCGCTGCGGCGATCGAGGTCGGCGTAGGTCAGCGCGATGTCGTAGGCGCCCTTGCGGCCGGGGCAGCGCATCGCCACCTGGTCGGGCCGCGCCGCGGCCAGCGGCGGCAGGCAGGCGGCGATGTTGCAGGGCGTGGCGGGGGCGTCGGCGGTCGTCATCCCGGCATTGTCCCCTGCGGGCCGGCCCGGTTGCCAATCGCCGCGGCTGGGGCAGAATGCGGCCGCGTCCCTCCCGTCGCCCGGCCGCACGGCCACGAACCCGCATGCCGCATCCCTGCCTGTCCTGCGGCGCCTGCTGCGCCGCCTACCGCGTGTCGCTGCACTGGTCCGAAGCCGAACCGTCGCTCGGCGGCCGCGTGCCGGTCGAACTCACCGAAGTGCTGGACGGCCACCGCCGCTGCATGCGCGGTACCTGGGCCGAACGCCCGCACTGCATCGCGCTCGCCGGCACGGTCGGCGACGCGGTCCACTGCACGATCTACGACGCCCGCCCGTCGCCGTGCCGCGAGCTGCGGATGTCGTGGGAGGACGGCGGCCCGAACCCGCAGTGCGACCGGGCCCGGGCCGTGCACGGACTGCCGCCGCGGACGCAGGACGCGGTCGCGGCGGCGCTCGCCGCCGATTGAGCCTCAGCGCGCCGGGCGCAGGCGTGCGAGCGGCCCGGGCAACCGCGGGCCGCGACCGTCGTCGACGAGGCCCGCGGCGACCAGCCGCCGGAACGGCGCGAACGTCGCCGCTGCGCGCAGCGCCATGCGCCGCAGGTGTTTCGCCGGCGGGCGTTCGTCGGTGTAGAGCCCGGCCAGCCACTGGGTCGCGAGGTACAGCGGCCGCGTCGCCCGGCGATGCGCGCGCTCGTAGTCGGCCAGCAGCGCCGGCGTCCAGTACGGCCGGCCGGCGACGCGCGCGGTGCGGATCGCCTTCGCCAGCGTGTCCTGTCCGAGCAGGCCGAAGTTGAAGCCGTGCGCGGTGACCGGATGCATGCCGACCGCGGCGTCGCCGATCGCGACGAAGCGCTCGGCCGCGAATTTGCGCGGATAGACGCCGACCAGCGGATACGCGCAGCACGGGCCGGTGAAGCTCATCGCGCCCAGCCGGCCGCGGAAGCGGCGGGTCATGTCGGCGCCGAAGGCCTCGGGATCCAGCGCCTGCACCGCGGCGGCCTCGGCGTGCGGCAGCGTCAGCACCACCGACGACGCGTGCCGGTCGCGCAGCGGCAGCAGCGCCAGCGTCTGGCCGTAGTCGAACCATTCCCACGCGGTCTGTTCGTGATCGCGCGCGTGGCGCACGCGGCAGACCAGCATCGTGCGGCCAAAATCGCGCATGTCCGCGCCGATGCCCATCGCGCGGCGCGTCTCGGAGAAGCGGCTGTCGGCGGCGACGATCAGCTCGCAGCGCAGCGCGGAGCCGTCGTCCAGCCGCACCTCGGCGCCGTCGGCAGCGGTGCGGACGCCGGTGACGTTGCGGCCGTCGAACAGGGTCACGTCGGAATTCGTCATCGCTTCGGCGAAGGCGGTTCGGCGGATCGCGTGGTTCGGCACCAGCCAGCCGAGCTGGTCGCGGCCGCTGTCCTCGTGGCGGAAGCGCAGGCCGTCGACGTCGTCGCCGTCCAGCACCAGCGCGTCGCGCAGCACCGACGGTTCGTCCTCGGCCAGCCGCGCCCACAGGCCGAGGTCGGCCATCAGCCGCTGCGAGCGATGGGTCAGCGCGATTTCGCGGCCGTCCTCCGCAGGTTCGGCCAGCGCCGCGCGCGACTGGCGTTCGACCAGCGCGATGCGCAGGCCGCTGCCGGCCAGCGAACGGGCGAAGCACAGCCCGGCCGGACCGGCGCCGACCACGACGAGGTCGAACGCGGTCGCGGACGGACGCAGGGAAGTACCGGTTGCCTCGGCCATGGCGCGCCCTTGCGGTGATTGCGGAGGCGGCAGGCTAGGCGGCGACGCCGGGCGCGGCGTTGATCCGGATCAAGCGGGCGGACGGGCCGCCGTCACGTCCATCAGCGCGGATGCGCGTCCAGACCATGCGCGTCCAGGAACCGCCGCATCGCCGGCACCAGCACCTCGTGCTTGTCTTCCAGCACGTAATGACCGGCATCCTCGAACGCCTGCGTCTCGGCATCCGGCAGCGCGCGCCGGAAGCCTTCCAGGAAATGGTGGTCGAACACGAAATCGCGCAGGCCCCAGCCGATGAAGGTCGGGCGGTCGGCGAACGCCGGCAGGCGCTGGCCCGCGGCGTCGACCAGCGACCACGCCGCATCGTTCGGCCCCAGCGGGATGTCCTGCACGAAACGCAGCGTGGAGATGCGGTTCGCCCACGAGTCGTACGGCGCGAGGTAGGCCTTGCGCACGTCCGCCAGCATTTTCCGCACGACGCCGTCGCGCGCGGCACCGGCGGCGAAGGCGTTGAAGCCGCGGATCAGCAGCGCACCCAGCTTCATGTCGCGGCCGAGCGAGAGCTGCCACGGCATCGGCTTGGCCGCCGGCAGCGGGAACGCCGCGGTGTTGGTGATCAGCAGCCGGCGCACCTGCGCCTCGTGCGACAGCGCCCAGCCGAAGCCGATCATGCCGCCCCAGTCGTGCACGGCCAGCGTCACCGGCCCGTCCACGCCGAGGTGCTCGAGCAGCGCCGTGACGTCGTCGACGCGCGACTGCAGCGTGTAGCGGTAGCGATCGTCGCCGGGCTTGTCCGACAGGCCCATGCCGACGTGGTCCGGCACGATGCAGCGGTAGCGATCGCGCAGCCCCAGCACGAGGTGCCGCCAGTAGTAGCTCCACGACGGATTGCCGTGCAGCATCACGACGATCTCGCCGTCGCGCGGGCCCTCGTCGAGGTACGACATCGCGATGCCCGGACGGACCTCGAAACGCTGCGGGGTGAAGGGGTAGTCGGGGTAACGGGAAGCGGTCATCGGCGGCATCGGCGCGGGAAAGCGTTCCACCGCGCGCGGCGGCCAGGGAACAGGGCCGCCAAGGATAAGCCCTGCCCCCGGGTTTGGCACCGCGGCGGGGGCGCCGCCCCGCCCCCGGTCAGCCCTGCGGCTTGCCCAGCAGACGGTCGGAGAATTCCTCCAGCGCCTGCTTCAGCTGCTCCTCGCGCAGGGCCACCGCCAGCGCCGGCCCGTCGGTGGGCGTCGCCCGGGTCCGCTTGCCCGGCGCGAGCGGCGCAGCCACCGGCAGGGTCGACAGGCGTTCGGCGAGCAGCGCCAGCACCTGCTGCAGCTGGACCTGCTGCTCGGCATGGCGCTCCAGCCAGTCGGGCGCAGCGCTGGCCGCAGCAGCCGGTGCCGACGGCGCGGCCGGCAGGGCCAACCGCTCCGACAGCCGTTCGAGTGCGGCCAGCAGTTGCGGCCAGGGCGCCTCCGTCTCTCGCCGATGCTCGGTGGCGGGCGCCTCCGCCGCGGGCCGCGGCATCGCCAGCCCGCGGACGGTCTCCACCAGATCGTGCAACTGCGTCACGACGCGCGGGCCGACCTCGGCCTCGCCCGCGCCGGTGGCGCGGTCGCGCTGGAAGTCGCGCTTGATCTGCGCCCAGCGTTCGGCCTGGACCGCGTCGAGCGTGCCGCGCAGCTCGCCCAGCCGCAGCAGGTTCTCCTCCGCCCCGCCGGTGAGCAGCTGCGCTTCGCCGCGGTAGTGGTCGACGATCAACTGCTGCACCTCGGCCTCGTTCATCGCCGGCGAGAGCTTCTCCGCCAGCTTGTTCATGTTGCGGTAGCTGCCCTGCAGCTTGAACGGGGGCTCGGTGCGGTAACGATCGGCCTGCGCCGCGCTGGCGATGTACTGGCGGTTCACCGCGTACACGGTGTCGCGCACGCGGACCAGCCGCTGCAGCGTCGCCACGATCTCGTCGATCTCCGCCGGGCCGTAGGCGTGCGACAGCGTGGCGGACGAGAACGGCCGCCCTTCGGCCTTGTCGACCAGCTTGTGCAGGTCGCCGGGATCGCGCTGGGCCAGCGGCGCGAGGATCGCGTTGGACGTGAGCGCATTCTCGAGGTAGCTCAGCAGGAACGCCTGTTCGCGCCCGCCCAGCACGTCGCCGAGGTTGTAGACGTCGGCGCGGTTGGCCAGCATGTCGGGCACGCGGAACACCTCGCCCGATTCGGTGTACGGATTGCCGGCCATCACCACGCAGAACTTGCGGCCGCGCAGGTCGTAGGTGCGGGTGCGCCCGCGCCACACGCCCTCGATGCGCCGCGTGCCGTCGCACAGCGAGATGAACTTCTGCAGGAACTCCGCGTGCGTGTGCTGGATGTCGTCGACGTACAGCATCACGTTGTCGCCCATTTCCAGCGCCAGGTTGAGCTTCTCCAGCTCCTGCCGCGCGGTGGCGTCCGGCGCCTGCGCCGGATCGAGCGAGCGCACGCCGTGGCCCAGCGCCGGGCCGTTGATCTTCATGAAGATCAGGCCCAGCTGGTGCGCGACGTATTCCATCAGCGTCGTCTTGCCGTAGCCGGGCGGCGAGATCAGCATCAGCAGGCCCATCAGGTCGCTGCGCTTCGCCTCGCCCACGGTGCCCATCTGCTTGGCGAGGTTGTCGCCGACCAGCGGCAGGTAGACCTCGTCGATCAGCCGGTTGCGCACGAACGACGTCAGCGGCTTCGCCTGGAATTCCGCCAGCCGCAGCGCCTCGCGTTCGCGCGCGACCAGCGCCTGCCGCAGCGCCTGGCAGCGACGGAAGCGCGGGAGGAACTCCTCGCGATGCCGCCGCAGGCGTTCGGCGAAGTCGTCCACGCCGAGCACGACCGCACCGTCGACGATGCGCGGATGCGCGGACAGCAGCCCGTCCACGCGCACCTGCAAGGCGGTCTCGCGCACCTGGGCGAGCGCCTCGTCGCCCAGCAGCAGCAACGCGGCCGCCTCCGGCGCGTAGGCCGCGAGCGCGGCGTGCGCCGGATCGGCGACCAGTCCGTCGCACCACTGCGTCGCGAGGCGCCAGCGCGCACCGAGCGTGTCGCCGGACGTCGCCAGGGCCGACTGCAGTTCGTCCCACAGGCGCTCGCCTTCCAGCCGCTGGCGCAGCGCATCGCGCAGGTCCCGCGCGTAGCGGCTGAACACGAACGGCTGTCGCGGCATCGCCAGGACGTCGACGAGGTAGGCCGCGGCGCGCGCATGCAGCGGCGCATCGACGTCCAGCGCTTCGGCACCGGCCAGCGTGCGCAGCGTGTCGGCGATCTCCGCGCGCAGCGCTTCCAGGCCCGCACGATGCGCGAACACGCGATCGATGCCCTGCGCGTTGCGCGCGCGATCGGGCCAGCGCGCAGCCTCGGGCCGGGCATGCAGCGCGGCCCACGCGACGCTGGCCCATGCGCGCGCGTCCGGGCCGTGCGCGAGCGCACCGGCGGCATCGCGCAGCGGCAGCAGCGCGGTCAGCAGGCGCGCGGCATCGTGATCGTGGATGCCCTTCTCGTAGCCGTCGCGCTAGCGCTGCGCGGCGAACGCGCGCACGGTGCCGGCCAGCATGTCCGGCTGCAGGCATTCGCTGCGCAGGCGATCGAGGCCCAGTCCCTCCTCGCCCCGCTCGGCCGCGGCCAGCACCTCGCCGACCAGGTACTCGGCGCGCGCCAGCAGCGGCGATTCGGATTCCAGCGTCGCGCTCCACACGTCGCGCAGTGCGTCGAACTCCGCGTCCTGCACCGGCGCGAAATAGCCGGTCCCGGTGAGATGCAGCGCAAGGCCGTCGCCGCGCGGCAGCAGGGTGAGGTCCAGCGCCTGGGTGTTGACGCTGAAGCGATGCCGCGGCCCCAGCTTCACGACGCTGCCGCCCGCCTCGAACAGATCGCTGCGATCGCGCAACGCCCGCACCGACTGGTCGCGCACGCGCTTGAGCCGCGACTCGATGTCGTCGGCCTTCACGCTGTCCTTCAGCTCGCGCAGGCGCACGGCGAGGTCGCGCAGCTTCATCACCAGCGGGTCGCCGGCGAAGAAGGCGTTCAGCGCGTCCGCGTCGCCGAGCCGCTCGGTCCGGCGCGGCAGCCCGTCGAGGATGCGCGCCGCGGCATCGGCCAGCGATTGCGCGCGACGCTGGCGCTCGTCGACGAGCGTCTGCTTGTGCGCGGCGAAGGTCTCGATCAGTTCCTCGCGCTTGCTCGCGATGTCGGCGAGGAACGTATCGTGTTCGCCGAACCGGCCCTCGATTTCCTCCAGCTGCAGCAGCAGGCGCGACAGTGCCTGGTCGCAGGCGTCGGGATCGCGCGCTCCCGACAGTGCGCCGGCGATGCCCTGCCCGAACAGCGCGAACTGCGCGCCGAACTGGGCCACGGCTTCGCCTTCGCCCAGGGTCTTGCGCCGCTGCTCGGCGCGGGCCCGCGCCTGGTTGAGCTTCGCGTAGAGCGCGGACAGCGCTTCGACCACGCGCGTGCGCTGCGCGGCGTCGTCCACCGGCAGCGTCGCCATCAATTCCGACAGCATGTCGAGGTCGGCGGACAGCGCGCGCATCTCTTCCAGCGGCGTGCGCAGCGCGGCGACGCCCGTCGCCTGCTGCGCCTCGGCGTCGAGCGCACGGATGCGATCCTCGTACGGCTGCAGCACGCGCGGATCGGCGAGGTAGGCGCCGGCCGCGGCCGCGGTGCGCGCCTGCGCGTCCAGCAGCGTCGCCTCGGACGCAGCGACGGCGTCGAGGTCGACGTAGCGCGCCTCGCGCAGCGTCATCCAGCGACCGCGCTGCGACGACAGCGCATTCAGCGCATCGACGCAGTCCTGCACCCGCTCCCAGCGATCGGGGTGCAGGCGATCGAGCAGTTCGCGCTGGCGCGCCTCGGCTTCGGCCAAGGCCTCGGCAGCGCGACGGCGCAGGCCGTCGACCTTCTCGTATTCGTCGAGCACCGATTCGCTGCTGGCGACGATCTCGCGCAGCAGCGGCGCGAGCCCGTCGCAGTGCGCGTCCTCGATCCAGTGGTGCCGGTCGAACAGCCGGCGCGTGCCCTGGGTGAGGCGCTGGTAGTGCGCCGCCGACAGCGCCTCGGCGTCGATCTCGCGGGCGAGGTCGAGCAGGTCGGACAGGCCGCGGACGAGCTCGGCATTGCCGATCTTCCCGAAGAATCCCTCGCCGCGCGGCTGGCGCAGCGCGTGCGCCTCGGACGCGAACGGCGTGCGCCAGACCTGCATCGGGTGCACCCGCGTCGGCGTGTCGTCGGCGCTGAAGATCACCATGCGGCCGTCGTCGAGGCGCGCGCAGCCGTGGCCGATGACCGGCGGCTGCATGCCGCGCGCGATGGTGTTGTAGACGAACAGCGCGATGCGGCCGTCTTCCGGCGCATAGAACAGGTACAGCACGTCCTCGCCGTTCGGCGCACGCACGGTGCGGTGGAAGCGCATGCCCTGCACGTCCTGGTCGAACGTGCGGACGTCGCCGTTCTGCAGCAGGTAGCCGCCGGGGAACACGATGCCGTGGTCCTCGGGCAACTGCACGCAGGCCTGCCCGATCGCATCGATCCGATGCACGCGCCGCGACGCCGGGCTGTAGGCGAGGTATCGCCAGACGGTCTCCCGGTACGGCAGCACGCGCAGCAGCACCAGCTCACCGACCTTCGCGTACTCGATGCGCGCGTCGTCGAGCGACTGCGTGCGGTCCTCCACCGGCTCGCTGTAGAGGCCGAGCCCGGAGTCGGGGTTGTTCTCGATCTTGACCGTGAGGTCGCCGTTGACCGTCTCCACGAACACCGTGTCGAGGATGTTCATGTGCGGGTGCTTGCCCGCCACCGCGTGCTCGCGGCCGGCGCGCTGCCACTCGAAGTCCCGCGCCGGCGGCGGCGCGATGTCGCGCTCGCCGCGGTTGTCGACGTAGCGCACGGCGCCGTCCGTGGCCACGCTCCAGCGCAGCACGCGCACGTCGTCGATGCGCTCGCCGATCTGGAACGACGCCAGCAGCAGCCCGTCCTGCGTCGCCAGCTGCAGCAGGCGCGCATGCTGGTAGTAGGCGAACAGTTCGGCGAAGTCCTTGACGAAGGCCGGTTCGGCCAGGAAGGTCCCGGCCGGATCCACCGGCACCACGTCGTAGCCTTCCGGCCCCTCGACCAGCCGGTGCAGCGAGAACACGTCCTCGACCCGGGTGGTCTTCCTCAAGCCCATGAACACGTTGTAGCCGAACAGCAGGGCGTCGCCGACCTCGACGATGTCGCGGGCGACGCAGTTGTGCTCGGTGGCGATGCGCATGCGGCCGATCGCTTCCATCCGGCTGCTGCCGAACACCTGCAGGCGTTCGGCGTTCAGCGCCTCGACCCGCGCGCGCAGCGCGTCGCCCAGCGCGTCCAGGCGGCGGCGCAGCACCTCGTAGGCGCCGCCTTCGGCGACGGCCGTTTCAACCTGCGTTGGCGACTCGACCTGCACTGGTCCGTTCTCCCGATGTGTCGTGCGACAGGGTATCCGCGCTGCCCGGCCATGCCTTCACGAGGACGATGCCGGCCAGACCGCAGGCAAGAGCGAAAGCAGGAGGCAACCACCGAAACCGGCCAGGCCGATGATCACCGGCTTCCGGTTCATGCTGTACCTGGAGATGCCGTAGAACAGGGCGTACGGCCAGAACAGGATCGCGATGAAACCATGCAGCCAGCCTTCCCTGTCGAACGCGTTCATCGCCAGCCACGTGGTCCCGGTCATCGCCATGCCGGTGCACGCGATCAGCAGCAGGATGGCGCCGCCCACGATGGCGAGCCACTTCAGCGCCTCGGCCATCTTCCCGGGCGGTATCGGCAGGAAGCCGATCTCCCTTCCGATATCGCCGAGCAGGAACACCAGCCACACGGCGGTCGCCAGTGCGGCGACGCCCAGCAGCCGGATCGGCCACGGATTGGCCGCACGCAGCCGGTAGGCATGGCGGATGGCATAGGGGAAGCAGAACAGCGAGAACAACCCGGCGATCCCGTCGGAATCCCGGAAGACCAGCGCGATCATCCAGATCGCGGCGGTAAGCCCCAGCGCCATCATGACGAACCACGCGACGATGCTCATCGGCCATGCTCCTTAAATGTGCGAATCCACCGCTGTCTACGGCACGGTTGGCCGTGTCGTACCGCGGTCCGGGTGTTGCTTCAGCGCTTCCTGATCGACGCACGTGCTTCAGGACCATGTCTTCGCGTGGCACACGATCGCGTGCCGCGCGAAGACCGGGGGACGTTGCGTCGCCGATCAGGCGTCTTCCGCCTGCATGGCGTCCACCGCGGCCGGCGCCGCCTTGCCCGCACCCGGCTGCAGCGACAGCAGTTTCTGGATGAGCTCCTGCACGATCGGGCTCTTCGAGGCCACGCCTTCGACCGCCTTGCCGACCGAGAGCGCCTTCGCGAACGAGTCGAAGAACGCGCCCTCGCCGCCGACGATGTCGATGTTGGCCTTGGCCAGCGCGGTCGACAGCACTTCGGCCTGCTCGCGGGCGATGTCCTTGTTCGCGGCGATCCCGGCCATCGCCTGCTCGAAGGTCTTCTCCAGCTGCATGCGGAATTCCTCGTGGGCACGCGCCTGGTCGCTGAGCGAGCCCAGCGCCGCGAACTTCTCGTTCAGGCCCTCGGCCTCCGAGCGGTACTTCTCGCGCATCACCTCGGCCTGCGAGAAGCCGACGCGCTTGATCACGTCCGCCTCGACCGTGCCCTTCTCCTGCGCGCCCTTCGCCTCGGCGCCCAGCGTCTCGGCGACCACGCGGGCCTTGGCCAGCCCTTCCTTTTCCAGCGCCGCGGCCGACACCTCGCGCACGCGCGCATCGGCCAGGCCCGGCGCGGCGCGCTCGGCCTCGATGCCCTCGGCGAGGCGCTTCTTCGCTTCGGCCTGCTTCGCCGCGGCCTCCAGCTCGGCCTGCGCGATCGTGGTCAGTTCCACCGCCTTGTGGCGCGACGCGGTCTCGTCGGCCTCGGCCTGCTTCACCTGGCGCACCAGTTCCTCCTCGGCGCGCGCCTGCGCGGCCAGGATCTTCACCTGCTTCTGGCGGTCGGCCTCGGACACCTGACGCACTTCCTTGATGCGCTCCTCTTCCTGCGCCACGGTCTTCTCGACCGCGACGCGCTCGCGCACCACGTTGGCGATGTCCTTGCGCTCGACTTCCAGCGCCTTTTCCTTCTCGATGCGCTGCAGTTCGACCTCGCGCTCGCGCGCGACGACCTCCAGCTCGCGGGCGCGATTGACCTTCTCGACCTCGATCGCGACGGCGCGCTGGCGGTTCTGGCCGGCCACCTCGACCTCGCGCAGGCGGTTCTGCTCGCGGATGTCGAGCTGCTCCTGCACCGTGATGCGGGCCTGCTCGGCCTTCAGGCGCTCTTCTTCCTGCACCTTGTGGGTCTCGGCTTCCTCGCGGGCGCGGATCGTCGCGATCTCGCGCTGCTGGCGTGCCTCGGCATCGGCCTGCTGGCGTTCGAGCGCCAGCATCGCCTCGCGCGTCTCGACGTTCTTCTTGCTGATCGCCAGCTCCTCGTTGCGCGCCAGTTCGTTGGTGATGACGTTCTGCGCGGCGGTGAGTTCGGTGATCTTGCGGATGCCCTCGGCGTCCATGATGTTGCTGGGGTCGAGCGCCGACTTCGGCGTCTGCTCGAGGTAGTCGATCGCCACGTCCTCCAGCACGTAGCCGTTGAGGTCGTTGCCGATCACCTCGACGATGCGGTCGCGGAACTCCTGGCGGTTCTCGAACAGCTTCACGAACTCGATCTGCTTGCCGACGGTCTTCAGCGCCTCGGAGAACTTGGCGTTGAACAGCTCGTTGACCGCGGCCTTGTCGGACGCACGGTCCACGCCGATCGCCTTGGCCACCTTCAGCACGTCCTGCGGCGTCTCGTTGACGCGCAGGTAGAACGCCACGGTGATGTCCGCGCGCATGTTGTCGCGGCAGATCAGGCCGTCCTTGCCGCGACGGTCCACTTCCAGCGTGATGAGGGAGATCTTCATGAACTCCTTCTTGTAGATCACCGGGTAGACCAGTGCGCCGGTGAAATGCACTTTCGGCGTCGCCGACAGGTCGTTGACGATCAATGCGGTGCCCTGCGGCACCTTGACGTAGAACGCCTTGAACAGGCCGACGATGCCGAGCAGCATCAGCACGATGGCGCCGGCGACGGTGAGGATCGGAAGGATGGTTGCGCTGAACATCGGTGTCACTCCACTCGGAATGTAGTGCGGTCTCGGGAAATCAGGCGATCGTCGAGGCGGCCTGCGCCGGCGCGACGGCCAGCATGGACGCTTCGCGGTCCGCGGCGTTCGCTGCGGCCAGCGTGCGCCGGCGCCACAGCAGCAGCGCGATCACGATCGCGTTGACGACGATGCCGATGACGTCGAGGCCATGGCCCATCGCCGCGAACAGCAGGTCGAGGGCGATCACGACCATCGACGCCAGGCCGACGGTCCGCAGTCGCGTGTCGTCGTGCCGCCAGTGTCGCCATGCGGCGAACAGGAACAGTGCGCTCAGGCCCGGGAGGATCGGCGACTCGGCGAGCGAGGTCTCGCCCGACAGCAGGTCGATCCCCAGCGACAGCACGCCGCCCGCGCCGAAATAGATCAGCAGCCCGCCCAGCAGGAGACGCACCCGCCGGTCGCGGGCCTCCGCGATGCGCTTGCGGTTCATGCGGGCGAACACGACGCGACGGTCGTCCGTCGCCACGATTTGCGGTTCCATCGTCCTTCTCCTCGGTATTCGCCACGGAACAGGATCACCTTCGTCTGCTCGAAGGCGAGGTCGGGCCTACAGTCGTTCGAACGCCTCGGCGGACATCACCCGATAGGCGTTGTGGTCTTCCAGGTACTCGATCAGCACCACGCGATCGCCGCGGACGAACTGTCCCGGCACGTCGGCGCGCACCTGCAGGATCAGGCCGGCGCCGCCGTCGTCGACTTCGGCGGTGCCGCTCTCGCGGGTGATCTCGGGGCTGCGCACGATGGCGTAACGGCCCAGCAGCGGACGCTGCGACGTCGCTTCGTAGCGATGCAGCAGGCGGCGCACCGGCGTCAGCACCAGCCGCCCGACCGGGATCGACACCGCCAGTCCGCCGATCGCGGTCGCGGTGCGCGCGACGCCGGCGATCACCCCGGCCGGCAGCGCGCGCAGCAGGTAGAGGTCGGTGAAGTAGCAGAACAGCCAGCCGACGATCGCGATGATGGTGAACACCACCATCACCGGCACGCCGTGCAGGCCGAACTTCATCAGGAAGCCGCCCGCGTCGCCGCCGTGGCCGTGGGCATGCGCGTGCCCGCCGACATCGAGGCCCAGGTCGTGCCCGCCGAACCCGTCCGGCAGCAGGCCGTCGATCGTGTCGATGTGCAGGATGCCCAGCGCCGACAGCAGCCAGTGCACCGTGACCACCAGCAGCAGCACGGTGTACACGGCGGTCGGGAAGGACGTGACGATGTCCAGGAACGATGCCATCGAGTTTTCCCCTCGGTCCGGCGGCGATGCGCCGGGCCGTGTCCGGTCAGTCGGCCTGCCGCTTCAGTCGCGACAGCACCGAATCGGTGCGATCTTCTTCCGCGATGATCCCGGCGCGACGCAGCCGCGCCTCCAGCCCATCCTCTTCGCCATCCAGCGCCGCATCCGCGTCGATCCGCGCGCCGCGCTCCCCTTGTCGGCGCCGGATGCGTTCCAGCGAATCCAGCGCCGTGCGCACGCGCTCGTCGGACTCGCGCCGCCGGCTGGCGACGGCCGCCTGCGCGCGCTGCACGCTTTCGGTCGCGCGCACGGTGTCGACCTGCTGCTTGAGCCGCTGGATCGTGGCCTCGAACCGCGCCGCGGTCGCGCGCAGCTGGGCCACGCCTTCGCCGAATTCCTTCACCCGCGCCGCTTCGCCGTCGCGTTCGATTTCCAGCAGCGCGATCTTCGCGGCCACTTCGCGCGCCAGCGCGTCCTCGCCCGCCTTCAGCGCCTTCAGCGCGTAGCCTTCGTATTCGGCCAGCTTCGCGTTCGCCGCCTCGAGGCGTTCCGACGCGACCTTGCCGCGCGCCAGCGTCTCGGCCAGCGTCGCGCGCACCCGGTGCAGTTCGCTCGCGTGGTCGCGGATTTCCTGGTCGAGGATCCGCAGCGCCTGGCTGTCGGCGATCGCGTCGCCCAGTTCGCTGACGCCGCCGCGCACGGCGGCGACCAGCCGCTGCCACAGCGCCGGCGCGACCTCGGGGGTCGGCTCCGGCTCGGGCGCGGCGCCCTTGCGCGAACGCCCCTTCGTGCTCACGCCGCCTCCCGCAGCTCGCGCAGGTGCGGCGCGTAGGCTTCGGTGGCGCGGATGGTGTTGTCGGCGAGCGTGTCGACCTCGAACAGCACGTCGGCCAGCGACGTGCTCGAACTGAGCGCGCCGAACATGATGTACACGTCCTCGCCGTCGATCACCTCGATGCCGAGCGTCGACAGCGGGAACAGCTTGTGGGTGCGCAGCACTTCCTCGTTGAAGGCGGCGACGTCGGCGACCTGCCCGACCGGCCACAGCAGCGCCTGGACCACGATCTGCCGGCCCACCACCGCCATGAACAGCGGCAGGTCGCCGTAGTCGTGCATCACCAGGTACAGGCCGGGCTCCGCGCCTTCGATCAGTTCGATCGAGAACGCGCCGTCGCGCGCGCGCTCGCACGCGGCCAGCGCATCGTGCAGCGCCAGGGCCGACCACACCGGGGTTTCGCGCATCGCCTCTTCTCCCTCCATCGCGTCCGTCGGGACGAGCCCGCCGGAACGACGCATCTGCCGCTCGATCGCCACCAGGGCGTCGGCGTACTCCGGCAACACCCACAGCTCCTTCTTCACCAGGCCCTGCTCGCGCAGGCGGTCGCGGTGGCGACGTTGGTAGAAGGCGGAGCTGCGGCGTTCCATGGGACGCAGACTAGGGATCACATGTGAGCTCGTCAAGACATCACATGTGTGATTCCGACGAGCGGCGACCGCCTGCGTTCGCCATCCCGCTCACAGCCCGGCACCCGGACAACGAAAAACCCCGGCCGGGGCCGGGGTTTCGGGAGGCATTGCCTGATGCGGTCGCTTACCAGACCACTTCCGCCATCGAGCAGTTCAGGCCGGAGCCGATGCCCAGCAGGGCGATGCGGTCGCCCTTCTTCAGGCGGCCCATCTCGCGCAGCTTGCTCAGCACGATCGGCACCGAGGCCGGGCCGATGTTGCCGTGCTCGCCGAAGATGGTCATGACCTTCTTGGGGTCGATGCCGAACGCGTCGACGAAGGCCTTGGTGTGGACCTTGCTGACCTGGTGGATGACGAACTCGTCCAGCTCGTCCACCGCCCAGCCCAGCGCCTGGCGGGCGGCGATGAAGGTCTTCTGCGCCAGCTTCAGGCCTTCGGTCAGCAGCATCTTGGTATCGGTGACCATGCGGTCGAGGTTGCCGCGGCAGAGGGTGTTCCACTGCGTGGCGGCGCGGGTGACGCCGCCGCGGTAGCGCGGCGCGCCCGGGGCCAGTTCGGCGCGGGCCAGGACCATCGCGGCGGCGCCGCAGCCCAGGGTCAGCGTGGCCATCTCGTTGCGGAACTGCTCCTCGGTGGCGTCCGGGCGGGACATGCGCTCGAGGGTCTTCTCGTAGGCGAGGTTGGCGGTCTCGCCGTCGACGATCAGCGCGTAGTCGATCTCGCCGCGCTCGATCATCCGGCTGGCGATGTCCATGCCGTTGAGGAACGCGAGGCAGGCGTTGGCGACGTCGAAGTTCTGGCAGGTGTCGGGCAGGCCGAGGTTGCCGCTGACGATGCTGGCGGTCGACGGCTCCAGGTAGTCGCGGCTGACCGAGGTGTTGACCAGCAGGCCGATCCGCGACGGCTCGACGCCGGCGTCGGCGAGGGCCTTCACGCCGGCCAGGGTGGCGGCGTCGGAGGCCTGGACTTCGTCGTCCCACAGGCGACGGGCGTGGATGCCGGCGACGTCCTCCAGGACGTTGGTCTTGATGCCCAGGCGGTCCAGGGTGGGCTGCAGGCGGGCGTTGATCTCGGCGGTGGTCAACTGACGCGGGGCGTCGATGTGAGCCAGACCGGCGATGGCGACGTGTTGAAACAGCATGGAGGTTGGCCGTCAGCAGGCAGGAACCGCATAGCGTAGCGCCTTCCCCCCGGTTGCGCACCGGAAAACCGGGCGGCCGGTTCCATTTCCGGCGTCCGCCGGGGCTGGAACCGGGTCCCGGCCCGACGGTCGGGCGGCGGTCGGGCAATCGGCGCATGCCGATCGGCCCATGCCGGGACACCGGCGGCCCGGCAGACTGCCCGCTCCCCCGGCAGTCAGGAGCGGTGTTCGATGGCGCGTTTGATCGTGGATGCGGTGTCCCAGGAGTCCAAATCGGTGCACGAGGACGGCTACGTCCTGCTGCTCTTCGTCTCGGTGTCGCGGGCGGACACCGGCACCGCGGTCAACGGGCTGGGCCGGGAGCATTTCCGGGTCTGCTCGCCGCTGGGCGCGGTGTTCGAGATGAACATCCTCGGCGCGACCGAGCTGGACTGGGAGCCGGCCGACACCGAGGCCGCCGGCTGCTACAGCCTGCGCGTGGCCCGGAAGTGGGCGCACAGCGGCGAACTGAGCGAGTGGAACCGGCTGGAATCGACCTGTTTCGGCGTGCAGGTGCGGGTGCCCGGCATCGACGGCACGGTCGACCAGGGCCAGACCGCGGTGCGGATCGACAGCGGCGGGCGCGGCTGAGCCGCGTCAGCGCGGGCTCCAGGCCCATTCCGCCCAGCGGCGCACGCCGGCATCGGAGTGTGCCTCGAAGCGCGCCCGCCAGCGTTGCTGCCGGGCCGGATCGGCACTCACCCTCGGCAACACCCAGGCCAGTCGCTCCAGCCGCCGGGGTTCGCCGCGCCGCCATTCGGCGTCGATGACCGGCTCCCAGAACGCGGGCGATTGGCGGGCGAGGCCTTCGCGCAATGCGCCGGCCTCGTGATTGTCGAAGTACGCCTCCAGCGCCCACCCGGCCTCGGCGTCCGGCAGGCAGGCGCCCAGCGCCTTGAACGCGGCCGTGCGAGCCTGACGATTCCAGCTGTTCCAGCCGTCGCGCGCAGCGTGTTCGGCGAGCAGCGCCTTCAGCCGTTCGACCGAAGCGTCATCGCCCCACGCGCCCAGCGTGGCGATGGCAGCGGTGCGCAGGCCCCACCATTTGTCGGCGAGCGCAGCCTCGACGTCGGCGCGGGCATCGGCATCGGGCTTGCGCTCGCCGAGCGCACGCAGCCGGTCGCGACGCTCGCCCGGCAGGTTCGCGCCCGGATGCGCGCGCTGCGTGCGCCGCGCGCGCCGACCCGGTCTTCGTACCACCACTTCTGCTGCTTCGCCGTCCACACCTGTTCCTGGCCGCAGTCGCGGCAGGTGAATACCGTGTCGACGTAGAACGCCGGCAGCGTGCCGTACGTGTGGTTGTGGCGGGCGAGCAGCGCGCGGTCGGCCTGCTCGACGCCGGCGCCGGGCCACGCCACGCCGTGCGGCGATTCGCGCAGGCGCTCCTCGATCCGTTTCGCGCGTTCCAGCCGCTTCTGCCGCAGCTGCTCGCGGCGCTGGCGGCCGCGCTTCACTGCGCGCAGCGCCAGGCGATGAAGCGCTGTTCGCCGGCGGCCGGCGGTGCGACCGGATGCACGGTGTCGGCGCCGATGCCCGGCGCTTCGTTGCGCGCCAGCGTTTCCAGTTCGTCGCGCACCTTCAGCGGATTGCGCCGGTAGTACAGCAGGCTGTCCTTCACCGACACCTCGATCTCGCCGCGCCGCTCGCAGCCGGCCGGCGCGTCGGCGACGACGCGCACGCGATCGGCGCCCGGCGCCATGTGGACCCACGTGCAGGCGCTCGCGGACACGGCGAGCGCAATCGAGAACAGATGGCGTGTCATCGTCTGGGGGAATCCTCTTCCTGGTTCGCTGTCCGCGGCCATCGCGGATCGCATGGAACATCGGTCCGGAACGCGCTTCCGGCGGAACGCCGCACTATCGCGCTGCGGACTGCGGATCCGGCGCCTCTCGTCGCGTGGACGATACGTCCATGGCGCGGTAGAACCGGGCGACATCGGAATCCGCAGGGATGCGCTTCCTGCGGAACCACGCGCCCTCGTTCGTCGCGGTCACCCAGTCGACCGGGTTCTCCGGCGCGCTTCGCCAGAGCGCCGTGTCGCCGAGGTGGGTGCGGCAGGTCGGGCTCGACCAGCGCGTGCGGTTGGGCCACACGACGTCGCCGGATCCCCCGAGCGGACGCTTGCCGGCTCCGACCGTGAGCACGAACCGCCATGCCTTGAAACCGCGCCTGGTGACGAGGGTTTCCCGATGCAGCCCGTATCCGGCCAGACTGTCGCCCGCGGGTTCGGACGCCAGGCAGAGCCGTCCCGGCACACCGGCCTCGCTCTCGATCCTGGCCGCCCACGGATACAGGTCCGCGACGCAGGCCGGGTCGTGGCGGGCCGCCAGGAAGTATCGTCGAGGCATCGCGTCGACCGGCCCACGGTCGTGCCGGGCCGGCGGCGCGATCTCGACGAACAGGAATCGCTTCTTCACCAGCAGCACCTGGGCATCGGCGACGTCGTTGCCCATCATCCCCGGAACGTCGCTCGCGATGCGAAGGCCCTCGGCATGCCGCAGCGCATGGCCGCGAGGTGCCGCGACGCGCCTGCAGTCGTCCTCATAGGCTGACAGGATGCGCGCCGGCCCGAAGACGAAGGTGTACAGGACGGCGCAGACGGCCAGCGTGCACACCATGGCCAGCAGCCAGGGCCACACCTTGCTGATCGCGGACGGGTTCATCGACGGGTCCCGAGGCCACTGGACGTGGCCGCGAGCTTACCGGAAGCGGGCCGTCGCCCGCCCGGCCTCACGCGATCAATTCTTCTTCACCGGCTTGCCGTCCGCATCGACGATCGTCACCTCGCCCAGCTTCAGCGAGCGCACCGGCTTCTCGATCTGCTTCAGGTCGCCGACCACGACCCAGGTCAGCGCGTCCGGATCGATCGTCGCGGCCGCGGTCTTCACCTGGTCGATGGTCAGGCCTTCGATCTCGGCCTTGCGCTGGAACACGTAGTCGTCCGGACGGCCGTAGCGGACGATGCCGCCCAGCGTGCCCAGCACCGCATTCGCGGTCTCGTACGAACCCGGCAGGCTGCGGATCTCGGTGGACTGGATCTTGCCCACGTCCTCGGCCTTCGGCGGCGCCTGGCCGCTGGCGTAGTCGACGATCTCGCGCTGCATTTCCTTCAGCGACTCGATGGTCTTGTCGATCTGCACCGGCGCGAACGCGGTCCACGGCCGCTGGCCCAGCGCGTTGGACGTGAAGCTGTACGAGCCGTAGGCCCAGTGCTTGTCCTCGCGCAGGTTCATGTTGAGGCGCGAGGAGAACTCGCCGCCCAGCACCGAGTTGGCGATGTCGAACTTCACCGCGCCGGCGTCGGTCGTCGACGGCACCAGCTGGCCGACGTAGAGGTTGGCCTGGATCGCGCCCGGCTGGTCGATCAGGAACACGCGCGGCTTCTTCGGCAGCGCGACCGCCGGGATCGTCGGGTTGGTGCGGGCCGTGCCCGCGCCCTTCCAGTCGCCGAAGTGCTTTTCCAGCAGCGGCACGATCTCCTTCAGCGTGGTGTCGCCGACGATCACCAGCGTGGCGTTGTCCGGGCGCACCCAGGCGGCATGGTAGGCGACGAGGTCGTCGCGGCCGAGCGCGGCGATCGACGCCTCGGTGCCGGTGCCGCTGAACGGGATCGCGTACGGATGGCCGGCGCCGTACAGCAGCGGCGGCAGCACGCGCATCGCGGCGCCGTTGGGGCGCGCCTTCTCCTGCTGGATGCCGGCGATCCAGCTCGCCTTCACGCGGTCGATCTCCTTCTGCTCGAAGCGCGGGCGACGCAGCATGTCGGCGAACAGCGCGATCGACGGATCGAGGTTCTGCTTCAGCGCCGACAGCCCGGCGCTGCCGCCGTCGAGGCTGGCGCCGGCGCTGAGGTTGGCGCCGAGCGCCTCGGCGCGGTTGCCGAAGCCGATGGCGTCGTAGTCGCCGGCGCCTTCGTCGAGCATGCCCATGGCGAAGCCGGACGTGCCGAGCTTGGCGCCGGCGTCGGCGCCGCAGCCGCCCCCGCACAGGTAGCTCAACTGCACCACCGGCCGGCCGCGGCGCGGGGCCCGGC
>JBQCJG010000326.1:0-2047 GCA_051952955.1 Lysobacteraceae bacterium | reverse complement strand
CCGAGGCCGCCCCCGCCGCCGCCGGCAGCGCGGGCGGCGGACGCGGCGTTCGCGACCGAAGCGGCACCGGCCGACGCCGCCGCGCGCGCCGGCGCGACGGCGAAGGCGCTCGCGCCACCGCTGTTGCAGGAACCGCCGGTGGTGTTCGACACGCCGAGTCCGGCCGCCGTCGCCGCGCCGCCGCCCGCGCCGCCTGCGCCGCCCGCGCCGATGACGGACGCGGCCGCCGCCGCTGCCGACGCGAATGCGCCGGCGTCCGCGCCCGCCCCGCCCGCGCCCGTGCCGCAGTCGTCCGCGCGCGCCGCGAAGCCCGCCGCGCAGGCGCAGTCGGCATCGATGACGCAGGATGCGTTGCCCGTGTTCGACGCCGAAGACGCCGACGCGCCCGCCACCGACGTGCCGCACGCCACCGCGGCTTCGCCCGAAGTGCGCGACGCGTGGCTGGCGCGGATCCGCGAGCTCGCCGCCGCCGGTCGCGACGACGAGGCGCGCGCGTCCCTCGCCGAATTCCGCCGCCGCTACCCGGCGTTCGCGATCCCCGCGGACCTGCGCCCGCTGCTCCCGCCCGCCCCGGCGACCACTCCGGCGCCGGCGACGCGCCCGCGATGACCGAGACGCTCGCGGGACCCGCCGGCTTCGAGCTCGAAGCCAGGCACAGCCGCTTCCTCGCCCGCGCCGCGCCGGTCGCCTCCGCCGCCGCTGCGCAGGCGTTCGTCGCCGCGACCGGCGATCCCGACGCCACGCACAACTGCTGGGCATGGCGCGTCGGCGACGCCTACCGCTCCAGCGACGACGGCGAACCGGCGGGCACCGCCGGCCGGCCGATCCTCGCCGCGATCGACGGCCAGGGATGCGACCGCGTCGCCGTGGTGGTGACGCGCTGGTACGGCGGCATCAAGCTCGGCGCCGGCGGGCTGGTGCGCGCGTACGGCGGCGCCGCGGCCGAATGCCTGCGCCGCGCCGCGCGCGTGCCGATCGTGGCGATGCGCGAGCTCGTCGTGCGCGCCGGCTTCGAGGACCTCGGCGCCGTGCACGCGGCGCTGGCGGGCTTCGGCGCCGAGAAGCTCGACGAGCGCTTCGACGCGGCCGGCGTGCAGCTGCGCCTGGTCCTGCCGCTGGACCGCGCCGGGCCGCTGCGCACGCACCTGCGCGACGCCACCCGCGACCGCGTCCAGGTCGAGGGCGCCGGCGCCGACTGAGGCAAAATAGGCCGATGGCCGACACCCCCGATTCCCGCACCGGCGGCGCGCCCGCCAAGGCACCGCTCGGCACGCTGCGCGCGCTGTGGCCGTTCGTGCGCGCGCATCGCGGCCTGTTCGTCGCCTGGCTCGCCGCCCTCGCCTGCTCCTCGACCGCGACGCTGAGCCTGCCGGTCGCGTTCCGGCGCATGATCGACCAGGGCTTCGGCAGCGGCGCCAACATCGACCGCGCGTTCGTGCTGCTGTTCGCGGTCGCGCTGGCGCTCGCGCTCGCGACCGCTGCGCGCTTCTTCTTCGTGTCGCTGCTGGGCGAACGCGTGGTCGCCGACATGCGCGACAGGCTCTACGCGCACCTGCTCGACCTCGACGCCGCGTTCTTCGACCGCAACCGCAGCGGCGAGCTGGTGTCGCGCCTCACCGCCGACGCCGAGCTGCTGCGCAGCGTGGTCGGCTCGAGCATGTCGGTCGCGCTGCGCAGCACGATCACCGTGGTCGGCTCGATCGCGATGCTGTTCGTGACCAGCCCGCACCTGGCCGGCTACGCGCTCATCGGCATCCCGCTGGCGGTGCTGCCGATCGCACTCGGCGGGCGGCGGCTGCAGAAGATGTCGCGCGCCAGCCAGGACCGCGTCGCCGACGCCAACATGCTCGCCACCGAAGTGCTGGGCGCGGTGCGCACCGTGCAGGCGCATGCGCGCGAACCCTACGAGCGCGGCCGCTTCGCCGCGGCGCTGCGCGTCGCCGTCGCCACCCCGCGCCGGCGCATCGGCGCGCAGGCCCCCGTCACCGCCCGCGCCCACGGGCGGATCTTCGGCGCGATCACGCGGGGGCGGTGGTCGGGCGCGCCC
>JBQCJG010000325.1:0-13996 GCA_051952955.1 Lysobacteraceae bacterium | reverse complement strand
ATCCCGCCGGCTTCTGCCGCGACACCGCGACCGACCTGGGTGGTGGCGCAGATCCACGACTGGAACCATCCCTACGCGACCATCGCCGCCGGCGAGCTGGACGCCAAGCTCGCGAAGATGGCGCTGGATCCGTACACGTTCTATCGCGGCACCGCGCACCTGTTCCAGCGCGACATGGCGACATGGCCGGCCTCGGCCTATGCAACGGCGCAGACCGGGCAGACCTGGATCGGTGGCGACGCGCATCTGGGCAATTTCGATGCCGCCCGCGACAGCAGCGGCACCGCGGTGTTCCGCGTGTCCGACTTCGACGAAGGCTACCTCGGCCAGTACACGTGGGACCTGCGCCGGCTCGCGACCAGCCTCGTGCTGGTCGGTCGCGCCAATGGCGTCGCCGACGCCGACATCCGCACCGCGATCGGCACGCTGGTCGGTGCGTACGCCGACAGGATGGCCGACTTCAAGGGCAGCAGCGCCGAGTCTTCGTTCCGGCTGACGAAGAGCACGACCACCGGCGTGGTCGACGACCTCATCGCCGCCGCCGACGCGAAGACGCGGTCGTCGCTGCTGTCGAAGTACACGCAGGTGGCGGGCGGCGTGCGCACGTTCCAGACCACGGCCGACCTCGTCGGCGTTTCCGCGACCACGCGCAGCGCCCTCGTCGGCGCGATGACCGGCTACGTGAATTCGATCGCATCGTCCAAGCGCTACGCGCCGAGCTTCTACACAGTCAAGGACGTGCGCCAGAAGCTGGGCTCGGGCGTGGGCAGCCTCGGCCGGCTGCGGTATTACATGCTCGTCGAAGGCGCTTCGACGGCGACTTCTGACGACGTCATCCTGGAGTTCAAGCAGGAATCCGCCAGCGCCGTCGCGCAGACCGTGCCCGGCAACCTGCCGGCGTCCGCGTACGGAGCGCACGAGGGCCAGCGCGTCGCGCGCACGGCGAAGGCGCAGGTGCTCGATGCCGACGTGCTGATCGGCTGGGCCAGCGTCGGCGGGCTGCCGTACTGGGTCCACGAGAAATCGCCGTACCAGCAGGACGTCGACGCCGCCGCGTTCGACAGCGCCGGCAAACTCGACACCGCGGCGACCTGCTTCGGCCAGGCGCTGGCGTCGGCGCACGCGCTGGCGGACCAGGACTACGACGCGGCGGTGGTGGGCTACAGCATCGACAAGCAGGTGAGCGACGCGATCACCAGCAAGAGCGGCCTGAAGACGGAGATCGCGAACTTCGCCTTCGCCTACGCCGACCAGGTCGTGCTGGACTGGGCGGCGTTCGTCGATGCCTACGACAGCGGGGTGCCGCTGTACTGATGCGACTCAGCCTGCCAACGCAGGGCCGGCTCAGCCGGCCAGCCGCCCGCGCAGCGAGTTGCTCATCGCGTCGGTGACGACGACGTCGACGAAGCGGCCGACCAGCGACGCGCCGGCCGGCGCCGGGAAGTTCACGAAGCGCATGTTCTCGGTGCGGCCGGTCAGTTCGGCTGGATTCTTCTTCGACGGGCCTTCGACCAGCACCGTCTGCGTGGTGCCGACCATCGCCTGCGCGATGCGCTTCGCGTTGTCGTTGATCGCGGCCTGCAGGCGCGAGAGGCGGGCGTGCTTCTCGGCGTCGGTCACGGTGTCCTCGAGGTCCGCGGCGGGCGTGCCCGGGCGGCGCGAATAGATGAAGGAGAAGCTCTGGTCGAAGCCGACGTCCTCGATCAGCTTCATCGTCTTTTCGAAATCCGCGTCGGTCTCGCCGGGGAAGCCGACGATGAAGTCCGAGCTGATCGAGATGTCCGGGCGCACCGCGCGCAGCTTGCGCACCTTCTGCTTGAACTCCAGTGCGGTGTAGCCGCGCTTCATCGCCGACAGCACGCGGTCGCTGCCGGACTGCACCGGCAGGTGCAGGAAGTTCGCCAGCTGCGGCACGTCGCGATAGGCCTCGATCAGCGAATCCGAGAACTCCAGCGGATGCGAGGTGGTGAAGCGGATGCGGCCGATGCCCTCGATCCCGGCCACGGCGCGGATCAGCAGGCCGAGGTCGGCCACTTCTCCCTCTTCGCCGTACGGACCACGGTAGGCGTTGACGTTCTGGCCGAGCAGGGTGACCTCGCGCACGCCCTGGGCGGCGAGCTGCGCGACCTCCACCAGCACGTCCTCGAACGGTCGGCTGATCTCCTCGCCGCGGGTGTAGGGCACCACGCAGAACGAGCAGTACTTCGAGCAGCCCTCCATGATCGAAACGAAGGCGGTCGGGCCCTCGGCGCGCGGTTCGGGCAGGCGGTCGAACTTCTCGACCTCCGGGAAACTGATGTCGACCTGCGGCCGGCCGGTCTCGCGTCTGGAACGGAGCAGGTCGGGCAGGCGGTGCAGGGTCTGCGGCCCGAACACCAGGTCCACGAACGGGGCCCGCTTGAGCAGCGCCTCGCCTTCCTGGCTGGCGACGCAGCCGCCGACGCCGATCACGACCGGCCGGTCGCGTTTCAGCCCGCGCCAGCGGCCGAGCTGGCTGAACACCTTCTCCTGCGCCTTTTCGCGGATCGAGCAGGTATTGAGCAGGATCACGTCGGCTTCCTCGGCGTTTTCCGTCAGCACCATGCCTTCTTCGGCGCCGAGGACCTCGGCCATCTTGGCCGAGTCGTACTCGTTCATCTGGCACCCGTGGGTCTGGATGTAGAGCTTCTTCGGCGCGGCGGCCTCCGGGGCGAAGGGCGAGGCGAGGGCGGCGTCGAGCACAGCGGGGGCGAGGGTGTCGGTCATGGGCGTGTCCGGGGGCGCGGCGGTGAGTCCGGGCCGGCAGCAGGGAGGGAGGGGCGAGGCCGGGTATTCTGCCACGTGCCGGCGGGTGCCGGCTTCGGGTCGCGATGTGCGTCGCCGTTTGACAATCAAGGACTTGGCAAACCTTCTTCGTGCCGCCAGACTGTCGGCCATGCGAGGTGCCCGGACCCTCATTGCGATTGGCCTGATGCTGGCGGCCGCGCCCTGCGCGTACGCGGGCACGGTCTATCGCTGCGAGGGCGCCGACGGCACGCCGACCTACGGCAGCAAGCGCCTCAAGGGTGCGCGCTGCACCGTGATCTCGCGCTACACCCCGTCCTCGCCGGCCGTGCGCACCGCGCCGCCACCGGTCGCGGTGACCGTGACGCCGCCGGCCACCGCCGTGTCCGCGCCGGCAGCCATCGTCCCGACCGTGCCGACGCCCGTCGCGATCACGCCATCGCCGCCGCCGCGCGCCGCGAACACCACCCGCCGGGTGCAGGGGCAGGTCTACTCCTACATCAAGGACGGCGTGCGCAACTACACCAGCAAGCCGCCGCGCGGCGTGGCCGGCGCGACCGCGGTGCGCACCATCCGCTACAGCTTCCTCGAGACCTGCTACGCCTGCGCGCCGTTGCCGGGCGTGAACTTCGGCACGCTGCGGCTCAACACCGCGGCCTACGCCGCCGAGATCCACGATGCGGCCGCCACCCACGGGGTCGAAGAGGCCATCGTCCGCGCGATCATCCATGCCGAGTCGTCCTACAACCCCAATGCGATGTCGCGGGTGGGCGCGCAGGGGCTGATGCAGCTGATGCCGGCCACGGCGCGGCGATTCGGGGTGAGCAATGCCTTCGACGCCGGCCAGAACATCCGCGGCGGCGTGCAGTACCTGGCGTGGCTGCTCAAGCGCTACAACGGCGACCTGGCGCTGGCCGCGGCCGGCTACAACGCGGGCGAGGGCGCGGTCGACAAGTACCGTGGCGTGCCCCCCTACAGCGAGACCCAGCGCTACGTCGAGCGCGTCCGGGTCCTCGCCGAACGCTACCGCGGCGCCCTCGGCGGCCGCGGCTGACCTGCCGCCTGCCCGGTCCCGACCGGCCCGGGGACGCGTCCGGCGCGGCAAAGATTGTCGCCAGATTCAGCGTTCCGTTACACTTCGTCGTCTTTGCCGACCGACCTCCGGAGACGGAGCGGGCCGGCGATCCAAGTAGCCCACGTTTTTTGCGGAGTGCCGGATGGCAACAAAAGTCGAAGGCGGGTCGGACCACCCTCGGGGTGACGGCGCGCAACCGGTCGATGCGGGGCGTCGCCGCTTCCTGACCGCCTCCACTGCCGTGGTGGGCGCCGTCGGCGTCGCAGGTGCCGCGGTCCCGTTCATCAAGTCCTGGGAACCCAGCGCGCGCGCCAAGCTCGCCGGCGCGCCCGTGACCGCCGACATCGGCGGCCTGCAGGAAGGCCAGCGCCTGGTCTACGAATGGCGCGGCCAGCCGATCTGGATCGTCAAGCGGTCCAAGGCGGTCCTGGACGTCCTGCCCAGCCTCGACGGCCGCCTGCGCGACCCGAAGTCGTCGAACGCGGACCAGCAGCCGAAGTACGCGGTCAACGAGTTCCGCTCGATCAAGCCGGAGATCTCCGTGCTGGTCGGCATCTGCACCCACCTCGGCTGCTCGCCGGAGATGAAGGCCGAGATCCGGCCCGAACCCTTCGACGCGGCGTGGAAGGGCGGCTACTTCTGCCCGTGCCACAAGTCGCGCTTCGACATGGCCGGCCGCGTCTTCGACGGCGTGCCCGCACCGAGCAACCTGCCTGTGCCGCCGCACCACTACGCCGACGACAACACCATCGTGATCGGCGTCGATCCGAAGGAAGGGGCGTAAGCCATGTCGAACATCATCACCCGTACCGCGAACAACGCGATGGACTGGGTCACCGAGCGGGCGCCGGGCTTCATGCCCTTCTACCGCAAGCACATGTCCGAGTACTACGCGCCGAAGAACTTCAACCTCTGGTACATCTTCGGCATCCTGGCGACGGTGGTCCTGGCCAACCAGATCATCACCGGCATCTTCCTGACGATGCAGTACAAGCCGAGCGCGGCGGAAGCCTTCGCCTCGGTCGAGTACTGCATGCGCGACGTCGACGGCTGCAACATCATCCGGTACATGCACAGCACCGGCGCGTCGCTGTTCTTCATCGTCGTCTACCTGCACATGTTCCGCGGCCTGATGTACGGCTCGTACAAGAAGCCGCGCGAACTGGTATGGATCCTCGGCATGCTCATCTACCTCGTGCTGATGGCCGAGGCGTTCATGGGCTACGTGCTGCCGTGGGGCCAGATGTCGTTCTGGGGCGCGAAGGTCATCATCTCGCTGTTCGGCGCGGTCCCCGTGATCGGCCAGAGCCTGACCGAGTGGATCATGGGCGACTACCTGCCCAGCGACGCCACCCTCAACCGCTTCTTCGCGCTGCACGTCATCGCGATGCCGCTGGTGCTGCTGCTGGTCGTGCTGCACCTCGGCGCGCTGCATGAAGTCGGCTCGAACAACCCGGACGGCGTCGAGATCAAGAAGGGCCCCAAGGGCAACCGCTGGTCGCCCACCGCGCCGGCCGACGGCGTCCCGTTCCACCCGTACTACACGGTGAAGGACACCTTCTTCGTCGGCTTCTTCCTGATGATCGCGGCGTTCATCGCGTTCTTCGCGCCGACCTTCGGCGGCTGGTTCCTGGAGCACGACAACTTCGTCGAGGCCAACCGCCTCGTCACGCCGAGCCACATCAAGCCGGTGTGGTACTTCACCCCGTACTACGCGATGCTGCGCGTGGTGCCCTCGTTCTTCGGCATCAAGCTGTGGGGCGTGCTGGTGATGTTCGGCGCGATCGTGATGCTGTTCCTGGTGCCGTGGCTGGACCGCGCCAAGGTCAAGTCGATCCGCTACCGCGGCACGATTTCGAAGGTCGCGCTGGCGGTGTTCGCGGTGTGCTTCGTGTGGCTCGGCAAGATCGGCGCCGGCCCGGGCACCGACCCGGTCGAGACCCAGATCGGCCGCGTGCTGACCGTTCTCTACTTCCTGTTCTTCCTCACCATGCCGGTGTGGACGAAGCTCGACAAGACCAAGCCGGTCCCGGATCGGGTGACGATGCATGACTAAGCCATCCACGATGAAGACTTCCCTGCTCAAGCGCGGCGCGATCGTCCTGCTCGGCCTGCTGGCCGTGTCCCCGGTGTTCGCGTCCGAGGAGGGCGACCTGCTGCACGCGGGCACCGATCTCGAGGACAAGGGTTCGCTGCAGCGCGGCGCGCAGCTGTTCATGAACAACTGTTCCGGCTGCCACTCGCTGAAGTACCTGCGCTACTCGCGCATGGCCGAGGACCTCGGCCTGACCGAAGCGCAGGTGATGGACAACCTGAACTTCACCGGCGCGAAGATCGGCGACCACATCATCTCGCCGATGCCCGAAGACAAGGCCGCGAAGTGGTTCGGCAAGGCGCCGCCGGATCTCAGCCTGACCGCGCGCGTCCGCGGCACCGACTGGATCTACACCTACCTCAAGTCGTTCTACATCGACGAGGCGCGGCCGCTGGGCTGGAACAACAAGCTGTTCCCCAACGCCTCGATGCCGAACCCGCTGTGGCACATGCAGGGCAACCAGCGCCCGGTGTTCGCCGCGAAGGAGCCGACCGGCGAGAAGGACGACAAGGGCAAGCCGGTGCTGGCCTGCCCGCACGGCACGACCGAAGCCGAGGACGCGTGCATCAAGGCGCTGGTGGTCTCGCAGCCCGGCACGCAGACCGCCGAGGAATTCGACGGCACCGCGCGCGACATCACGACCTTCCTCGAGTACGCGGGCGAGCCGGGCGCGCTCCAGCGCCAGCAGACCGGCGTCTGGGTGATCCTCTACCTCGCGTTCTTCACCCTCATGGCATGGCTGCTGAAGAAGGAATACTGGCGCGACGTCCATTGATGCCCGGGTGTCCCCTCTGCTCGACGACGTTCACGCGCGGGGCGACCGGCTGGTCCGGCCGCCCCGTGTCTTTATTGAAGGATGGCGAGTCTGCGTATGCGTAATGCCCTGACCCTGTTTTCCTCCGTCGACGACGTCCTGTGCCATCGCGTGCGCCTGGTGCTCGCCGCGAAGGGCGTCACCTACGACCTGGTCCCGGTCGATCCGCAGAATCCGCCCGAGGACCTGATCGACCTCAATCCGTACCATTCGGTGCCGACCCTGGTCGAACGCGACCTGGTGCTCTACGCGGCGTCGGTGGTCAGCGAATACCTCGACGAGCGCTATCCGCATCCGCCGCTCATGCCGATCGACCCGCTGTCGCGCGCGCGCCTGCGCCTGGCGATGCTGCGGATCGAGCACGACTGGGTGCCGCAGGTGCAGGCCGTGCAGTTCGGCAACCGCCAGCAGGCGGAGGACGGGCGCAAGCGCCTGAAGGAACTGCTCACCGCCGCGGTGCCGCTGTTCAAGGCGAGCAAGTTCTTCCTCAACAACGAGATGAGCCTGGCCGACTGCGCCATGGCGCCGATCGTGTGGCGCCTGCAGGCGCTGGACGTGCCGCTGCCCGGCGACGGCCGGGTGATCGAGGACTACGGCAACCGCATCTTCCGCAACCCGGGCTTCGTCCGCAGCCTCACGCCGCAGGAGAAATCCCTGCGCGACCTGCCGGCCTGACGCGGGTCCGCGGCATGTTGCAGTCCGGCACGCCCCTGCGCAGTACACTCCGGCCATGACCGCAGGGCCGTCCACCCGCATGACCAGCCAGCGCCCGTACCTGCTGCGGGTGATCTACGCGTGGATCGTCGACAACGGCATGACGCCGTACCTGCTGGTCGATGCCGGCCGACCGGGCGTGGGCGTGCCGCCGGGCGCGATCCAGGACGGCAAGGTCGTGCTCAACGTCGCCGATCGCGCCGTGGCCGGGCTGGACATGGGCAACGCGCTGATCACCTTCACCGCACGGTTCCAGGGCGTCAGCCACGCCGTGCGGGTGCCGGTCGACGCGGTCCTGATGATCTATGCCCGCGAGACCGGGCAGGGCATGGGCCTGGCCGAGGAACCGTTCGCGCCGGAGGCCGGCGAGGATGACGATGCCGGCCCCGAAGGCGGGGACGATGCGCCGCCACCGAAGCGCGGCAGCCACCTGCGCATCGTGAAATAGACGCGGTACGGATTCGGTTCGGATCGCAGGGGGAGCGATGCAGGAACAGGCCACACACACACGCCGCGCGCTGACCCGCTCAGTCGTCGGTCGTGCCGCCGATCGTGTCCGCGATCGACGCCCGGTGCGCCGCGACCGGGCCCGCGAACGCCACCAGCCGCTCGCCCTGCAGCACCAGCCGCGCGATGTGCCGGTCGGTGCCGTCCTGCGAATATTCGAAGCGGAAACTGCGCTCCAGCCCCAGCCAGCCGCTCTCGCCGCGGCGCAGGCGCAAGCCGGTCGCATGCACGGTCTGGTCGATGAGTTGCACGCCGGCGGCCTGGCAGGCTTCGCCACCGATGCGCAGCGCGCGCTCGGCGGCGGCCCGCGAGGCGGTCCAGAATGCGAACCCCATCGCACCCACGATCATCAGGATCAGTAAAGTTGGCATTTCGTTAATTTGCGGCCGCCCGGCCGCGGATGCAATCCCGACCCCGGAGCAAGATCGCCCATGAAGCTCGTGTTCGCCGCCGGCGAATTCCCGCCCACCCTGCTGCAGCAGGGCGTCAAACGCATCGGATCGGCGAGCGATGCCGACATCGGGCTGCGCGGTCCCGACATCCTGCCGCAGCACTGCGAACTGCATGTCGGCCCGCAGGGCGTGATGCTGAAGATCGCCCGCGGCGCCGCGGTCACCGTCAACGACCGCCCGGTCGATGGCCCGATCGCGCTGCGCGCCGGCGACCGCATCGCGTTCGGCACCGTGCAGGCCTCGCTGGTCGCGCTGGATGCGTCCCGCGCGAGCACCGGCCCGGCGGCCCAGGCGCCGGTCGACGACGTCGGCACCACCACCGTCCGCGCCGCGCTGCCGAAGTACGCGCTGCGGGCGCAGAACGGCCGCAACCTCGGCCGGGTCTATCCGCTCACCGGCTCGACGATCGTCGGCCGCGCCCCGGAGTGCCAACTGCGCCTCGACGACACCAGCCTGTCGCGCAAGCACGCCAAGCTGATCCCGACCAACGAGGGCGTGGTGCTGGAAGACCTCGGCTCCACCAACGGCAGCTTCCACAACGGCAAGCGCACGCAGCGCGCGATCGCGCAGCCCAGCGACGAGATCGGTTTCGACGCCGTGCGCTTCACCCTGCTGGAACTGGGCAAGGAAGGCGCCGTGGCGCCCGTTCCCGTCGGCGGCGGCATTCCGCGCTGGGTGTGGGTGGCGGCCGCGGCCGCGCTGGTCGTCGTCGCGATCCTGGTGCTGCGCTGACCGTGACCCACCATCCCGATCCGCAACTGCACGCGGCGCATTCGAAGTCGTCGAACCATCGCGCCGACATCGAAGCCAGCCTGATTTGCGGCTGCTACTACTGCCGCACGATCTTCGAGCCGTCCGAAATCACCGAATGGGTCGACCGGCCCGGGAATGCGACCGCCGCCACGCCGGCCGAAGCGGGCCAGACCGCGCTGTGCCCGCATTGCGGCATCGATTCGGTGCTCGGCGCGCAGTCGGGCTACCCGATCACGCCGGAATTCCTGGCGGCGATGCACCAGTACTGGTTTGGCTGAGCACGTTCGGCTGAGCACGTCCTGCCGACGCGCCGCGGCTCATTCGCCCGGCGGCGGTCCCAGTTTCAGCGACAGGTCGATCGCGCGCACGTGCTTGGTCAGCGCGCCGATCGAGATGCAGTCCACGCCGTCCTCGGCGATGCCGCGCAGCGTGGCCAGGTCCACGCCGCCGGACACTTCCAGCGGGATGCGGCCGTCGTACGGCGCCGAACGCGCGATCCGCACCGCCTCGCGGCGCATGCCGGCGTCGAAGTCGTCGATGAGGATGCGCGTGCAGCCGGCGTCCAGCGCTTCGCGCAGCTGCGCCAGCGTTTCGACTTCGACGATCAGCGGCAGCACGGGCGACTTCGCTCGCGCCGCGGCGACCGCGCCCGCCAGCGAGCCGTACGCGCGAATGTGGTTTTCCTTGAGCATCACCGCGTCGTACAGACCGATGCGGTGGTTGCGGCCGCCGCCCACGCGGACCGCGTATTTCTGCGCGATGCGCAGGCCGGGGATCGTCTTGCGGGTGTCGAGGATGGTCGCGCCCGTGCCGCGCACGGCCTCGACGTACTGCGCCGTGACCGTGGCGGTGCCGCTCAGCGTCTGCAGGAAGTTCAGCGAGGCGCGTTCGGCGCTGACCAGCGCGCGACTGCGGCCGGACAGCGTCGCCAGCACGGTGCCCTTCGCGACGCGGTCGCCCTCGGCCACGCGCCAGTCGATGCGCACGTCGGGATCGAGCGCGCGGTGGCAGGCATCGAACCACGGCCGGCCGCAGACCACGGCGTCTTCCTTGCACAGCAGGTAGGCGATGTCCGGGCCATCGGGCAGCAGGGCGGCGGTGACGTCGCCGCTGCCGAGATCCTCGGCCAGCGCCGCGGCGACGTCGGCGTCGACCACCGAAGCCGGCGGTGCGGAGATGTTCGACATGCCGTCGGCGCTCACGCCGCCGCTGCCGCGATGCCTTCCTCGACCAGCAGCACCGGGATGCCGTCGTCGACGCGGTAGACGGTCCTGCGGTCGCGGGTGATCAGCGCCTCGCGCAGCGGCTCGGTCTGCGGCGTGCCGTCGACGCGCTGCACGCCGCCGGCGGCGATGGCCGCGTTCAGCGCGTCCAGGCCGGGCTTGTCGAGCAGCGCCAGCGGCTGGCGGGTGGCGGGGCAGACGAGCAGATCGACGAGCTTGCGGTCCATTTCGATGAAGCCGGGGTGGGATGCCGCTAGAATACCGCTTTGCAGCAGGCGCGATGCCGCGGGGAAGGGCCATGGCAGACAGCAACGCCGACGCAACCGGCCGACCGCTGGTGGGTGTCGTGATGGGATCGCGCTCCGACTGGGAGACGATGCAGCACGCGGTGGCGAAACTCGAAGCCCTCGGCGTGCCGCACGAAGTGCGCGTGGTGTCCGCGCACCGCACGCCCGATGTCCTTTTCGACTACGCCGCGACCGCCGAGGCCCGCGGCCTGCGCGCGATCATCGCCGGTGCCGGCGGCGCCGCGCACCTGCCGGGCATGCTCGCCTCGAAGACCGCGGTGCCGGTGCTGGGCGTGCCGGTACAGGGCAAGGCGCTGAACGGCCTGGATTCGCTGCTGTCGATCGTGCAGATGCCCGCGGGCGTCCCGGTCGCCACCTTCGCGATCGGCAATGCCGGCGCCGCCAATGCCGGGCTGTTCGCCGCGGCGATGCTGGCCGCCGAACTGCCCGCCGTCGGCGCGGCGCTGGCCGCCTTCCGCGCGCAGCAGACGCAGGACGTGATGGATCACGACGATCCCCGGACATGAGGCGCGCATGACCACCGTCGGCATCCTTGGTGGCGGGCAGCTGGCCCGCATGCTCGCGCTCTCGGGCGCGCCGCTCGGCCTGCGGTTCCGCGTGCTCGACACCGTCGCCGACGCCTGCGCCGGCCAGTTCGCGCCGCTGATCGTCGGCGACTACCGCGACGAGGACGCGCTCGCCGCGTTCGCCGCGCAGGTCGATGTCGCGACCTTCGATTTCGAGAACGTGCCCGCCGAATCCGCGCAGTGGCTGGACGAGCGCATCCCGGTGTTCCCGAACCCGCGTGCGCTCGCCGTCGCGCAGGATCGCCTCGCCGAGAAGACGCTGTTCCGCGAACTGGGCATCCCGGTGCCGCCGTTCGCCGACGTGGCGGACCGGGCCGCGCTCGATGCCGCGGTCGCCGCGATCGGCATGCCGTGCATCCTCAAGACCCGCCGCCTCGGCTACGACGGCAAGGGCCAGTTCCGGATCAAGGCGCCGGGCGACGTCGACGCCGCATGGGCCGCGCTCGGCGCGCAGGCCGCGACCGTCGGCCTGATCCTCGAAGGCTTCGTGACATTCGAGCGCGAACTGAGCGTGGTCGCCGTGCGCGGTCGCGACGGCACGTTCCTCACCTGGCCGCTGACCGAGAACTGGCACGTCGACGGCGTGCTGTCCGCCAGCCTCGCGCCCGCGCGCGTGGGCGCGACGCTGCAGGCGCGCGCGATCGCGCATGCGCAGGCGCTGGCCGAAGCGCTGGACTACGTCGGCGTGTTCGCGCTGGAACTGTTCTGCCGCGACGGCGTGCTGCTGGCGAACGAACTCGCGCCGCGCGTGCACAACTCCGGGCACTGGACGATCGAAGGCAGCGAGACCTCGCAGTTCCAGAACCATCTCCGTGCGGTGCTGGGCCTGCCGCTGGGCGACACGCGCATGGTCGGCATCGCCTGCATGCTCAACTGGATCGGGGCGATGCCCGACGCCGCCGCGGTGCTGGGCGAGCCGGGCGGCCACTGGCACGACTACGGCAAGGAACCGCGCGAGGGCCGCAAGGTCGGCCACGCGACGCTGCGCGCCGATGCGCCGGCCGAACTCGCCGCTGCGCTCGCGCGCGTCGGCGCCGCGCTCGGTCGCGAGGCGCAGGTCGCGCCGGTGGTCGAAGCGCTGCGATCGCCCGCAGCCTGATTGCAGCAGCATTCTGCAAGCATGGATCGACATCCGCCGGACGGAGAGACGGCATGACGCAAGAACGCATCGAATCGCTGGCGGCATTGCGCCGGCTGCATCGTCCCGGCGAGGCGCCGCCGTGGCACGCAATGCGGCTGCAGCCCGAGCTCAACGGCGGCAAGCTGCCGGCCGACGCGCTGCTGTTTCTCGCCGAGGCGCCCGAGGTCACCGCGCTGACCGTGAGCGGCGTCGAGCAGAAGACGCTCGAGCTGCTCTGCAGCGGGCTGGGCGCGCGACTCACCGCCCTGCATTTCTGGAAGTGTCCGCGCATCGTCGATCTGACGCCGCTCGAAGCGATGCCGCAGCTCACGCACGTCGCGTTCTACTGGAACCAGAAGACGACGCGGCTGTGGAACCTCGCGCGCACGCCGGCGCTGCGCGGCCTGCACTTCGACGACTTCACGAAGCTGCGCGACCTGTCGGACCTCGCCGGCGGTGAAGCGCTGGAAGCCCTCGTCTTCGGCAACGCGATCTGGAACAAGTGCGAGATCGACACGCTGGAACCGCTGTCCGGCCTGGCGCGGCTGCGCACGCTCGCATTCAACGCGAAGGCGGTCGGCGACGGGCGCATCCAGCCGCTGGCGGCATTGACCGGGCTGGAGGCGCTGGATTTCCCGTCGGGCCTGTTCGACACCGCGCAACTGGCGTGGCTGCGTGCGCACCTCCCGGCGAGCGTCGCCGCAGACGTGCTGCAGCCGTTCCGGCGGTTGCGGCAGCCGCTGGCGCGCAAGGGCCGACAGCTCGACGTACTGGTGTCCGGCAAGCGCAAAGCGTTCCTGTCGTCGCAGGCGGACGACGTGCGCCTGCGGCGCCACGTCGCCGAATTCGAGGCGCTGGTGCGCCGGTTCGAGCGCGAGCCGGCGCTGATGCCCGAGGACGTCGCCGACGCGTGAGCGCCGGGCCTGCGGTCAGGACACTGCGGGCGGATCCGGGGACGCCGCCGGCAGGTGCTTCATCTGCAGCATCAGCCCGGCGATGTAGACCAGCGAATAGGCGATGAGCGCCATCGCGATGCCGAAGGTCACGCCGCTGGGTGCGGCCTGCGCCGCGGCGAGGCCGCCGTGCGTCCAGCGCCACGCCAGCCGCCCGACCAGCAGCGCGCTGAGCGCACCGCCGATCCACGGATTCGGCGTGTAGGTGCGCTGACCACCGACGAAGGCGACGTGCGTGTGTTTCAGGCCGAAGTAGCCGAGCACCGCGCCGCAGGCGAGACCGATGCCGATCGCCGGCAGCGTCTGCGGCATCAGCACGCCCGCGACCAGCAGCATCAGCGACGCCAGCGACAGGAAACCGAGGCGGATCCACGCCCGCGTCGGTCGCCACGGCTGCACGCCGAAATTGCGCCGGATGCGGCGGTACATCGCGAACGCGATCAGCAGCGGGAAGACGTAGGACGCGATCGGGAAGGGAACGGCGGACGCGGGAACGGCCATGGCGATGCACGGAGGGCGGAGCGAGTCCGCAGTGTCGCGTGCGCTGGCGCCGCTGCCCAGTGAGCATCGTCATTCGGCCCGGGGGGGGCCGCCCCGTTCCACGCCCGCGGGCCCCCGCCCACCCGCCCCGGCCCGGCCGCTCCCGGGACCCC
>JBQCJG010000324.1:0-6930 GCA_051952955.1 Lysobacteraceae bacterium | reverse complement strand
GCGCTTCTCGTTGCGCACGATGATGTCGGGCGCGTTGAGCTCGAGCAGGCGCTTGAGGCGGTTGTTGCGGTTGATGACGCGGCGGTACAGGTCGTTGAGGTCGGAGGTCGCGAAGCGGCCGCCGTCCAGCGGGACCAGCGGGCGCAGGTCCGGCGGCAGCACCGGCAGCACGGTCATGACCATCCACTCCGGGCGGTTGCCGGACTCCAGGAAGGCCTCGACCAGCTTGATGCGCTTGGTGAGGCGCTTGAGCTTGGTCTCCGAACCGGTGCTGGCGATCTCCTCGCGCAGGGTCACCATCTCCGACTGCAGGTCGATCGTGCGCAGCAGTTCGTACACGGCCTCGGCGCCCATCGCGGCCTCGAAGTCGTCGCCGTGCTCCTGGCGCGCGGTCATGAACTGCTCTTCGGTCAGCAGCGAGCCGCGCTCGAGCGGGGTCAGGCCCGGCTCGGTCACGACGTAGGCTTCGAAGTACAGGATGCGCTCGATGTCGCGCAGGGTCATGTCGAGCATCAGGCCGATGCGCGACGGCAGCGACTTCAGGAACCAGATGTGCGCGACCGGCGAGGCCAGGTCGATGTGGCCCATGCGCTCGCGGCGGACGCGCGCGAGCGTGACTTCGGTGCCGCACTTCTCGCAGACCACGCCGCGGTGCTTCATGCGCTTGTACTTGCCGCACAGGCACTCGTAGTCCTTGATCGGGCCGAAGATCGCGGCGCAGAACAGGCCGTCGCGTTCCGGCTTGAAGGTGCGGTAGTTGATGGTCTCGGGCTTCTTCACTTCGCCGTACGACCACGAACGGATCATGTCCGGCGACGCCAGCGCGATCTTGATCGCGTCGAAGTCGAGGGTCTGGCGCTGCTGGTTGAAGAGGTTGAGCAAATCTTTCATTTGATTTCTCCGGGAATCTGGAAGCGGGGGCTGGGCGGTGGCGGGCCGTCACGCGGCCCGCGCTCGGCTCAGGTTTCTTCCAGCTCCATGTTGATGGCCAGCGAGCGGATTTCCTTCACCAGGACGTTGAAGGATTCCGGCATGCCGGCGACCATCTCGTACTCGCCGTCGACGATGTTCTTGTACATCTGGTTGCGGCCCTGCACGTCGTCGGACTTCACCGTCAGCATTTCCTGCAGGGTGTAGGCCGCGCCGTAGGCTTCCAGCGCCCAGACTTCCATTTCGCCGAAACGCTGGCCGCCGAACTGCGCCTTGCCGCCCAGCGGCTGCTGGGTGACGAGCGAGTACGGACCGGTCGAACGCGCGTGCATCTTGTCGTCGACGAGGTGGTTCAGCTTCAGCATGTGCATGTAGCCGACGGTGGTCTTGCGGTCGAAGGCTTCGCCGGTGCGACCGTCGAACAGCTGGGTCTGGCCGCTCTGCGGCAGGTCCGCGAGTTCGAGCATGCGCTTGATCTCGGATTCCGCCGCGCCGTCGAACACCGGCGTCGCCATCGGCACGCCGTCCACCAGGTTGTGGGCCAGGCGCAGCAGCTCCTCGTCGGAGAACTGGGTCAGGTCCACGCGCTGGCCATGCAGCTTGTTGTCGTGGTTGTAGATCTCGTCGAGGAACTTGCGCAGGTCGGCGAGCTTGGCCTGGGCCTCGAGCATGCGGCCGATCTTCTGGCCCAGGCCCTTCGCGGCCCAGCCCAGGTGCACTTCGAGGATCTGGCCGATGTTCATTCGGCTCGGCACGCCCAGCGGGTTCAGCACGATGTCGACGGTCTGGCCGTCGGCCATGTACGGCATGTCCTGGATCGGCACGATGTTGGACACCACGCCCTTGTTGCCGTGGCGGCCGGCCATCTTGTCGCCCGGCTGGATGCGGCGCTTCACCGCCAGGAACACCTTCACCATCTTCAGCACGCCCGGGGCGAGGTCGTCGCCCTGGGTGATCTTGCCGCGCTTGTCGGCGAAGCGGCGCTCGAACTCCTTCTGGTGCGCGTCGATCTGCTTCTGGGCGCGCTCGATCGCGTCGGCGTCCTCGTCCTCCTTCATGCGGATCGAGAACCAGTCCTTCTTGCTCAGGCCGTCGAGGACGAGGCTGCTGACCGTGTCGCCCTTCTTCAGGCCGGGACCGCCGTTGGCGATCTTGCCGAGGATCTGGGCGCGCAGGCGGGCGTAGATCGCCGATTCCAGGATGCGGAACTGGTCGTCGAAGTCCTTCTTGACCCGGCGGATTTCCTCTTCCTCGATCTGGCGGGCGCGCTTGTCCTTCTCGATGCCGTCGCGGGTGAACACCTGCACGTCGATGACCACGCCGTCCATGCCCGGGGGCACGCGCAGCGAGCTGTCCTTCACGTCCGAGGCCTTCTCGCCGAAGATCGCGCGCAGCAGCTTCTCTTCCGGCGTGAGCTGGCTCTCGCCCTTCGGCGTGACCTTGCCGACGAGGATGTCGCCGGCGCGGACCTCGGCGCCGATGTACACCACGCCGGACTCGTCGAGGCGCGACAGCGCCTGCTCGGAGACGTTCGGGATGTCGGCGGTGATCTCTTCCGGGCCCAGCTTGGTGTCGCGGGCCTGGCAGGTCAGCTCCTCGATGTGGATCGTGGTGTAGCGGTCTTCCTTCACCACGCGCTCGGACAGCAGGATCGAGTCCTCGAAGTTGTAGCCGTTCCACGGCATGAACGCGACCAGCATGTTCTGGCCGAGCGCCAGCTCGCCGATGTCGGTCGAGGGACCGTCGGCCAGCACGTCGCCCTTCGCGACCACGTCGCCCACGTTCACCAGCGGACGCTGGTTGATGCAGGTGTTCTGGTTGGAACGGGTGTACTTGATGAGCGTGTAGATGTCGACGCCGGCGTCGGTGGCGTCGGTGATCTCGACCTCGTTGACCTTGACCACGATGCGGCCGGCGTCGATCTGCTCGATCACGCCGCCGCGGCGGGCGTTCACGGTCACGCCCGAGTCGCGCGCCACGGCGCGCTCGATGCCGGTGCCCACGAGCGGCTTCTGCGAACGCAGCGTCGGCACGGCCTGACGCTGCATGTTCGCGCCCATCAGCGCGCGGTTCGCGTCGTCGTGCTCGAGGAACGGCACCAGCGCCGCCGCGACCGACACGGTCTGCATCGGCGAGACGTCCATGAAGTGGATCTCGTTCGCCGGGCGCAGCATCGACTCGCCCTGGTAGCGGCAGGCGACGAACGGCGCGGTGATCAGGCCCTTGTCGTCGCGCTGGGCGTTGGCCTGGGCGATGACGTACTCGTTCTCCTCGATCGCCGACAGGTATTCGATGTCGTCGGTGACGCGGCCGTCCACGACCTTGCGGTACGGCGTCTCGAGGAAGCCGTACTGGTTGGTGCGGGCGAACACGGCGAGCGAGTTGATCAGGCCGATGTTCGGGCCTTCCGGCGTCTCGATGGTGCAGACGCGGCCGTAGTGGGTCGGGTGCACGTCGCGCACTTCGAAGCCGGCGCGCTCGCGGGTCAGGCCGCCCGGGCCCAGCGCCGAGACGCGACGCTTGTGCGTCACTTCCGACAGCGGGTTGTTCTGGTCCATGAACTGCGACAGCTGCGAGGAGCCGAAGAACTCCTTGATGGCGGCCGCGACCGGCTTGGCGTTGATGAGCTCCTGCGGCGTCAGGCCTTCGGACTCGGCCATCGTCAGGCGCTCCTTCACGGCGCGCTCGACGCGGACCAGGCCCACGCGGAACACGTTCTCGGCCATTTCGCCGACCGAACGCACGCGGCGGTTGCCGAGGTGGTCGATGTCGTCCACGCCGGTGCCTTCGTTGCGGATCTGGCACAGCACGCGGATCACGTCGAGGATGTCCGACATCTCCGGGCCGCAGGCTTCGCGCAGGCGCACGGACTCGTCGTCCTTGCGGTCGGCGAAGTACTTGTAGTCGTACAGCACGGGGCTGCCTTCCACTTCCTTGCGGCCGATGCGGCGGTTGAACTTCATGCGGCCCACGGCCGAGAGGTCGTAGCGCTCGAAGGTGAAGAACAGGTTGTGGAACAGGTTCTGCGCGGCGTCCTTGGTCGGCGGCTCGCCCGGACGCATCATGCGGTAGATCTCGACCAGCGCTTCCAGCTGGGTGCGGGTCGGGTCGATGCGCAGGGTGTTCGAGATGTACGGACCGCGGTCGAGGTCGTTCACCCAGAGGGTGCCGACGCTGTCGATGCCGTGCTTGCGGAACTTCTGCAGGTGGTCGTCGCCCAGCTCGTCGTTGGCGGTGGCGATCAGCTCGCCCGTGTTCCCGTCGATGACGTCGTGCGAGAGGATGCGGCCCACGAGGTAGCTGTCCGGCACGGCCAGCGCGGCGATGCCCGACTGCTCCAGCTGCTTGATGTGGCGCGCGGTGATGCGCTTGCCGGCCTCGACGATGACGCGGTCGCCGTCGGCGAGGTCGAAGTCCAGCGTCTCGCCGCGCAGGCGCTCGGGAATCAGCTCGAGTTGCACGCCTTCCGGCAGGATGTGGAAGGTGTTGACCTCGAAGAACTGCGCGAGGATCTCCTCGTTGCTGTAGCCGAGGGCGCGCAGCAGGATCGTCACCGGCAGCTTGCGGCGGCGGTCGATGCGGGTGAACACCGCGTCCTTCGGGTCGAACTCGAAGTCCAGCCACGAACCGCGGTAGGGAATGATGCGCGCGCTGTACAGCAGCTTGCCCGAGCTGTGGGTCTTGCCGCGGTCGTGGTCGAAGAACACGCCCGGCGAGCGGTGCAGCTGCGAGACGATGACGCGTTCGGTGCCGTTGACGATGAAGGTGCCGTTGTCGGTCATGAGCGGGATCTCGCCCATGTAGACCTCCTGCTCCTTCACGTACTTCACGGCCTTGCTCGACGATTCCTTGTCGTAGATCACCAGGCGCACGGTCACGCGCAGCGGGGCGCCGTAGCTGAGGCCGCGGTTGCGGCACTCGCGCTCGTCGAACACCGGGTCGCCGAGCTTGTAGCCAACGTATTCGAGGGCGGCGTAGCCGTTGTAGCTGGTGATCGGGAACACCGACTTCAGCGCGGCGTGCAGGCCGCGGTCCTCGCGCTTGGCGGGATCGGCGTCGGCCTGCAGGAAGTCGCGATAGGAATCGACCTGGATCGCGAGCAGGAACGGCACCTCGAGAATCGAACGGCGCTTGCCGAAGTTCTTGCGGATGCGCTTCTTCTCGGTGAACGAGTAGGTCGTCGAGTGAGCTGTGGTCATGGGAGAAAGGCCTCTCAGCTTGGATTGCGTTGTCGCCGGCGCGCCTGTGTCGGCTGCGGCCGGATGGGGCGGCTCCGGTGGAACCGGGGCCCCGGGGAATCGACACTCGGAAGTCGCTGGTATTGCCGGCACCAGCACGCCCTCTCCCGCTACTTCCGATTGTCGACTTGCTTCACTGCTGCGTACTGCCGTACTGCCTGCTTCGACGGCGCCGTTCCCGGCGACGTCCGGACCGCGGGAAACGACGGCCCGTCACAACGGCCAAAGGCCGGGGGCTTCCGCCCCCAGCCTTGGTCGCGTCATCCTCGCGCAAGCAAGGACCCGGTGACGACGTACGACCTCGTCACCGGATCCCGGCGCATCGCGCCTGGGCGCGATGTCCGGGATGACCTTCTGCGAAGGTCACTTGAGCTCGACCTGAGCGCCAGCGGCTTCCAGATCCTTCTTGAACTTCTCGGCGTCTTCCTTCGAGACCGCTTCCTTCACGGTCTGCGGGGCGCCTTCGACCAGGTCCTTCGCTTCCTTCAGGCCCAGGCCGGTGATGGCGCGGACGGCCTTGATGACCTCGACCTTCTTCTCGCCGGCGGCCTTCAGGATGACGTTGAACTCGGTCTGCTCTTCCTTCACTTCGGCGACGGCGGTCGGGCCGGCCATCATGACCGGGGCGGCGGCGGTGACGCCGAACTTCTCTTCGATGGCCTTGACCAGCTCCATCACTTCCATCAGGGTCTTGCCGGCGACGGCTTCGACGATCTGTTCGTTGGTAAGGGACATTGTGTTGACCTCTGGATTGATTGGTTAGCGATCACGCGGCATGCGCCGTGCGATCGTCAAAGACGTTGGACTCAGGCTTCCGCCGGGGCGGCCTCGGCAGGCGCGGCATCGCCGCCACCCTGCTTGTCGGCCACGGCCTTGATGGCGCGGGCGAACATCGAAGCCGGCTCGGCCAGCACGCGGGCCAGCATGGCCAGCGCCTGTTCGCGGGTCGGCAGCGAGGCCAGGACGTCGACGTGGCTGGCCGGATAGACCTGGCCACCGACGGAGACGACCTTCGGCTGCAGCTTGTCGTTGCCCTTCGAGAATTCCTTGATCAGGCGGCCGGCGGCGCCCGGTTCTTCCAGCGAGAATGCGTAGAGCAGCGGACCGACGAGCTTGTCCTGGACAGCTTCGTATTCGGTGCCCGCCACGGCGCGCGAGGCCAGCGTGTTCTTGACGACTTTCAAGTACACGCCGGTTTCGCGGGCCTTCTTGCGCATCGCGGTCATCTGGGAGACCGTGGTGCCTGCGTATTCGGCAGCGACCAGGGAGTGGGCCTTCGCGGCGATTTCCGCCACTTCGGCCACGACGTCTTGCTTCTGTGTGAGATTCAGAGCCATGTGCACTCCTCTTGTGAACTCCGCTCGCGGCTCCTGCCGCTTGCGGTCCCGGACGACGTTCGTCCTGAACGTCGGGGACGCGGATGCGTCCCGGTGGCGGCCCATCCAGAAAATTCCAGAGGGGGCGGCACCATCTGCGCAGGCAGCACCCTTGCGGATGCGATTAAGCGATCCCGCCTGCGACGTGACGACTCCCTGCCGTACCGGACGCTTCCATGCCCGTGCGCGTAGCGCGCGAACCGCACCTGCGGTCTTTGACGGCGATCGCGTCGAAGCTAAGCTTCTTCGCGATGCCCTCAAAACTTGTCCCGAGCGAAGCCAGGGATCTCGCCTCGCGCGGGTCGAAAACCTTTCACGTGGAACGTAGCGGGCGACCTGCCTGTCTCTTCGGCGAGGAGACCGAAGGCAGATCCCTCGCTGCGCTC
>JBQCJG010000323.1:0-5925 GCA_051952955.1 Lysobacteraceae bacterium | reverse complement strand
CGCGGCCGACGGCGGCACGCCGGCTCCGCTCGATCCGGTGCTGGGCGCCAGCATCCATTCCGCATCGGGCAAGGCGTTCCTCGCCTATCTGCAGGCCGCCGCCGCGTTCTACGCCGGCGACCGCGACACCGCACCCTTCGCCGCGCTGGCGAAGTCGAAGCAGCCGTGGGTGCGCGAGGCCGCGCGCTACATGGTCGGCCGCACCTGGGCGCTGGCCGCGCAGGCGAACGGTTTCGGCGAATACGGCGACCTCGTGTTCGAGAAGATGGACCGGGCCGCGCTGGGCAAGGCCGAAGCCGCGCTCAGGGACTACCTCCGCGACTATCCGCGCGGCGCCTATGCCGCATCGGCGCAGGGCCTGCTGCGCCGTGTGTACTGGCTGGGGCAGGACCTCCCGAAGCTCGCCGCAGCCTATCGCGCGCAGATCGAGCAGGCCGATGCCGCGCAGCGCAACCTGCCGGACTTCGACCTCGCGCAGGAAATCGACGCGAAGCTGCCGGCCGAGGCGTACCGGCTCGAATCCGCAGGCCCGGTGCTGCTGGCGGTCGACGACCTGCGCCGCATGCGTCGCGATCGCGACGCCGGCAAGCGCGATCTCGGCCGCGATGAACTGATGGCGCAGCGTGCGCGCTTCGCGTCGATGCCGGGCCTGCACGACTACCTGCTCGCGGCCTACGCGTTCTTCGTCGAGGGTTCGCCGAAAGTCGCGCTCGAACGCATTCCGGCCGCGGAGGCAGGGAAGGGCGCCTTCGACACGCTGGCGTTCAGCCGCCGCGCGCTGCGTGCGCTGGCGCTCGATCGTCTGGACGATCCGAAGGCGCGCGACGCGCTGGTTTCGCTGTTCCCGCGCGCGACCGCGCCGCTGCAGGGTGCGACGCTGCAACTGGCACTCGCGATGCACGACGAGCGCCACGGCCATCTCGATCGCGTGTTCGCCTCCGGCTCGCCGGTGACCGACCCGGAACTGCGCGAGATCCTGCTGATCAACGTCGCCGGCCCGGACCTGCTGCGCGCCCGCATCGCCGACACCACGGCCTCCGCGCGCGAACGCGGCGTCGCCCGCTACGTGCTGCTGTACAAGGCGCTGACCCGCGGCCGCTACGCCGAATTCCTCGCCGCCGCGAAGGGCACGCTGCCGCCGCCGACTGCGGAGCCGGACCGCTATTTCAAGCTCGACCAGGCGCCGCCGCTGGGCGATTTCGCTTGGACGGGCACGCAGGTGGGCTATCGCTGCCCGTCGCTGATTGCGGTGGCGACGACGCTGGCGAAGACCCCGGCCGACGTCCATGCGGCGCTGTGCCTGGGCGAGTTCGCGCGGCTCAACGGCTACGACGGGTTCTTCCTCGACCGCCAGCCGTCGGCGGGCGAGCTCGGCGGCTCGCCGACGCAGTTTCCCGGCAAGCCGTTCGCGCGGCAGGCGATCTACCAGCGTGTGATGGCCGACGCCGCGGCCTTGCCGCAGGATCGCGCCTATGCGCTGTATCGCGCGGTGAATTGCTATGCGCCGTCGGGTTCGAACGACTGCGGCGGCGAAGACGTGCCGATCGCGACGCGCAAGGCGTGGTTCAAGCGGCTGAAGAGCGAGTTCCCGACGTCGCCGTGGGCGCAATCGCTGCAGTACTACTGGTGAGGCCGCGCGGCGTCGCGCGCCTGCTCGGGGCGCTGCTGCTGGCGGCGCTGCTGCCGGTGGCCGCTGCGCCGCCCGAGCCCGGCGCCGCGACCGCGCACGTCGACGCCGCGCACTACGACGCGTTCTGGCTGTGGGCCGGGGTGGCGCCGCAGCCGGCGCTGGCGCGGGCGAAGACGGTCTACCTGCTGGACGGCGAGGTGCAGGCGGCGCCGTCGGTGCGGCTCGCCGCGCAGCGCCCTGCGCTGCCGCGCGTGCGCCACGCCGACGTGTGGATGGTCTACCGCGTGCAGACGCTGCGCTGGACGCCGGCGATCCACGCGCAGGTGCTGGCGCGGCTGCAGCGCTGGCGCGCCGCCGGCAATCGCGTGGTCGGCGTGCAGATCGACTTCGATGCGCGCACGCGGCATCTCGATGAATACGCCGGCTTCCTGCGCGACCTGCGCCGCCGGTTGCCGGCCGATTGCCGGCTCGGCATCACCGGCCTGCTCGACTGGAGCGCGAACGGCGACCCGGCCGGCCTCGACGCGCTGGCCGGCATGGTCGACGAGATCGTGCTGCAGATCTACCAGGGCCGGCACGTGATCCCCGGCTACGCGACGTACCTCGCGCGGCTCGACCGGCTGCGCGTACCGTTCCGCATCGGCCTGCTGCAGGGCGGCGAATGGACGCCGCCGCCGGCGCTCGCGCGTCATGCGTTCTTCCGCGGCTATGTCGTGTTCCTGCTGAATCCGCGGCCCGCGCAACCTCGGCGTGGTGTCACGGACGCGGTCGATTCGACCGATCCTCGCGGCGCCCGTGGGCGTCCGCGCTGAGTTCGTCCCTGCCGGCATCGTCCGGCGATTCGCACGGCGGTTTGAACGATGGTTTGAAATGCGCCCGCGCCGGGTGTACACCGATGTCGGCGCCATGCCGGCGCCGACATCGAACAAGGAAGGCCACCATGCGCAAGTCGAAACGCGTCGCGCTGTCCGCCGTGCTGCTGGCGAGCGCGGGCATGATCGCGGGATCCCAGGCATATCCGATCCCGGCCCCGGGCTACGAAACGTACGTGCTGTACTACACCAACGCCGCGCACACGACCCAGGTCGGCGCCCGCGCCATCATGCAGGGCGCCGGCTGCAGTTCGTGGCACCTCAGCTGGGGCGTCACCACGGCCTACAGCCAGGTGTTCACGACGAAATGCCCCGTCGTCGCGGAGTGAAGTGAGCGGCGACCGCGCCCGATGCCCGCGGAGGACGGCATCGCCGCCCTCCGCGGTGTCGCAGCTTCAATCGGCCGCAGCCAGCCACTCGCGCACGAGCGCCGGCACGATCTCCGTCGCCGGCCCGCGCAGCATGCGGAAGCCCCACGGCAGGTCGTCGACCTCGAACGCGCACACCAGCTTCTCCGCGGTCGGGTTCGCGTAGCGCGTCAAGGATGCGGCGGGGTACACCGACAGCGACGTGCCGACGACCAGCACCTTGTCCGCCTCGGACACGTGGTGCGCGGCGACGTCCAGCATTGGCACGTCCTCGCCGAACCAGACGATGTCCGGCCGCAGCTGTGAGCCGTCGTCGCACAGGTCGCCGATGCGGATCGGCGCGGCATCGATGCGACGCCGCAGGCGCCGCGGCGAGGTGCCGCGCGCCCACGCCAGTTCGCCGTGCAGATGCACCACCTGCGTCGACCCGCCGCGCTCGTGCAGGTCGTCCACGTTCTGGGTAACGACCACCACGTCGTACTTCGCTTCCAGTGCCGCCAGTGCGCGATGCGCGGCGTTCGGCTGCGCCTGAGCGGCGCGGGCACGGCGTTCGTTGTAGAAGTCGAGCACGAGCTCCGGATGCTTGCGCCAGCCCTCGGGGCTCGCGAGTGCGCGCCAGTCATGGTTGCGCCACAGCCCGTCGGCATCGCGGAAGGTGGGCAGCCCGCTCTCGGCGCTGATGCCGGCGCCGGAGAGGATGACGATCTTCGCGCGGTTGGGCGTGTCCAAATCAGATCCCTCACGTTCGTTCGGGATGACCCTCGATGCGCGATGCGCATCGAAAGTCACTTCATCGTCGGCATCACGAATTCGGCGTGGCGCACGTCGTCCGGCCAGCGCGCGGTGATCGTCTTCAGCCGCGTGTAAAAGCGCACGCCGTCGGGGCCGTGGACGTGCAGCGGGCCGAAGATCGAGCGCTTCCAGCCGCCGAAGCTGTGGAAGGCCATCGGCACCGGGATCGGCACGTTCACGCCGACCATGCCGGCCTGCACGCGATGCGCGAACGCGCGCGCGGCGCCGCCGTCGCGGGTGAAGATCGCGGTGCCGTTGCCGTATTCGTGGGCGTTGACGAGCGCCAGCGCGGTCTCGAAATCCGGCACGCGCACGACGCTCAGCACCGGACCGAAGATTTCCTCGCGGTAGATGGTCATCTCCGGCGTGACGCGGTCGAACAGGCAGCCGCCGAGGAAGAAGCCGTCGGCATGGCCGTCGACCGCATGGCCGCGGCCGTCGACGACGAGCGTCGCGCCCTCGGCCACGCCGGCATCGACATGGCCGCGGACCTTGTCGCGATGCGCGCCGGTGACCAGCGGGCCCATTTCCGGATCCAGGCACCCGGGGCCGATCTTCAGCGCGGCGACCTTCGGCGCGAGCTTCGCGACCAGCGCATCGGCGGTGGCGTCGCCGACGCACACGGCGACCGAGATCGCCATGCAGCGTTCGCCGGCGGAGCCGTAGCCCGCGCCGAGCAATGCCGACACCGCGCCGTCGAGGTCGGCGTCGGGCAGCACGACCATGTGGTTCTTCGCGCCGCCCAGCGCCTGCACGCGCTTGCCGTTGGCGCTGCCGCGGGCGTAGATGTATTCGGCGATGGGCGTGGAGCCGACGAAGCTGATCGCCTGCACGCGCGGCTCATCGAGCAGCGCGTCGACCGCGACCTTGTCGCCGTGGACGACGTTGAACGCGCCGTCGGGCAGACCGGCCTGCTTCAGCAGGTCGGCCATGAAGTTGGCGGCGGACGGATCGCGCTCCGAGGGCTTCAGCACGAACGTGTTGCCGCAGGCGAGGGCGACCGGGAACATCCACAGCGGCACCATCGCCGGGAAGTTGAACGGCGTGATCCCGGCGACGACGCCCAGCGGCGCTTGTTCGGTCCACGAATCGACCTCGCGGCCCACGTTCATCGAATGCTCGCCCTTGAGCAGGTGCGGGATGCCGCAGGCGAACTCCACCACCTCGAGGCCGCGGGTCACTTCGCCGCGCGCGTCGGACAGCACCTTGCCGTGCTCGGCGGTGATGATCGCCGCGAGGTCGCCGGCGTGGCGCTCCAGCAGTTCCTTGAAGCGGAACATGACCCGCGCGCGATTGAGCGGCGTGGTCTCGGCCCACGCGGGGAACGCGGCGGCCGCGGCGTCGACCGCGGCGCGCACGTCGTCGACGGACGCCAGCGGCACGCGCTTCGTCACCGCGCCGGTGGCGGGGTCGAAGACGTCGGCGTGGCGGTCGGAACGGCCGGGGGTGTGGGTGCCGGCGATGCAGTGGGGGATCTCAATCATCTGGATGCCTTGAGTGCGCTGCAGGAGAGCATCATCTGGAGCTGGACCGGTGGATTCACGGCGTCGCGGTCTTGATGTGTGCGTAATCGACACCTGCTGCGCTAGGGAAAATACTGATCTCTTCGAATCCGGGGATATTGCTCCAACGGATGACATTTTCGCTGGAAAAAACAGGATTTTCCTTCCCGAACCCAAGCAGTGGCAGTGCATCACTTGAGTAGGGTGCGTTGTCGAGCGTCTCGACAGTAATCCAGTCGGATTTTCCGGAGATGAACACCACTTCTGTTCCACCGGTGTTGAAGAGACACTTCTTTCCCTGCTTCGCCATTTCGCACGAGGTCGGTTCGCCTAGTATTGCCGATACTTCCGCCAAGGATTTGCCGGCAATCTTCGGCACATCGACGATCGGCTCGGCTGCATGCCGGGCCGAACCGGATACAGTGGAGGCGGCTTTGGGTGAGGTCGCCGCGGGCGAGGAAGCGCCTTCCTGTGCGGTGGCAGGTGAGCGATTGCCACACGCTGAAACGAGAAGCGAAATGAAGATCGTCGCTGCAAGCTTGAGCATGACCGTCTCTCGCTCCTTCAACTTAATTGGCCGATTCAGAAGACGAACGATTGGCAGATGAAACATGTCCGGCTTCGGTAGATACCGTCTTGCTCACCCCCGCGCAAGGCCCTGCGTGGCGAACGGGGTCTGGTGCTTGAGCACCCCGAAGACGATGCTCATGAGCTTGCGCATGACCGCGCAGACCATCACCAGGCCGGGCTTGCCGGCCGCT
>JBQCJG010000322.1:0-6589 GCA_051952955.1 Lysobacteraceae bacterium | reverse complement strand
GCCCGCGCCGGCGATGCCCGCGCTGCCGCCGGCCGCCGCGGCCGCGTTCGCGCGTGCGATGGCGAAGGCGTCGACGAAGCGGAGCGACTGAGACCATGGCTGCGAAGAAGGTCGCCGTGAAGAAAGCCATCGCGAAAAACGCACTGGCGAAGAAAGTCGTGGTGAAGAAAGTGGTCGTGAAGAAGGCGACTCCGCAGAAGACGTCCACCAAGAAGACGGCGACGAAGCAAACCGTCGCGAAGAAGACGCCCGCCGCATCGCGCCCCGTCCGCACGATGCCGGCGGCCGACGTGCGCACCGCGTTCGAGCGCTGGCGCGAACTCAACCCGCACCCGACCACCGAACTCGAATACACCACGCCGTTCGAACTGCTGGTCGCGGTGGTGCTGTCGGCGCAGGCCACCGACGTCGGCGTCAACAAGGCCACACGCAAGCTGTTTCCGGTCGCGAACACGCCGCGGGCGATCGCCGCGCTGGGTGTGGAAGGGCTGAAGCCTTACATCGCGACCATCGGCCTGTTCAACACCAAGGCCGCGAACGTGATCGCGCTGTGCGAGCGGTTGCTGGCCGAACACGGCGGCGAGGTGCCGCGCGACCGCGCCGCGCTGGAAGCCCTGCCCGGCGTCGGCCGCAAGACCGCGAACGTGGTGCTGAACACCGCGTTCGGCGAACCGACGATGGCCGTCGACACGCACATCTTCCGCGTGTCCAACCGCACCGGCATCGCGGCGGGCAGGACCGTGCTCGCCGTCGAGCAGGCGCTGCTGAAACGGGTGCCGGCCGAGTTCCTGCACGACGCGCATCACTGGCTGATCCTCCACGGCCGCTACACCTGCATCGCGCGCAGGCCCGCCTGCGGGCGCTGCCCGATCCGCGACCTCTGCCGCTATCCCGACAAGACCGCGGACGGCGAAACCTGAACGCCTTTGCGCGGGATTTCGGCCGCCGCCCGTGACCGTCGGCACGGGATTGTCACCTGAACGAAATATTCACGCCCTAGGCTTGCCGCCGGTCACTCCCAACTGCCGAAGGCGGCTTCCCCATGACGCTCTCCCGCAACACCCTGTCGCTCGCCCTGCTGGCCGCGATGTTCGCCCCGCTGGCCCACGCCGAAGTGCCGATCGACGTCATCGGCAATTCCGAGGTCTCGTTCGAGGGCTTGGTGCAGGTCGATTCCTACAAGTTCGACGTCGACACCATCGACTACGGCGCCGATTCGGCGACCGACCAGGACGGCAAGGAGCGCCTGCAGGAGCTGCGCCGCGCCGAACTCGTGCTCAAGGGCAAGGGCCCGGGCAACATCGAGTGGGTGCTGGGCTACGACGCCAAGGACGACAAGTTCCTCGACGCCAACGTGAAGTACAAGTTCGGCAACAACGCCAACCACTACATCCAGGTCGGCCAGTTCAAGCAGCCGGGCGCCTCGATGGAGGAACTGTCCTCCACGAAGAACAACGACTTCATCACCAAGTCGTCGATCACCAACAGCTTCGGCACCGCGCGGCGCGTCGCCATCGCCTACAACTACGGCGACGTGAACTGGGGCATCACCGGCAGCTTCTTCGGCCGCGAGCTCACCCGAGACCGCGAAGTCGGCGCCGGCTACAGCCTGCGCGGCTACTACGCGCCGATCAACGAGACCGGCAACGTCCTGCATTTCGGCCTGAACTACACCAACAAGGACACCGACCACGACCTGACGCGCCTGCGCGCGCGCCCGATGGCCGACCTGGTGCCGACCCGCTTCATCGATACCGGCAGCACCGGCCTGCGCGCCGCCGACCGCATCGGCACCTTCGGCGTGGAAGGCCTGTGGGTGAAGGGTCCGTTCAAGCTGCAGGGCGAGTACATGCGCACCGACGTCTCGCGCTACGGCGGCTTCAAGGACTTCAACGCCGACGGCTTCTACGTCAGCGGCGTGTGGAACATCAGCGGCGAGACCTGGGGCTACAAGGCCGGCACGCCGACCACCCCGCTGCCCGACGATCCGTCCAAGGGCCTGTGGCAGCTCGGCCTGCGCTACGACACCATCGACCTCAACGACGGCAGCCCGATCGCCGGCACCTCCGGCGTCGACGGCCTGCTCGGCGGCAAGATGGATTCGTGGACGATCGGCGTGAACTGGTACTGGCGCTCGAACTTCAAGTTCATGCTGAACTACGCGATGGTGAACCAGGAGAAGTACAGCACCTCGCTGCGCCGGAACACGCAGGACAACCCGAACATCGTCGAGGCCCGCGCCCAGTTCTACTGGTGAGCAGGCGACGCCGCGCAGGGACGCGCGGCACCCCGATGGAAAAAAGCGCGGCTTCGGCCGCGCTTTTTTTCGGTTTGGCGCCGGAGCCCTGGACGAAAAATGACAATCTTCATCGCGCTGACACATGCGTGTCCCGGGATTGTCACACGCCGGTTTTGAAATGACGGGCATCGCAATACCCGTCGCATCCCTCCCCGGAGTCCTCCGTGTCCAATCCGATGTCCTCGCTCAAGACCCGCCTCGCCGCCGTCGCGCTCGCCGGCCTCTTCAGCGCCAGCGCGTTCGCCGCCGATGTCACCGGCGCCGGCGCTTCCTTCGTCTATCCGGTCATGACCAAGTGGTCGGCCGATTACGCCAAGGCCACCAACGCCAAGGTCAACTACCAGTCGATCGGCTCCGGCGGCGGCATCGCCCAGATCAAGGCCGGCACGGTCGATTTCGGTTCGTCCGACGCCCCGCTGAAGCCGGAAGACCTGGCCGCCTCGGGCCTCGCGCAGTTCCCGTCGGTGATCGGCGGCGTGGTGCCGGTGGTCAACCTCGCCGGCGTGCAGTCCGGCGCGCTGAAGCTGGACGGCCCGGTGCTGGCCGACATCTTCCTCGGCAAGATCACGATGTGGAACGATCCCCGCATCGCCGAGCTCAACGCCGGCGTGGCGCTTCCCGCGCAGAAGATCTTCGTCGTGCACCGCTCGGACGGCTCGGGCACCACGTTCAACTTCGTCAACTACCTCTCGAAGGTCAGCCCGACCTGGAAGTCGTCGGTCGGCGAAGGCACCGCGGTGAAGTGGCCGACCGGCATCGGCGGCAAGGGCAACGAAGGCGTGACCGCCTACGTGAAGCAGATCATGGGCGCGATCGGCTAGGTCGAGCTGTCGTTCGCGCTGCAGAACAAGCTCACCTACCTGCGCATGAAGAACGCCGCCGGCAACTACGTGATCCCGAGCGACGACAGCTTCTCCGCTGCCGCCGCCAACGCCGACTGGGCCAGCGCGAAGGACTTCTACCTGGTCATCACCAACGCCCCGGGCGAGAAGTCGTGGCCGATCACCGCCACCAACTTCATCCTGATGTACAAGCAGCCGAAGAACGCCGCCGGCGCCAAGGCCGCGAAGGACTTCTTCCGCTGGGTCTACACCAACGGCGACGCGCAGGCGAAGGCGCTGGACTACGTGCCGCTGCCGGAAGCCCTGGTGAAGCAGATCGAGGCCTACTGGGCCAGGAACATGGCGTACTGAGCCGACGACGCAAGCCCCCTCCAGTTCTCTCTCCTCTCTCCCCATCGAGATAGCGGGCCTCCGGGCCCGCTCTTTTTTTGGGAGGCGAGATGCGGCGGGGCGCCTGCGACCTGCAGGTGACCGTGTCACACCGGCGTCACAAAAAAATCATTTGATATGCGCAGCCGGCCATCCGCCGGCCTCCCGCCACGCCACCGGATCCTCCTCCCGCATGAGCAACGCTCCTTCCATCGCCGACCCGCGCGGCATGCGCGACCGGATCGATGCGCGCCACGACCGCTGGTTCAAGGCGGTGGCGACGCTGGTCGCGGTGTTCGTGCTGTTCAGCCTGGCCGGTGCCGCACTGTCGATGCTGTGGGGCGGCCGCAGCGTGCTGGCCGCGCAGGGCGCCTCGTTCTTCTATTCCGCCGACTGGAATCCGGTCGAGAACCGGTACGGCGCACTGGTGCCGATCTACGGCACGATCGTCACCGCGCTCATCGCGATGCTGATCGCGGTGCCGGTGAGCTTCGGCATCGCCTTCTTCCTGACCGAGGTCGCGCCGCGCTGGCTGCGCACGCCGGTGGGCATGGCGATCGAACTGCTGGCCGGCGTGCCGTCGATCATCTACGGCATGTGGGGCTTCTTCGTGCTGATGCCGGTGATGCGCGACACCATCATCCCGGTGCTCAACGACCATGTCGGCACTTGGCCGGTGGTCGGCGCGCTGTTCCAGGGCCCGCCGATCGGCGCCGGCATGCTGACCTCGGGCCTGGTGCTGGCGATCATGGTCGTGCCGTTCATCTCGTCGGTGATGCGCGAAGTGTTCCTCACCGTGCCGGGCCGCCTGAAGGAATCGGCGTACGCGCTGGGCTCGACGCGCTGGGAAGTGATCTGGGACATCGTGCTGCCCTACACCCGCTCGGCGGTGATCGGCGGCATCTTCCTCGGCCTCGGCCGCGCACTCGGCGAAACGATGGCGGTCGCGTTCGTGATCGGCAACAGCGTGCAGTTCACCAGGTCGCTGCTGGAGCCGAGCACCACCATCGCCGCACTCATCGCCAACGACTTCGGCGAGGCCACGGCGGAATACCGTTCGGCGCTGCTGCTGCTCGGCTTCGTGCTGTTCATCGTGACCTTCGCGGTGCTGGCGCTCGCCCGCCTGATGCTGATGCAGCTCTCGCGCAAGGAGGGCAACCGGTGAACACCGTCCTCCGTCCGCCCATGACCACGCCGACGCCGCGCAGCGCGTCGCAGGCGCTGTACCGCCGTCGCCGCGCCGCCAACGCGATCGCGATCCGGCTGGCCTGCGCCGCCGCCGCGTTCGGGCTGCTGTTCCTCGGCTGGATCCTGTGGACGCTGGTCGCCAGGGGCCTCGGCGGCCTCGATCTCGCGCTGTTCACGCAGGACCAGCCGCCGCCGCTGGAAGCCGGCGGCCTGCGCAACGCCTTCGTCGGCAGCATGCTGATGTGCGGCATGGCGGTGCTGATCGGCACGCCGCTGGGGATCGCCGCCGGCACCTGGCTGGCCGAATACGGCAACGGCCGCCGCCTCGGCACGGTGGTGCGCTTCGTCAACGACATCCTGCTGTCGGCGCCGTCGATCGTGCTCGGCCTGTTCGTCTACGCGGTGTTCGTGATGCAGCTCGGCAGCGGCAAGTTCTCCGCGCTCGCCGGTGCGGTCGCGCTGGCCTTCATCGTGCTGCCGGTGGTGGTGCGCACCACCGACGAGATGCTGCGGCTGGTGCCGTCGCAGATGCGCGAGGCGGCGCTGTCGCTGGGCGTGCCGCAGTGGAAGGTCACGGTGCAGGTGCTGTACCGCTCGGCGCTGCCCGGCATCGTCACCGGCGTGCTGCTGGCGCTGGCGCGCATCTCCGGCGAGACCGCGCCGCTGCTGTTCACCGCGTTCGGCAACGGCTACCTCAGTTTCGACATCACCCGCGAGATGTCCGCGGTGCCGCTGGTGATGTTCCGCTTCGCCGGCGCCGGTTTCGAGAACTGGGAACACATCGCCTGGGCCGGCGCGCTGGTCCTCACCCTGTTCGTGCTGTCGGTCAGCCTGGTCGCCCGCACGGTCCTGCTGCGCAACAAGATCACGCACGACTGAGGCCGCCATGACCGATGCAGCCCTGATCGATCCGGCGACGACTCCCCTTCCGAACGGCCACGACATGAACGACCTCGCGACCACGTCCCACGCCCCGCCCCACCTCGGCATCGTCGCCGCGCAACGCAGCGAGGCGGCGGCGCCGATCAAGCTGCGCGCGCAGGGGCTGGACTTCTTCTACGACAGGTTCCATGCGCTCAAGCACATCGACCTGGACATCCCGGAGAAGCGCGTCACCGCCCTGATCGGGCCGTCGGGCTGCGGCAAGTCGACGCTGCTGCGCATCTTCAACCGCATCTACGCGCTGTATCCGAAGATGACCGCCACCGGCGAGGTGCTGCTGGACGGCGAGGACATCCTCGACCCGAAGTATCCGATGAACCGGCTGCGCAGCAAGGTCGGCATGGTGTTCCAGAAGCCCGTGCCGTTCCCGATGACGATCTTCGAGAACGTCGCGTACGGCATCCGCCACCACGAGCGGCTGTCGAAGTCGGCGATGGCCGACCGCGTCGAGGAAGCGCTGCGCCAGGGCGCGCTGTGGGACGAGGTGAAGGACAAGCTCGGCCAGAGCGCGCTGGGCCTGTCCGGCGGCCAGCAGCAGCGCCTGTGCATCGCCCGCGCGGTCGCGCTGCGCCCCGAGGTGCTGCTGCTGGACGAGCCGACGTCGGCGCTGGACCCGATCTCGACCAGCCGCATCGAGCAGCTGATCGACGAACTCAAGCGCGAGTACACGATCGCGATCGTGACCCACAACATGCAGCAGGCCGCGCGCGTGTCCGACTACACGGCGTTCATGTACCTCGGCGACCTGGTCGAGCACGGGCCGACGGCGACGATCTTCTCCAACCCCTCGAAGCAGCAGACCGAGGACTACATCACGGGGCGTTTCGGATGAACAACCAGCCGCACGAGCACATCGTCAAGAGCTACGACGAGGAGCAGGGCCGCCTGCGCGGGGAACTGCTGCGCATGGGCGCGATGGCGGCCGCGCAGCTGGAGGCGGCGCTCGACG
>JBQCJG010000321.1:0-10886 GCA_051952955.1 Lysobacteraceae bacterium | reverse complement strand
AGGACGACAAGGACAAGGCGGAGAAGGGCGACCGCCGCCGCCGTGACGACGACGGTGCGGTCGGCATGGCCGACAGCGAAGAAGCCGCCGAACCCGCCGCCGAAGCCTGAGGAGCCCGACCATGTCCAAGTTTTTCCGCCGCCGCAAGTTCTGCAAGTTCACCGCCGAGGGCGTGAAGGAGATCGATTACAAGGATCTCAACACCCTGCGCCAGAACCTCACCGAGAACGGCAAGATCGTGCCCAGCCGCATCACCGGCACGAAGTCCCGCTACCAGCGCCAGCTCGCGACCGCCGTCAAGCGCGCGCGCTTCCTGGCCCTGATCCCGTACACGGACAACCACAACGTCTGATCGTTCATCCCGAGCGCAGCGAGGGACCTGCTTCCAGGCAGGTCCCGTGCCTACGCTCGCTGACGATCCACCGTCCATTCGGACAGCCACCAGTTGCGGCGCGATCGCGTCGCTAACGAATACGGAGTCATCATGGAACTCATTCTGCTGCAGAAGGTCGTCAACCTCGGCAACCTCGGCGACAAGGTCAAGGTCAAGCCGGGCTACGGCCGCAACTTCCTGGTCCCGCAGGGCAAGGCCGTGCCGGCGACCGCCGCCAACGTCGCCGCGTTCGAAGCCAGGCGCGCCGAGTACGAAGCCAAGGCCAAGGCCCTGAGCGACGAGGCCGAGAGCCGCCGTGGCGCGCTCGACGGCGTCAGCGTCACGATCAAGGCCAACGCCTCGACCGAAGGCAAGCTCTACGGCTCGGTCGGACCGCGCGACATCGCCGAGGCCCTGACCGCCGCCGGTTACAAGGTCGGCAAGTCGGAAGTGATCATGGGCGAAGGCCCGCTGCGCCACATCGGCGAACACGAAGTCCTCGTGCACCTGCACGCCGACGTCGAAGTGCCGGTCAAGGTCGTGGTGGAGCCGGAAGCCGCGTAAGCGCTTCCCGCACCGCAACACCGGAACGGGCGCCGCAGGGCGCCCGTTCCGTTTCCGGGGTCTCGTTCCGTGAGACCCCGGATGCGGAGAGTTATCCACAGCTTGTTCCATCGCGGGTCCACAGCCGGGGTCCGTACGATGGCCGCATCACCCGTGCCTTCCTCCCGGCCCGCCGGGATCCTCCGGAGCGTTTCCTTCCGATGGCCTTCCGTCCCAACGCCTACGGCGACCAGCGCCGCCGCGACACCTTCGGCGATGCCCGCGTCGAACAGCTGCGCGTGCCGCCGCAGTCGATCGAGGCCGAGCAGGCCGTGCTCGGCGGCCTCATGCTGGCCCCCGACGCCTACGACCGGGTCGCCGACCGGCTGAACGAGGAAGACTTCTACCGGCGCGACCACCAGCTGATCTACCGTGCGATCCGCGAGCTGGCCGAGAAGAGCAAGCCCTACGACGCGGTGACGCTGGGCGAGTGGTTCGAGTCCAACGGGCTGGTCGAGCAGGTCGCCGGCGGCGCCTACCTGATCGAACTGGCCAGCACCACGCCCTCGGCCGCCAACATCACCGCCTATGCCGAGATCGTCCGCGACAAGTCGATCCTGCGCCAGCTGATCGACGCCGGCACCGGCATCGTCAACGACGCCTTCCAGCCCGAGGGCCGCGACAGCGACGAGATCCTCGCCAAGGCCGAGCAGGACGTGTTCGCGATCTCGGAAATGCGCGCCCAGGGCCGCACCGACTTCGTCGCGATCAACAAGGCGATGGCCGAGGCCTTCGACGTCCTGCAGACGCGCTACCAGAACGGCGGCGGCGTCACCGGCCTGCCGACGGGCTACACCGAATTCGACGAGATGACCGCCGGCCTGCAGCCGACGGACCTGATCATCCTCGCCGCGCGTCCGGCGATGGGCAAGACCACGTTCGCGCTGAACATCGCCGAGCACGCCGCGATCAAGACCAAGAAGGCGGTCGCGGTGTTCTCGATGGAAATGTCGGCCGCGCAGCTCGCGCTGCGCCTGATCTCCGCCAACGGCCGCGTCAACGCCACGCGCCTGCGCACCGGCCAGCTGGAGGACGAGGACTGGAGCCGCGTCAGCGGCGCCATCCGCATGATCAAGGAAACCAAGATCTTCATCGACGACACGCCCGGCCTGTCGCCCGAGGCGCTGCGCGCGAAGGCGCGCCGGCTCAAGCGCGAGCACGGCCTCGGCCTGATCGTGATCGACTACCTGCAGCTGATGGCGGTGCCCGGCAACACCGAGAACCGCGCGACCGAGATCTCCGAGATCTCGCGCTCGCTCAAGGGCCTGGCGAAGGAGCTGAGCGTGCCGGTGATCGCGCTGTCGCAGCTCAACCGTTCGCTGGAAACCCGCGCCGACAAGCGCCCGGTGATGGCCGACCTCCGCGAATCCGGCGCCATCGAGCAGGACGCGGACATGATCGTCTTCATCTACCGCGACGACTACTACAACAAGGAAACCTCGCCGGACAAGGGACTCGCCGAGATCATCATCGGCAAGCAGCGCTCGGGCCCGACCGGCTCGTTCAAGCTCAAGTTCTTCGGCGAATACACCCGCTTCGACAACCTCGCGTTCGATTCGGTGGGGAGTTTCGAGTGAAGCGTGCGATCGTGCGAGGCCGACGGATCCTCGCCGCGGTCGCATGGTCCCTCGCCTGGCTGGCCGGTGGCCCGGCGGCGTTCGCGCAGCAGCCGGCGAACGTCCGGGAAAAGGGCGCGCAGCATGAAGACACGGCATCGCCCCTGTCGCGTCAACGCGACGCCATCTGGTTGCGCCTGCGCTACGAGCAGGCGCTCATCGACAGGATTCGAGATCACTGGAGGCGTCCGGCCGGCATCGACTCGCATGCCGTGTGCCGGCTCAAGCTGCAGCAGATACCGGGCGGCAGCGTCATCAGCGTCGAAACACTTCCTGATTGTCCCTACGATCATGCGGCCCGGCGCTCGATCGAGGCCGCCGTATTGCGGTCGCAGCCGTTGCCCTACGCAGGCTATCAAGCCGCGTTCTCGCGCATCCTCATCCTCGATTTCCGGGCGGAATGAGCGCCGGCAGAACGCATGTCGTCCCCGGCCGGAGCGGCCGCCGGACAGCGCAGGCAAGCCTCGGTCTCGATTGACCGCTTCCGCGCCGCAGGCGCAGACTGGCCCGGCCCGATGCGGGACAGGGTCCGGGCATCGCCATACATCGACTCGACGCCAGGGGAGGCGCGCATGGACGTGTTCGAGCAGATCGGCCGGAATTACGGCTGGTATCCCAGCACCGCGATCGCGCTCTGCGCGATTTCCTACGACGGCCTGCACGAGATTCCGCCCGAGGTCGCGTCGTCGACCGGACTGACGGTGGTCTGGGGGCCGGTGGAACTGCGCGACTGGGAGGGCATTTCCTACAGCCGGGCCTTCGTCGCCGGCGACGCGGCCACCGGCGAATATTTCGCGGTGATCCGCGGCACCAACTTCGAAAGCCTCAGCAGCTGGCTGAAGCAGGACTTCGACCTCGACAAGGCCGTGCCCTTCGGCCAGTTGCCCGGCAATCCGCCGGGCGTGCCGGCCGATGCGCTGATCGCCAAGGGCACGTTCAACGGCATGTCCGACCTGCTGAATCTGCGCGACAAGGATCGCGGCAACACCTCGCTGCTCGAATTCCTGGACGCGCTGAAGCCGCGCTTCCTGTACGTCACGGGGCACAGCCTCGGCGGCACGCTTGCGCCGACGCTGTTCGCGTACCTCAACGCGATGCTCTACGGCGGCGGGCCGGTGCACAACATGGCGCTGTGGTCGTTCGCGGGGCTCACGCCGGGCGGCACCGGGTTCAATGCGTACTTCAACCGCATCCTGCCGAACGACCAGGGCTTCCTCTGGCGCCTCCACAACACGCTCGACATCGCCCCGTTCTGCTGGTGGAACTACGAGGGCGTGAAGAAGGTGTACGCGCCGTACGGCCTGTCCTGGGATTTCATCGACAAGGACCTCGTCGCCGACCTGTTCCACGATGCCTCGATGGCCGGCATCGGCTATGCGCATCCGCAGGCCGGGCTGGCGCTGCCGGGCGACTTCGTGCACGGCATCATCGACGGCGACATCTGGGCCGCGCAGGCGCTGCAGCAGCATCATCCGGCGACCTACCAGATGCTGGTCGCCCGGCAGTACCCGCGCGGCTGACGCGCGGCTTCCCACCCGTGACCGGCCCGCAGCGTGCCGGCCGCGGGCATGCGCGGGAACCGCACGGCCTGGACTGCCGGCGACGGCCGGCCGCGGCATTCCCCCCTACAATCCGCGCATGTCCGACGCCGTCTCTCCCCTCGACGCAGACGCCCTGCGTCATCGCCACGCCGAGGCCAGCGACCGGCCGACGCGCATCCGCGTCGACCTCGACGCCCTCGCGCACAACCTGCACGCGCTGCGGGCGCACGCCGGCGTGCCGGTGATGGGCATCGTCAAGGCGAACGCCTACGGCCACGGCCTGGTGCCCGTCGCGCGCCACCTGCAGGCGCAGGGTGTGGAGCAACTGGGCGTCGCGTTCGTGGAGGAGGGCATCGCCCTGCGCGAGGCCGGCGTGACCGTGCCGATCCTCGTGCTGGGCGGCATCCATGCGCCGCAGGTGACGCGCTTCATCGAGCACGACCTCGAGATCACGGTGTCGTCGCCGGCCAAGCTGCGGCAGGTCGAGGCCGCGGCCGCGGCGCTGGGCCGCAAGGCGGTGATCCACCTGAAGATCGACACCGGCATGGAGCGCATCGGCGTGCACAGCGAGAACGCCGGGCCGTTCATCGAGGCCGCGGTCGCGTCGCGCTGGTGCATGGTGAAGGGCGTCTACTCGCACCTCGCCTGCGCCGACGATCCTGCGTCGCCGATGACCACGCTGCAGCTGGAACGCTTCCTCGACGCCTGCGCGCATTTCCCCCGCATCGGCGCGCCGATGCCGCTGCGCCACCTCGCGAACTCCGGCGGCGTGCTGCATTTCCCCGACACCCATCTCGACATGGTGCGGCCCGGCATCGCGCTGTACGGGGTGATGCCCGATCCCGCGTCGCTGCGCACCGTCGACCTGCGCCCGGCGCTGTCGCTGGTCTCGCAGGTCGTGTACTTCAAGGTCGTGCGCGCGGGCCGATCCGTGAGCTACGGCGCGACCTGGACGCCTGCGGTCGACACCCGCGTGGTGACCGTGCCGATCGGCTACGGCGACGGTTATCCGCGGTCGCTGTCCTCGCGCGGCGAGGTGCTGATCCGCGGCGAGCGCCGCCCCCTCGTCGGCCGCGTGTGCATGGACCAGTTCATGGTCGACCTCGGCCCGGACGGCACGGCGTACAACGAGGACGAAGTGGTGCTGATCGGCCGACAGGGCGATGCCGCCATCGCCTGCGAGGCGGTGGCGCAGGCCGCGGGCACGATCGGCTACGAGATCCTCACCGGCCTCAACGACCGCATCCCGCGCGAGTACGTCCATGCCACGCCGCGCAGCGATTGACGCGCCCGAGACGCCGGTGCGCCACCTCGTCGTCGTGCTGGGCGACCAGCTCGACGCGCAGTCGGCGGTGTTCGACGACTTCGATCCCGACCGCGATGTCGTGTGGATGGCCGAAGTCGCGCACGAGGCGACGCAGGTCTGGAGCACGCAGCCGCGGATCGCGGTGTTCCTCGCGGCGATGCGGCACTTCCGCGACGCCCTGCGCGCGCGCGGCTGGCAGGTGGCATACCGCACGCTGGACACGCATGCGCACGCGACGCTGGACGACGCGCTCGCCGCCGACCTCGCCGCGCTGCGACCGGAGCGCGTGCTCGCGGTGAAGCCCGGCGAATGGCGGCTCGCGCAATCGCTGCCGGCCGTTTGCACGGCCGCCGGCGTGCCGTGGACCGAGCGCCCGGACCTGCATTTCCTGTGCACGACCGAGGACTTCGCCGACTGGGCGAAGGGCAGGCGCGAGCTGCGGCTGGAGTTCTTCTACCGCTGGCTGCGCAAGCGCGAGGACGTGCTGATGGCCGACGGCCAGCCGGCCGGCGGACGCTGGAACTTCGACAGCGAGAACCGCGCATCCTTCGGCCGGCGCGGCCCGGGCCTGCTGCCGGCGCCGCGCGCGTTCCCGCCGGATGCGGTCACCCGCGAGGTCATCGCGCTGGTCGAGGCGCGGTTCGGATCGCATCCCGGCACGCTGGCCGCGTTCGACTGGCCGCTGACGCCCGAAGATGCCGAAATCGCGCTCGCCGATTTCGTCGAACACCGGCTGCCGTCGTTCGGCCGCTACCAGGACGCGATGTGGGAAGGCGAGCCGTGGCTCTACCACTCGCGGCTGTCGGCGGCGATGAACGTGAAGCTGCTGTCGCCGCGGCGGGTGATCGACGCCGCGGTCGAGGCGTGGCGCGCCGGCCATGCGCCGCTGGAAGCGGTGGAAGGCTTCGTGCGGCAGATCCTCGGCTGGCGCGAGTACGTGCGCGGCGTGTACTGGCTGCGCATGCCGGGCTTCCTCGACGACAACGCGCTGGGCGCCGATCAGCCGCTGCCCGGCTTCTACTGGACCGGCGACACCCGCATGGCCTGCCTGCGCGACGCGCTGCGGCAGACGCTGGACCTCGGCTACGCCCACCACATCCAGCGGCTGATGGTGACCGGGCTGTTCGCGCTGCTGGCCGGCGTGCGCCCGCGCGAGATCCACGCCTGGTACCTCGCGGTGTACGTCGACGCGGTGGAGTGGGTGGAACTGCCGAACGTGCTGGGCATGAGCCAGTACGCCGACGGCGGCAGGATGGTGTCGAAGCCGTACGCGGCGTCGGGCAAGTACATCCAGCGCATGTCGAACCACTGCGCCGGCTGCCCGTTCGATCCGGCCGAGGCGATCGGCCCGAAGGCCTGCCCGTTCACCACGCTGTACTGGGATTTCCTCGCCCGCCACGCCGACCGCTTCCGCGACCATCCGCGCGCGGGCATGCAGTGGCGCAACCTCGACCGCCTGCCGCCGGAGCGCCTGGCCGCGATCCGGTCGCGCGCGGCGGCACTGCGCAAGGCGCTGGCGGAGACTGCATCCGCACCGCCTTCCGATCCGTAGCGCCGGCATGAGCACCTCCTCTCCGACCTGTCTGATCACCGGCGCCTCCGGCGGCGTCGCCACCGCCCTCGCCATCCGCCTGCGCGCGCAGGGCTGGCGCTTCGCCCTCGTCGGCCGCGACCGCACGCGTCTGTCGCCCTCGGAAGGCGACATCGCGATCGAAGCCGACGTCTCCACCGAAGCCGGCGCCGCCGACGCCTTCGCCGCGGCCGCCGCGGCGTTCGGCCGGGCGCCCGATGCGGTCGCCAACTGCGCCGGCGCGGTGCTGATCGCCCCGATCGGACGCACCGGCGAGCGCCAGTACCGCGACTGCCTGTCCGCGAACCTCGACACCGCGTTCTTCGTCGCCAAGGCCTACGTCGCCGCGCTGCAGGCCGAGAAGCGCGGCGGCGCGCTGGTGTTCTTCAGCTCGGTCGCGGCCGGCGTCGGCGTGGCCAACCATCCGGCCATCGCCGCAGCGAAGGGCGGGGTCGAAGCGCTGACGCGCTCGCTGGCCGCGGATGCCGCCGGCCTCGGGCTGCGGGTCAACGCGATCGCGCCCGGGCTGATGGAGACGCCGGCCACCGCGAAGTTCGTCTCCAGCGAACTGGCGCGCAGGGCGGTGTCGGCGCAGTATCCGCTGGGGCGGCACGGCGCCGCCGCCGACGCGGCGGCGCTGGCCGCGTTCCTCCTGTCGCCAGACGCCGGCTGGATCAGCGGGCAGGTGATCGCGGTCGACGGCGGTTTCCTGGGCGTCCGGCCCGTGGTCAAGGTGAGTTGATGCCCAACGCGCTCGTCTGGTTCCGCAACGACCTCCGCCTGGACGACCATCCGGCGCTGCAGGCCGCGCTCGACGGCGGCTACGTGCCGATCCCGGTGTACATCCACGCGCCGGAGGAAGAGGGCGACTGGGCGCCCGGCGCTGCGGTGCTGGCGTGGCGGCGCAAGTCGCTGGCCGCGCTCGACGCCGACCTGCGCCGGCGCGGCTCGCGGCTGCGCATCTTCCACTCGCCGTCGCTGCAGACGCTGCAGACGCTGGCCGCCGCCTGCGACGCCGAGGCGGTGTTCTGGAACCGCCGCTACGAGCCTGCGATCGAGAAGCGCGACACCGCGATCAAGGCCGCGCTCCGCCGGCAGGGCCTGCGCGCGGAGAGCTTCAACGGCGCGCTGCTGATCGAGCCGTGGAAGCTGCTCAACAAGCAGGGCGGGCCGTACAAGGTCTTCACCCCGTTCTGGCGCGCGGGCGCCGCCGCGCTCTCGCTGCCGCCGGCCTGGGACGCCCCGGCGACGCTGCCGCGCACCGACGACGGTCCGCACGGTCTGGCGCTGGACGCGCTGGGCCTGACCCCGAAACCCGCGTGGGACACCGGCTTCTGGGAGCGCTTCGTGCCCGGCGAGGCCGGCGCCCGCGAGGCGCTCGACCTGTTCGGCGACGCGGCCGTGAATCACTATCTCGACGAGCGCGACCGTCCCGACCACGCCGGCACCTCGCGCCTGTCGCCGCACCTGCACCACGGCGAGATCGCGCCGTGGCGGATCGTGCACACGCTGCGCAAGGCATTCCCGGGCGGCGGCACCGCGGTCGACGGCTTCGTGCGCCAGCTGGGCTGGCGCGAGTTCGCCTACCACCTGCTGCACCATTTCCCGGAGACGCCGGAGCGCAACCTCAATCCGCGCTTCGCAGACTTCGACTGGGCGCGGGTCGATCCGCACCTGCGCGACGCCTGGCGCCACGGCCGCACGGGCGTGCCGATCGTCGACGCCGGCATGCGCGAGCTGTGGGCCACCGGCTGGATGCACAACCGCGTGCGCATGATCGTCGGCAGCTACCAGTGCAAGCACCTGCGCTACCACTGGCGCGAAGGCGCGCGCTGGTTCTGGGACACGCTGGTCGACGCCGATCTCGCCAACAACACGCTGGGCTGGCAGTGGATCGGCGGCACCGGCGCCGACGCCGCGCCGTACTTCCGCATCTTCAACCCGGTGACGCAGGCCGAGAAGTTCGATCCCGACGCGGCCTACATCAGCCGCTGGGTACCGGAACTGGCGGCGCTGCCGAAGCCGCTGCGCTTCGCGCCGTGGACCGATCCGCGCACGCTCGCGCGGCTCGCCCCCGACTATCCGCGGCGGCCGATCGTCGACCTCGCGCAGGGGCGCGAGGCCGCGCTCACGGCGTACCGCGCCATCGGCGGCGACACGTCCGAGGCGCGCTGATCGACGACCGCCGCGGGCCGTCGCACCCGCGTTGACCCGGGCCCGGGCGCATGGTTCACTCGGCGCAATCGGGGAGGACACCATGGCCGAACAGCAGTCCGCAGGCGCAGCCGCGCAGTCGTCGAAGGCGCCGCGCCGGCGCCGGGAATCCATGTCGCGCGTCGACACCGCCTGGCTGCGGATGGAGCGGCCGACCAACCCGATGATGATCACCGGCGTGCTGATGTTCGACGAGCCGATCACGCTCGCGAAGCTGAAGAAGGTGATCGAGAAACGCTTCCTGGCCTACACCCGTTTCCGCATGAAGCCGGTCGAGACGCCCGGCGGCATGGCGTGGCAGGACGACGACGACTTCGACCTCGACTGGCACGTGCGCCTTTCGGCACTGCCCGGCCGCGCCGACCAGAAGGCGCTGGAGCGCTTCGCCGGCAACCTCGCGTCCAGCCCGCTCGACAAGACCAAGCCGCTCTGGCAGTTCCACCTCGTCGAGAAATACCACGGCGGGTCCGCGTTGGTGGCGCGCATCCACCACAGCTACGCCGACGGCATCGCGCTGGTGCAGGTGCTGCTGTCGCTGACCGATACCACGCCGCATCCGGAGAAGGGCACGCCGCTGTCGGAGGCGTGGCTGAAGCAGGACGGCGCGAAGGTCGCGAACCGCGTCGGCGCGATGGAGCGCTACGCGAAGCTCGGCGCGAAGGCGTTCGGGAAGGGCATGGACATGTACCGCGACCCGACCCTCGCCGGCGTGCTGGCGAAGGAGGGCGGGGAGATCGCCCGCGAACTGGTGCAGGCGCTGGCGCTGCCCGACGATCCGCCGTCGCTGCTGCGCGGCCGGCTCGGCGTGAGCAAGCGCGTCGCCTGGGCGCCGCCGCTGGACCTGGAGGAAGTGAAGGCCGTCGGCCGCGCCTGCGACTGCACGGTCAACGACGTGCTGATGGCCACCGCCACCGGCGCCCTGCGCGACTACATGATCGAGCGCGGCGAACAGGTCGACGGCCTCAGCCTGCGCGCCACGGTGCCGGTCAACCTGCGTCCACTGGAGCACGCGCGCAAGCTCGGCAACCACTTCGGCCTGGTGTTCCTCGACCTGCCGGTCGGCCTCGGCAATCCGATCCGCCGGCTCGAACACGTCGCCGAGTGCATGAAGCAGCTGAAGAACTCGCGGCAGGCGATCGTCGCGTACGGCCTGCTGGCGGCGCTGGGCATGACGCCGTCCGGCGTGCAGGAACTGGCGCTGGAACTGTTCAGCCGCAAGGCCACGGCGGTCGCGACCAACGTGCCCGGCCCGCAGCAGCCGCTGTACATGGCCGGCAGCCGCATCCGCGAGATGATGTTCTGGGTGCCGCAGACCGGTTCCATCGGCATCGGCCTGTCGATCCTGAGCTACAACGGCCGCGTGCATTTCGGACTGATCGCCGACGCCAAGCTCATCCCCGACCCGCACGCCGTGATCCAGCGCTTCGGTGCCGAATTCGAGAAGCTGCTGTACCTCTCGCTGATGGGCGACTGGCAGCGGCCGCTGGACTCGGTGGCGGCCGAAGCCATGATGAGCTGACGCTCACCTCGCTCTTGTAGGAGCGGGGGGGGGGGCGGCCCCCCCGGGGGGGGCCGGGGGGGCCGGCGGCGGGCCGCCCACACAACTCCCGCCCCCCCCCCCCCCCCCCCCCCCCCCCCCCCCCCCCCCCCGCCCCCCCCCACC
>JBQCJG010000320.1:0-11250 GCA_051952955.1 Lysobacteraceae bacterium | reverse complement strand
TGGTTTCGGGGTTTCCTGGTTGCCTGTTTTTGCGGCTTTGCGCTTTCGGTAGCGCGGCCTGCCGGCCGCTGCTTTTTTGGGGAAATCAACCGAAAGGCCGCGGCGTGAAGGCCGCTCTGCCGAGAAGGACGCATATGACCTCGGAAGAGAGCGGCGTCAGCCGCCCTTCCCGCCCAGGCGCGCGAACAGGCGGCCGAGCACGCCGCGCCGCGGCGGCTCGCTCGCATGCGCGGAGGCATTGCCGCCGTCATCCGACGCCGTCGCCAGCTGCGGCTCGCACTCCGCCGCGATCTGGCCCAGCGTCTGGAACACGAACGCGCGCGGACCGACGACGACGCCGTGCCGCGACTGCAGCAACGCCACTGCGCGCATGATCAGCAGCGAGTGGCCGCCGAGGTCCAGGAAGTGGTCGTCGACGCCGATGCGGTCGATGCCGAGCAGCTCGCACCACAGATCCGCAAGCATCCGCTCCGCATCGGTCGAAGGCGCACGCGCCCCGCCGGCCGGCGCGGCCGCGTGCGCGATCGCCGGCAGCGCACGCCGATCGACCTTGCCGTTCGGCGTCATCGGCACTGCGTCGATCGCGACCCACGCGCCCGGCACCATGTACTCCGGCACGGCGCCGCGCAGGTGCGATCGCAGCGCTTCGACGTCGAGCGCTGCGCCGTCGCGTGGCTTCACGTACGCCGCCAGCACCGCGTCGCTCGCGCGTTCCGCGAGGACGACCACGGCCTGCGCCACATCCGCGTGACGCGCCAGCACCGCCTCGATCTCTCCGGTCTCGATGCGGTAGCCGCGCAGCTTCACCTGATGATCCAGTCGACCGAGGTGCTGCAGCATGCCGTCCGCACGCCAGCGGCCCAGGTCGCCGGTGCGGTACATCGTCGCGCCGGGGTGATCGGGATCGGCGATGAACTTCTCCGCCGTCAGTTCCGGTCGCGCGTGGTAGCCCAATGTGACGCCGGCGCCCGCGATCACCAGTTCCCCCGCCACGCCGATCGGCACCGGCTTGCCCGCGGCATCGACCACATGCACCCGCGTGTTCGCGATCGGCTTGCCGATCAGGATGTCGCCCTGCCCCGGTTCGATCCGCACGCACGTCGACCACACCGTCGTCTCGGTCGGGCCGTACAGGTTCCACAGCGAACCGACGCGCGGCAGCAGCGCTTCCGCGAGTTCGACCGGCAGCGCTTCGCCGCCGCACAGTGCCGTCCACTGCGGACCGCCGCGCCAGCCGGCTTCGAGCAGCAGCCGCCACGTCACCGGCGTGGCCTGCATCGTGTCGACCGCCTCGCGTTCGAGCAGGTCGCGCAGCGCGACGCCGTCGCCGCCAGTCTCGCGCGGCACCAGCACGATGCGCGCACCGACCGTCAACGGCAGCAGCAGCTCCAGCACCGCGATGTCGAACGACAGCGTCGTCACCGCGGCGAGGCGTGCATCGGGCGACAGGCCGGGTGCGCGCCGCATCGCCTCCAGGAACGCGACCACGGCGCGCTGCGGCACGCGCACGCCCTTCGGCGTGCCGGTCGAGCCGGAGGTGTAGATCAGGTAGGCGAACGCGTCGCGGTCGAAGGCGATCGGTGCGAACGGGACATCGGACGCGGCGAGGGCGACATCGAGCGGCAGCACGCGATCGGGCTGCAGCTGCAGCCCATCATCCCGGCCATCGCTGAGCACCAGCTTCGCGCTCGCATCGTCGAGCATGAAGCGCAGGCGGTCGGCCGGGAAATGCGGGTCCATCGGCAGGTACGCCGCGCCCGCGCGCAGGATACCGAGCACCGCCGCCAGCATCGCCGGCGTGCGCTGCAGATGGAGACCGACGACGTCGCCCGCACCGACACCGCAATCCCGCAGCGCGTTCGCGATGCGCTGTGCCTGCGACGAGAGGTCGGCGTAGGTCAGTGACGTGTCGCCGAAGCGCATGGCGACGCGGTCGGCGTGCGTCGACAGCGCGGCGTCGAGGTAACGCGACAGCGACGGATCGTCGGGCAGCGGCGCGTCGGTCGCGTTCCACTGCGACAGCTGCGCCATTTCCGATGCCGGCGTCGCCTGCAGCGTCTGCAGCGCGGCGCTGTCGCCGCCTGCGGCCAGCGCATCGAGCAGCGCGAGGTAGCGGTCGCGGAAGCGGTCCGCGCTCTGCGGCAGCAGGATGTCGGTGTTGTAGTTCAGACCGCCGACCAGTCCGTCCGTGCCGTCGAGGAACCACAGCGCCACGTCCTGCGCCGCCGCGGCCTGGAACACCGGCACGTTGGCGTGCGCGAGATCGTCCCAGCGCGCCGGCCGGCCGCGCGCATCCTGGTACGAGAAGAACGCCTGGTAGATCGGGAAGCGGCTGGTGTCGCGCCGGGTGTCGAGCACGCGCACCAGATGTTCGAACGGCACGTCCTGGCAGCCGAAGGCGTCGATCATCTCGGCGCGCGCCGCCTGCAGCAGCGTGCGGAAGCCGTCGAGCGGATCGAGCTTCAACCGCAGCGGCAGCGCGTTGACGAAGAAGCCCACCACCGGTTCGAGTTCGGGCAGGCTGCGCCCGCGCACCGGCGTGCCGATCAGCAGATCGCGCTGGCCGGTCGCCTGGTGCAGCAGGACGGCCCAGGCCGACAGCAGCACGGTGAACAGCGTGGTGCCTTCGCGCTGCGCGAGCGTGCGCAAGGCCGAAGTCGTCGCTTCCGGCAGGCGCAGCCACGCGGTGTCGCCGGCGCCGGTCTGGGTCGCGGGGCGCGGCAGGTCGGTCGGCAGCGCCAGCGCCTCGGGCGCGCCCGCGAGCCTGGCCTGCCAGTGCGCGAGCTGGCGCGCGAGTTCGGGCCCGTCCATCCACGTGCGATGCCACGCCGCGAAATCGACGTACTGCACCGGCAGCGGCGCGAGCGACGGCGCGCAGCCGCGACGCGCGTCGGCGTAGAGCGCCGCCATCTCCTCGTAGAACAGGTCGAACGACCAGCCGTCCCAGATCGCGTGGTGCGCCATGAAGAACAGTACGTGATCGTCCGCCGACAGCGCGTACAGACGCACGCGGAACAGCGGCCCGTGCGCGAGATCGAACGGCTGCGCGATCTCGTCCTCGATGCGGCGCATCGCCTCGCCTTCGCGTGCGTCGGCAGGGAGGCGCGTGAGATCCTCGACCGGGATCGTGGCGTCGACCGTCTCCAGCACGTCCTGCCACGGCTCGCCGTCGGCGACCGGCAGCCGCGTGCGCAGCGATGCCTGGCGCGCGACCATCGTCGCGAACGCGGACTGCAGCGCGTCGCGATCCAGCGCGCCGCGCAAGCGGTGCGCGGACGGCACGTTGTAGACCGTGCGGCCCGGGTGCAGCTGTTCGAGATACCAGAGGCGCTGCTGCATCAGCGACAGCGGCGCGCGCGCGCCGTCCGCCAGCGCGGGCACGGTCTGCGGCGCGGCGACGTCCTCCCCGTGCAGATGGGCGGCCAGCGATGCGACGGTCGGATGGTCGAACACCGCGCGCAGCGGCACGGCGCGACCGAGCGTGCGCCCTAGGCGGACCGCGAGCTGCGCGGCCGACAGCGAATGGCCGCCGAGCCGGAAGAAATCGGCCTGCGCCGACACCTGCGGCAGGCCGAGCGCCTCGCGGAACGCGGCCGCGACTTCGGTCGCGTACGGCGCGTCGAACGCGATGGCGTCGTCCATGCCGTCGGCGCGCACCGCATCGACGGCATCATTCGCGAGCGCCGGCAACGCACGCCGGTCGACCTTGCCGTTCGGCGTCATCGGCACCGCGTCGATCGTGATCCACGCGCCCGGCACCATGTACTCCGGCACCGCGCCGCGCAGATGCGTGCGCAACGCCTCGACGTCGAGCGCCGCGCCGTCGCGCGGCTTCACGTACGCCGCCAGCACCGCGTCGCCCGCACGTTCCGCGAGGACGACGACGGCCTGCGCCACATCCGCGTGACGGGCGAGCACCGCCTCGATCTCGCCGGTCTCGATCCGGTAGCCGCGCAGCTTCACCTGATGGTCGAGCCGGCCGAGATGCTGCAGCATGCCGTCCGCGCGCCAGCGGCCGAGGTCGCCGGTGCGGTACATCGTCGCGCCGGGGTGATCGGGATCGGCGATGAACTTCTCCGCCGTCAGCTCCGGTCGCGCGTGGTAGCCGAGCGTGACGCCGGCACCGGCGATGACGAGCTCACCCGCAACGCCGATCGGCACCGGCTTGCCGGTCGCATCGACGACGTGCACCCGCGTGTTCGCGATCGGCCTGCCGATCAGGATGTCGCCCTGACCCGGCAGCACCTGCGTGCACGTCGACCACACCGTCGTCTCGGTCGGGCCGTACAGGTTCCACAGCGCACCCACGCGCGGCAGCAGCGCTTCGGCGAGTTCGACCGGAAGCGCCTCGCCGCCGCACAATGCGGTCCACTGCGGACCGCCGTGCCAGCCGGCTTCCAGCAGCAATCGCCACGTCACCGGCGTCGCCTGCATCGTGTCGACGGCTTCCCTTTCCAGCAGGTCGCGCAGCGCCACGCCGTCGCCGCCGGTCTCGCGCGGTACCAGCACGATGCGCGCCCCGACGGTCAACGGCAGCAGCAGCTCCAGCACCGCGATGTCGAACGACAGCGTCGTTACCGCGGCGAGACGGGCATCCGGCGACAGGCCGGGTGCGCGCCGCATCGCCTCCAGGAACGCGACCACGGCACGCTGCGGCACGCGCACGCCCTTCGGCGTGCCGGTCGATCCGGAGGTGTAGATCAGGTAGGCGAGCGCGTCGCGGTCACACGCCATCGGCGCGAACGGTGCATCGGACGCAGCAAGCGCGGCATCGAGTAACAGTACGCGATCGGGCGACAACTGCAATCCGTCGTCCTGCCCGTCGCTCAGCACCAGCTTCGCCGCGGCATCGTCGAGCATGAAGCGCAGGCGATAGGCCGGGAAGTACGGATCCATCGGCAGATACGCCGCACCCGCGCGCAGCACGCCCAGCACCGCGGCCAGCATCGCCGGCGTGCGCTGCAGATACAGGCCGACGACGTCGCCCGCGCCGACGCCGCGCGCGCGCAGCGCGTTCGCGATGCGCTGTGCCTGCGACGAGAGGTCGGCGTAGGTCAGTGACGTGTCGCCAAAGCGCATGGCGACGCGGTCGGCGTGCGTCGACAGCGCGGCGTCGAGGTAACGCGACAGCGACGGATCGTCGGGCAGCGGCGCGGCCGTCGCGTTCCACTGCGACAGTTGCGCACGATCGTCGTCGCCAAGCAGCGGCAGCGCGCCGAGCGCGACACCCGCATCGGCGACGGCGCCTTCGAGCAGCGTCTCGAAACAGGCCAGCCAGCGCGCGACGGTCCGCGCATCGAACAGATCGGCGTTGTACTGGCATTCCACGCGCAGGCCGTCGGCGCCGAGATCGACGGCGTTGACGAACAGTTCGAACGTCTCGAACACCCGCGCATTGCTCTGCAGGTCGAGAGCGACGCCCGGAATCGCGTGGTGCTCGCCGCCCAGCGCCTGGTCGATGTTGAACACCACCGGCATCAGCGGCAGGCGGCTGCGGTCGCGCTGCATCGGCAGCGCCTGCAGCAGGCGGCCGAAGGTGACGCTCTGGTGGTCGTAGGCGTCGAGCACGGTGGCGCGGCAGGCGTCGACCAGCGCTCCGAAAGGCTGGTCCGCCTGCGGGGACAGCCGCAGCGGCAGCATGTGCACGCAGTGGCCGACCAGGCCTTCGAGACCGGCAGCGGCCTGTCCTGCCGCGGGCACGCCGACGACCACGTCGTCCTCGCCGGTGAGCCGATGCAGCAGCGTGCCGAAACCGGCGATCAGCGTCGCGAACAGGCTGGCACCGTGCGCGGCACCGAGTTTGCGCACGCGCGCGAGCAGGTCGGCCGGCAGCACGCGATCCTCGCGCCCCGCGCGCTGCGTGCGCACCGGCGGACGCGGACGATCGGTCGGCAACGCCAGCACCGGGCCGCCATCGGCGAACAGGTGCGCCCACCACGCGAGGTCGGCTTCGCGCGCACTGCGCGCGTCGGCGTCGGGCTGCGCCTGCGCAATGGCGTAGTCGGCGAACGACGGGGCCGCTGTCGGCGCATCGCCGCGGCAGGTCGCGGCCAGATCCTTCACCAGCACCCAGAACGACCAGCCGTCGAGCACGATGTGGTGGCCGCTCAGCACCAGCACGTGGTGCTCGGGCGCGAGCTTCAAGACTTCGGCGCGCAGCAGCGGACCGGCGGCGACGTCGAACGGCTCGGAGACGTGGCGCGCGGCGATCGCCGCGAGCGCGGCCTGTGGATCGGCGTCGGCGGAGACATCGCGCAGCGGCACGTCGAGCACCGGCGCCCCGGCGGGCACGCGCAGGGTCAGGCCGTCCTCGGAGAAGGTCGCACGCAGCGCATCGTGATGCCGCGGCAGCGCGCGCACGGCGTCGCGCAGCGCCTCGACGTCGAGCGCGCCGCGCAGGTGCAGCGACACGGATTCGTTGTACGCCAGCGATGCCTCGGTACCGAGGCGGTCGGCCAGCCAGACTTCGCGCTGCGCCTCGGTGGTCGGCACCAGGCGCACGCCGTCGTCGGCCGACAGCGCGGCGCGGCGCTCGGGGAAGAAACCGCTGGCGATCATCTCCGCCGCCGCCGCGCGGTACGCCTCAACGATACGATCGATGTCCGCGTCCGAATGCGACGTGGTCAGGAAGCAGGGGAAGTTGTCGAGGATGTGCACGCCGCGGTCGCGCAGCATCGTGTAGATCAGGTCGTTGTACGGCAGGTCTTCGGTGAAGACGTTGCGCCACCACGACGCGAAGGTGACGAGCTTGAACGGCGCGCCGAGCTCGGCCATCGCCGCGTTCACGCGTTCGACCATCGCGGACGTGCGTGCGGTCAACGCGGCCTGCAGTTCCGGTCCCTGCGCCTGCAGGTGCGCGAGTGTCGCCTTCGTCGCCGCCAGCGCCAGCGGATGACGCACGAACGTGCCGGCGAAGTAGGTCACGCCGACCGTCGGCACCGAATCGTCGCCGTACTGCCAGTGGCCGCCGTCGAGCGCGTCCATGTACGGGCGCTTGCCCGCGATCACGCCGATCGAGAAGCCGCCGCCGACGACCTTGCCGTAGGAGGCGAGATCGGCCTGTATGCCGAACAGGCCCTGCACGCCGGCCGGATGCGCGCGGAAGCCGGTGACGACTTCGTCGAAGACGAGCAGCGCGCCGCTGTCGTCGCAGAGCGTGCGCAGGTCGCGCAGGAACTCGACCGGGCGCAAAGCCGGTCGCCGACTCTGCACCGGCTCGACCAGGATCGCGGCCAGTTCGTGCGCGCGTTCGCGCAGGATGCGCAGCGAGTCCTCGGTGCCGTAGTCCAGTACCAGCACGTTCTGCGCGGTCGAGGGCATGATGCCCGGCGCCGCCGGCACGCTGCGCAGCGTCTTCGTGCCGCGCACGATCACTTCGTCGAAGATGCCGTGGTAGGCGCCGGTGAAGATCGCGATCGTGCTGCGGCCGGTGACGGTGCGGGCGATGCGCATGCAGCCCATCACCGCCTCCGAGCCGGTGTTGCAGAACGCGACGCGCTCGGCGCCGGTGACCTCGGCGAACAGCTTCGCGGTCTCGCCGGCGAGCACGTGCTGCGGGCCGATCTCGTAGCCGAGATCGATGCGTTCGTGCAGCGTCTCGCGCAGGAAATCCGGCTGCCAGCCGAACAGGTTCATGCCGAAGCCGTTGAGCACGTCGACGTATTCGTTGCCGTCGATGTCCCACAGCCGCGAGCCGCGCGAGCGCTCGATCACCAGCTGGTAGGTCAGCTCCTTGGTCAGCGGCCGGAAGCCGTTGACCACGCGCGGATCGGCCATGTGCGGCCTATGCTCGACGGTATACGCCTTCGAGCGCGCGGTGCGCGCGGTGTAGCGCGCGATCAGGCCGTCGAGGCGCGCGCGCTGCTGCGGCGTCAGCGCGTCGGCGCGGGTGTGGATGCGCGCGATCGCGCCGAACGCCTGCTTCACGTCGTAGCGCACCGGGGCGGCGACGGTATCGTCGTCGCCTGCGACCGGCGCGGTGTTCGTGGGCGCGACCGCGACGGGCTCCGCCGCTTCCGTCGAGGTCGCCGCATGCAGCGCGTCGAGTCGTGCGGCAAGCGCCTCGGCGGTCGCGTAGCGCTCCATGATCTGGCGGAACGGGATCTTCGCGCCGAAGCCGCGCTGCAGCTGCAGCGACAGCTGGGTGAGCGCGAGCGAGTCGAGGCCGAGGTCCAGCCACGGCGTGCGCAGGTCGTCGGCGCCGAGTTCGACGCCGGAGACGTCCTCGATCATCGCCAGCAGGCGCGGCAGCGTGTCGCTGGTAGCGGGCGGCGGCGCAACGATTTCGACGACGGGCGGGAAAACTTCGATCTGCGTTGACGCGACCGCAGTCATAGCCGGCGCGGCGTCGATCCAGTACCGCTCGCGCGCGAACGGATAGCCCGGCAGCGCGACGCGGCGGCGCGTTTCGTGCGCGACGTGCGCGCGCCAGTCGGGCGCGCCGCCGGCGCACCACCACTGGCCCAGCGCCGCGGCGAACGCGGCGTCCTCGCCCTCGGGCGCATCGCCGAGGCTGGCGATCGCGGCGACGCCGACGCGCTTCGGCACGCACTGCCGCGCCAGCGTCGCCAGCGTGCCGCGCGGGCCGAGTTCGATCGCGATGCAGGCCGGATCGGCCAGTGCCTGCGCGACCGCGGGCGCGAAGCGCACCGGCAGCCGCAGCTGCGTCGCCCAGTACTCCGGATCGCAGGCCTGCGCGTCGGTCAGCGGTGCGCCGGTGACGGTCGAGACGATCGGGAGGCGCGGCGGCGACAGCGTCACGTCGCGCAGCCGTGCGCGCAGCGCGTCGACGGCGGGCGCCATCATCGCGGTGTGGAAGGCGTGCGAGGTGGCGAGCCGCTTCGCGACGACGCCGTCGGCCGCAAGCCTGGCTTCGATCGCGTCGAGGTCCGCGTGCGGGCCGGCGACCACGCAGAGGGTCGGCGCGTTCTCGGCGGCGAGTTCGACCGAAGTGCCGGCGAGATACGGCTGCACCGACGCCGCGGACAGCCGCACCGACAGCATGCCGCCGGCCGGCTGCGCCTGCATCGCGCGGCCGCGCAGCGCGACCAGCGCGACGGCGTCGGCCAGCGACATCACCCCGGCGAGCACGGCGCAGACGAATTCGCCGACGCTGTGGCCGACCAGCGCGCGCGGCACCACGCCGCGGTGTAGCCACAGCGCGGCGAGCGCGTATTCCAGCGCGAACAGCGCCGGCTGGGCGAGACGCGTCGGCGTCAGCGCGTCGCCTCCGGCATCGAGGAACAACGTGCGCGGATCGCCGTCGAACTCGCTCGCGAGCAGATCGCAGCAGGCGTCGTAGGCGGCACGGAACACCGGCTCGCTCGCGTACAGGCTGCGGCCCATGCCGGCGTACTGCGCGCCCTGCCCGGTGCAGAGGAACACGGCTTCGGGCGCATCGTTCGCATGAAGGGACGGCCCGACGGTGCGCAGCGCGCGCACCGCGTCGGCGGCATCGGCGGCGACGATCGCGCGACGATGCGGAAACGCGCGGCGGGCGACGCGCAGCGTGTGCGCGACGTCGGCAAGCGACAGCGACGCATCGGCGTCGAGCGCGGCCGCGAGCCGCGCGCAGGCGGCGTCGAGCGCCTCGGGCGTGCGCGCCGACAGCGTCAGCAGCTGGTGCGTGCGCGTCGACGGTGAGGACGCGGCCTGCGCGGAAGCGGGCGCTTCCTCGACTACCACGTGCGCGTTGGTGCCGCCGAAGCCGAACGCGCTGACGCCCGCGCGACGCGGCGCCTCGCCGCGCGGCCACGCGGCCCGCGTCGCCTGCGGCACGAACGGCGTCGCATCGAAGTCGATCTGCGGGTTGGGCTTCGCATAGCCGATCGTCGGCGGCAGCGTCTCGCGATGCAGCGCCAGCGCAGTCTTGATCAGGCCGGCGGCGCCCGCGGCGGTGACGAGATGGCCGACGTTGCTCTTCACCGAACCGATCGCGCAGAAGCCGGTGTCGGCGGTGTGGCGACGGAACGCGCGGGTCAGGCCGTCGATCTCGATCGGGTCGCCGATCGGCGTCGCGGTGCCGTGCGCCTCGACGTAGCCGATGCTGCGCGCGTCGACGCCTGCGGCGTCGTGCGCCAGCGCGATCACCGCGGCCTGGCCGGCGGGATTGGGCGCGGTGAAACTGGCGCGATCGGCACCGTCGTTGTTCACTGCGCCGCCGAGCAGCACCGCGTACACGGTGTCGCCGTCGGCGATGGCGTCGGACAGGCGACGCAGCGCGAGGATCGCCACGCCGTCGGAGAACACGGTGCCGCTGGCGTCAGCGTCGAACGTGCGGGTGTGGCCGTCGCGCGAGACCATCGCGCCGTCCTGGTGCAGCAGGCCGCTGTTCGGCGGGCAGGTGATGGCGACGCCGCCGGCCAGCGCGAGCTCGCAGTGGCCGGCGCGCAGGCTGTCCATCGCCAGGATCGTGGCGACCAGCGAGGTCGAGCATGCGGTGTGCACGCTCACCGCCGGGCCGTCGAGGCCGAGCCGGTGCGCGGCGCGGCTGGTGAGGTAGTCCTTCTCGTTCGCCAGCATCGTCGGCATCTCGCCGAGCCGCGCGATCAGCTCGGGATGCGCGAGCACGTGGCGCTGGTAGTAGGTCGCGTTGTACATGCCGCCGAACACGCCGACGCGGCCGGGCGCGGTCTCGGGCACGTAGCCGGCGTGTTCGAGCGCGTGCCACGCGGTCTCGAGGAAATGCCGGTGCTGCGGATCCATCAGCTGCGCTTCGAGCGGCGCGATGCCGAAGAAGGCGGCGTCGAAGCAGTCGACGCCGTCGAGCACGCCGCGCGCCGGCACGTAGCCGGGATCGTCGCGCAGCGCGGAAGGAATCGACGGATCGAGTTCGTCGGGACGGAAGAAGCGGATCGACTCGCGGCCGTCGCAGAGGTTGCGCCAGAACGCTTCGACGTCGTCCGCACCGGGGAAACGTCCCGCCATGCCGACAATCGCGATCGGTTCCTGCATGTCGCCGAGCGGCTTCGACCCGAGCGGCTGCGGCACGGGCGCGTCCTCGCCGGCGAGACGGCGCGCGAGCGCGGCCGGCGTCGGTGCGCCGAACAACTGCACCGGGCGCAGGTCGCCGACGCCGCGTTCGCGCAGCAGCCGCAGCACGCGCAGCGCGGACAGCGAATCGCCGCCGAGTTCGAAGAACGCGTCGTCGACGCCGACGCGATCCAGTGCCAGCACCTCGGCGAACGCGGCGCAGACCGCGGTTTCGGCGGCATCGCGCGGCGCGCGGTACGGGCGCGCCAGCGGCGGGCG
>JBQCJG010000319.1:0-2824 GCA_051952955.1 Lysobacteraceae bacterium | reverse complement strand
GCCCGCGAGGTCGGTACGGACGGCGTGCTCGGCGGCAAGGCCACGGTCCCGGGCGTCGCCGGCACCTGGAAGGACCTCACCGACAGCGTCAACTCGATGGCCGGCAACCTGACCGCCCAGCTGCGCGACATCGCCCAGGTCACGACCGCGGTGGCCCGCGGCGACCTCAACCGCAAGATCACGGTGGAGGTGAAGGGCGAGATCCTGGAGCTGAAGAACACCATCAACACGATGGTCGACCAGCTCAACTCGTTCGCCGGAGAAGTGACCCGCGTCGCGCGCGAGGTGGGCACCGAAGGCAAGCTGGGCGGGCAGGCGCAGGTGTCCGGCGTCGGCGGCACGTGGAAGGACCTCACCGACAACGTCAACTTCATGGCGTCCAACCTCACCGAGCAGGTGCGCGGCATCGTCAAGGTGGTGACCTCGGTCGCGAACGGCAACCTGCGCCAGAAGCTGACGGTGCAGGCCAAGGGCGAGGTCGCCGCACTCGCCGAGACCATCAACGGCATGACCGACACGCTGGCGACGTTCGCCGACCAGGTGACGAACGTCGCGCGCGAGGTCGGCGTCGACGGCCGCCTCGGCGGCCAGGCGAACGTGCCCGGCGCCGCCGGCACCTGGAAGGACCTCACCGGCAACGTCAACCTGCTCGCCGCCAACCTCACCACGCAGGTGCGCGCGATCGCCGAGGTGGCGACCGCGGTGACCAAGGGCGACCTCACGCGGTCGATCCAGGTGGACGCCAAGGGCGAGGTCGCCGAGTTGAAGGACAACATCAACACGATGATCTTCAACCTGCGCGAGACCACCGAGAGCAACCGCGAGCAGGACTGGCTGAAGACCAACCTCGCCAAGTTCACCGGCATGCTGCAGGGCCAGCGCGAACTGGACACGGTCGGCCGCCTGCTGCTCGGCGAACTCGCGCTGCTGGTCGACGCCCACCAGGGCACGCTCTACCACCTCAGCCAGGACCGCGAGGATCCCGCGCTGCGCCAGCTGTGCAGCTACGCCCACGTCGGCACGCTGCTGCTGCAGCCGGTCATCCGGCTCGGCGAAGGGCTGGTCGGGCAGTGCGCGCTGGAGAAGAAGCGCATCCTGCTGGTGAACGTGCCCACCGGCTTCGTCAAGGTGTCGTCCAGCCTCGCCGAAGCGGAGCAGGTCACCATCGTCGTGCTGCCGGTGCTGTACGAAGGGCAGACCAAGGCGGTGATCGAACTCGCGTCGCTGCAACCGTTCAGCCCCGCCTCGCTCGCGTTCCTAGACCTGCTCACCCAGAGCATCGGCGCGGTGTTCAACACGATCGAGGCGTCGATGCGCACCGAGCGCCTGCTGACCCAGTCGCAGCAACTGACGATCGAACTGCAGTCGCGTCAGGCCGAACTGCAGCAGACCAACGAGGAGCTGGCGACCAAGGCGCGGCTGCTGGCCGAGCAGAACGCGGAGGTCGAACGCAAGAACACCGAGGTGGAGAACGCGCGGCATGCGCTGGAGGCGAAGGCCTCGGAACTGGCGCTGACGTCGAAGTACAAGTCCGAGTTCCTCGCCAACATGTCGCACGAGCTGCGCACGCCGCTGAACTCGATCCTGATCCTCAGCCAGCAGCTGGCCGGCAACGGGTCCGGCAACCTGACCGACAAGCAGGTCGAGTTCTCGCGCAACATCAATTCGTCCGGCTCCGACCTGCTGCACCTCATCAACGACATCCTCGACCTGTCCAAGATCGAGTCGGGCACGGTGACGGTGGAGGTCGAGGAGATCCTGTTCACGGGGTTGCGCGACGCAATCGAGCGCAACTTCCGCCACGTGGCCGAGGCCAAGAACCTGCCGTTCCGCGTGCGTTTCGCGGACGACATCCCGCGGTCCATGTACAGCGACCCCAAGCGCCTGCAGCAGATCCTCAAGAACCTGCTGTCGAACGCGGTGAAGTTCACCTCCGACGGCCACGTCGAAGTGCGCGTGGGCCTCGCGACCGACGGCTGGAGCAGCGGCCATCCGGTGCTCGCCAAGGCCGAGCGCGTGGTCGCGTTCGAGGTCGAGGACACCGGGATCGGCGTGGCGCCGGAGAAGCAGCGGCTGATCTTCGAGGCGTTCCAGCAGGCCGATGCCGGTACCTCGCGCAAGTACGGCGGCACCGGGCTCGGGCTCGCGATCAGCCGCGAACTCGCGATCCTGCTCGGCGGCGAGATCAGGCTCGCCAGCACCCGCGGCCGCGGCAGCACGTTCACGCTCTACCTGCCGCTGCACTACGTCGGCGCCGACAACGCGGCGATGGCCGCCGCGCCCGCGCCCGCGGACGGCGGCATGGCGTCGCAGCAGCTGCGGCCCGTGATCCTGCCGATCGAGCGCGAGGAGACCGTCGCCGACGATCGCGACGAGATCGTCGAGGGCGATCTGGTCCTGCTGATCATCGAGGACGATCCGCACTACGCGCGCATCCTGCTCGGCCTCGCCCGCGACAAGGGCTTCAAGGGCCTCGTCGCCGGCAAGGGCGCGCTCGGCCTGTCGATGGCCAAGCAGTTCCGGCCGACCGCGATCATCCTGGACGTCTACCTGCCGGACATCCTCGGCTGGGCCGTGCTCAACCAGCTCAAGCTCGACACCGCGACCCGCCACATCCCGGTGCAGATCGCCAGCGTGGACGAAGCGCGCGAGCAGGGACTCGCCCGCGGCGCGTTCGCCTACCTCGTGAAGACCGCGACGACCGTCGACGTGGAAGCGGCGTTCGAGCGCATCAAGGCCTTCATCGCCCCGCGCATGAAGCGGCTGCTGGTGATCGAGGACAACGACATCGAACGCCAGGCGATCGTCGAACTGCTCGGTTACG
>JBQCJG010000318.1:0-6896 GCA_051952955.1 Lysobacteraceae bacterium | reverse complement strand
TCGTGCTGGGCGCGGGCGTCGCCGGCTGGCTGATGCGCACCGAGCTCAAGGGCATCGAGCAGCGCGACCATCTGCTGCTGGTGCTGTGCTTCGTGCTGCTGATCGCGGTGTTCGTGCCGGGCATCGGCCGCACCATCAACGGCGCGCGGCGCTGGCTCAACCTCGGCCTCACCACCTTCCAGGCGGTGGAGGCGGTGAAGTCGATGTACATCGTGTGGCTGGCCAGCTACCTCGTGCGCTTCCGCGACGAAGTCAACGCGACCTGGGGCGCGATGCTGAAACCGCTGGGCGTCGCGGTCGCGCTGGTGGCGCTGCTGATCCTGCAGCCCGACTTCGGCTCGCTGTCGCTGATCCTCGCGATCACCGCGGGCATGCTGGTGCTGGGCGGCGTGCACCTGCCGCGGATGTTCGGCCCGGTGCTGGTCGGGCTGCCGGTGCTGGCCGCGATCGCCATCGCCGAGCCGTACCGCGTGCTGCGCCTGACCTCGTTCCTCGATCCCTTCCGCGACCCGTTCGGCAGCGGCTACCAGCTCAGCAACGCGCTGATGGCGATCGGTCGCGGCGAGTGGTTCGGCGTCGGCCTCGGCGGCTCGGTGCAGAAGCTCGACTTCCTGCCCGAGGCCAACACCGACTTCATCCTCGCGGTCATCGCCGAGGAACTGGGCTTCGTCGGCGTGTGCCTGGTGATCGCGCTGTACACGCTGCTGGTCGGTCGCGCGTTCTGGATCGGCCTGAAGTGCGTGGAGATGCGCCGCCATTTCGCCGGCTACTGCGCGTTCGGCGTCGGCCTGTGGATGGGGCTGCAGAGCTTCGTCTCGATCGGCGTGAACCTCGGCCTGCTGCCGACCAAGGGCCTGACGTTGCCGCTGATTTCGTACGGCGGATCGAGCGTGCTCGGCACCTGCGCCGCGCTGGGCCTGCTGCTGCGCGTGTCGTACGAACTCGACCGCGCCGAACGCCAGGTCGCGCGCCTGCGCGGCGAGTCCGCGCAGGGCTACGCCGGCCCGATGCCGGAGACCGCGCAGCCGCTGGTCGCGACCGCGCCGTCGCCTCCGGCCCGCCCGGGCGCTGCGACGACCGCGCCCGCGACCGCGAACGCCGCGCGCGGCACCAGCCGCCTGCGCGACCGGGTGGAACCGACCTTCGGGAGGCGCGCATGAACGCTGCGCCGCAAACGAGCATGCCGACGAACGCGCAGGCACCGGTGCTGATCCTCGCCGGCGGCACCGGCGGCCATATCTTCCCGGGCCTCGCGGTCGCGGCCGCGCTGCGCGCGCGCGACGTGCCGGTGCTGTGGCTCGGCGCCGACGGCGGCATGGAGACGCGCCTCGTGCCGCAGCACGGCGTCGCGATCGAGACCATCGCCATCTCCGGCGTGCGCGGCAAGGGCGCCGGCACGCTGCTGCGCGCACCGTTCCGCGTGCTGTCGGCGATCCGCGCCGCCGGTCGCGTGCTGAAGGCGCATCGGCCGCGCGCCGTCGTCAGCTTCGGCGGCTTCGCCGCGGGCCCCGGCGGCATCGCCGCGGTGCTCGCGCGCGTGCCGCTGCTGGTGCACGAACAGAACCGCGCGCCGGGCCTGACCAACCGCGTGCTGGCCCGCTTCGCGCGCCGCGTGCTGTGCGGCTTCCCCGATGCCTTCCCGGGCAGGGAGACCGTGGTCGGCAATCCGGTCCGCAGCGTGATCGCGCAGGTGCCGCCGCCGAACGAACGCTTCATCGGCCGCGACGGCCCGATGCGCGTGCTGGTGCTGGGCGGCAGCCAGGGCGCGCGTGCGCTCAACGAGGCGGTGCCGAAGGCGATCGCGCAGCTGCAGGGCGCCGGCGTCGACGTGCGCCACCAGTGCGGCGAGAAGCTGCGCGACGACACCGCGCGCGCCTACGAAGCGGCCGGCGTACCCGTGTCGATCGAGCCCTTCATCGCCGACATGGCCGCGGCGTACGCCTGGGCCGACATCGTGGTCTGCCGCGCCGGTGCGCTGACGCTCGCCGAGCTGTGCGCCGTCGGCGTCGGCGGCCTGCTGGTGCCGCTGCCGACCGCGGTCGACGACCACCAGACCAAGAACGCCCAGTACGTCGCCCAGCGCCGTGCCGGGGTGGTGCTGAAGCAGGACGACCAGCTCGTCCAGAAACTGGCCATGGAGCTGCGCAATCTGGTGCTGGATCCGGAGCGCAGGCTGTTCATGGCCGAGGCCGCACGTTCGCTGGCGAAGGTCGATGCCGCCGAACGCGTGGCCGATGCCGTGCTCGAGGAGGCCCGCGCATGATCCGTCGTCTGCTCGACGCGAAGGACGTTTCCCAGGCGGATTTCGCCAGGCTCTTCCCGCGCGTGCATTTCGTGGGCATCGGCGGCGCCGGCATGAGCGGGATAGCGGAGGTGCTGTGCACGCTCGGCTACCAGGTGTCGGGCTCGGACAACGCCGACAGCGCGACCACGCGCCGGCTCGCGGCGCTCGGCGCCACCGTCTCGCGCGGCCACGCCGCGGCGAACGTGCTGGGCGCGGACTGCGTGGTGGTGTCCAGCGCGATCAAGCGCGACAACCCCGAATGGATGGAAGCGCGCGCGCAGCGCATCCCGGTGGTGCCGCGCGCCGAGATGCTGGCCGAGCTGATGCGCTTCCGCCGCGGCATCGCGATCGCCGGCACCCACGGCAAGACCACCACCACCTCGCTCACCGCGAGCGTGCTGGGCGAGGGCGGGCTCGACCCGACCTTCGTCATCGGCGGCCAGCTGCTCGCCGCCGGCGCCAACGCGCGCCTCGGCAGCGGCGACTGGCTGGTGGCCGAGGCCGACGAGAGCGACGGCAGCTTCCTGCGCCTGAACCCGCTGGTCGCGGTCGTCACCAACATCGACGCCGACCACCTCGAGAACTACGGCGGCGACTTCGCGCGGGTGAAGGCCGCGTTCTCCGAATTCCTGCACCGGCTGCCGTTCTACGGCCTCGCCGTGCTGTGCATCGACGACGCCGAGGTCGCCGGGCTGGCCGCGGACATGCCGCGCCACGTCGTCACCTACGGCTTCGATGCGAAGGCCGACGTGCGCGCCGAAGACGTCGAGCAGGCCGGCCCCGCGATGCGCTTCACGCTGTGCCTGCCCGACGGTTCGCGCACGCCGACGACGCTGGCGCTGCCCGGTCGCCACAACGTGCAGAACGCGCTGGCCGCGGCGACGATCGGCTGGCAGCTCGGCGTCGCGCCGGAGGTCATCGCGCGCGCGCTGGAGAAGTTCGCCGGCATCGGCCGTCGCTTCAACCTGCTCGCCGAGCTGCGCACCGCGCAGGGCGCGACGGTGCAGCTGGTCGACGACTACGGCCACCATCCGAAGGAACTCGACGCGGTGTTCAAGGCCGCGCGCGGCGGCTGGCCGGATCGCCGCCTCGTGGTCGCGTTCCAGCCGCACCGCTACAGCCGCACGCGCGACCTGTTCGACGATTTCGCCGCGGTGCTGTCGAACGTCGACGCGCTGGTGCTCACCGAGATCTATCCGGCCGGCGAAGCGCCGATCGCCGGCGCCGACGCCAAATCGCTGGCGCGCAGCATCCGCGCGCGCGGCCGCATCGATCCGGTCGTGGTCGGCAGCGCCGGCGAACTCGCCGCGGTGCTGCCCGACGTGCTGCGCGACGGCGACCTGCTGCTGATGATGGGCGCCGGCGACATCGGCGCCGCCGCCCAGGCCCTCGCCGCGCAGGGCTTCCCTTCCGAACGCGCCGAGGAGGCAACGCCGTGACCGCCGTGCCGTCCGCCCGCTTCACCGATCCCGCCGCGTTCGGCCGCGTCGCCGTGCTGATGGGCGGCACCAGCGCCGAGCGCGAGGTGTCGCTGGAATCCGGCCGCAACGTGCTGGAGGCGCTGCGCTCGCGCGGCGTCGACGCGCACGCCGTCGACGGCATCCCGGCGCTGGTCGAGGCGCTGGTCGCGAAGCGCTTCGACCGCGTGTTCAACATCCTTCACGGCAACCGCGGCGGCGGCGAGGACGGCGTGCTGCAGGGCGCGCTGGACGCGCTCGGCGTGCCGTACACCGGCTCCGGCGTGCTCGGCTCCGCGCTGACGATGGACAAGATCCGCACCAAGCAGGTGTGGATGAGCGCAGGCCTGCCGACGCCGAAGTTCGTGCGCATCGCGCGCGGCGATGATCTGCGCGCCGCGGCGAAGGCACTGGGCCTGCCGGTGTTCGTGAAGCCGTCCAGCGAAGGCTCCAGCGTGGGCGTGTTCCGGATCCTCGCCGAAAGCGATCTCGCGCCGGCCGAGGCGTTCGCCGCGACCTACGCCGGCGAACTGCTGATGGAGCAGATGGTGCAGGGCGACGAATTCACCGTCGGCATCTTCGGCGACCTCGCGCTGCCGTCGATCCGCATCGTGCCGGCGGGCGAGTGGTACGACTACCACGCGAAGTACATCGCCGACGACACCCAGTACCTGTGCCCGGGTCTCGACGGCGACGACGAGGCCGCGGTCCGCGACCTCGCGCTGCGCGCGTTCCATGCCGCCGCGTGCAGCGGCTGGGGCCGCGTCGACGTGATGCGCGACCGCCGCCTCGGCTTCATGCTGATCGAAGTGAACACCGCGCCGGGCATGACCAGCCACTCGCTGGTGCCGAAGGCCGCGCGCCAGATCGGCATCGGCTTCGAGGACCTGTGCTGGCAAATTCTCGAGACCACGCTCCTGGAAACCACGCTCCCCGAGACCACGCCCACGGAGGCCGCCGCGCGATGAAGGCCTTCCTGCGACTGCTCGCGTGGGTGCTGGCGCTGACGCTCGTCGCGCTGCCGATCGTGGCCGTCATCCAGGGCTGGGCCGGCACCGAGCGCTGGCCGCTGCGCACGGTGAAGGTCGAGGGCCGGCTGACCCGCGTCACCGACGCGCAGATCGTCGCCGCCGTGCTGCCGCATGCGCGCCGCGGCTTCTTCGCCGTGCGGCTCGAATACGCGCGCGCCGCGGTCGCCGCGCTGCCGTGGGTCGAGCACGCCGAAGTGCGCAAGCAGTGGCCGGACAAGCTGGTGGTGACGATCGAGGAGCACCGTCCGTTCGCGTGGTGGGGCGCCGACCGCCTGCTCTCCGAGCGCGGCCGCATCTTCCCGGCGAAGGGCGTGTCCGTGCCGGACGGCCTGCCGCGTTTCGAAGGTCCGGAAACGCGTATCGCCGACCTCGTGCGGATCTACAACGAATCGCGCGCGGCGTTCGCGCCGACCGGGCTGGACGTGCGCACGCTGCGCCTCGACGACCGCGGCAGCTGGTCGCTGACGCTCTCCAACGACGCCGAACTGCTGGTCGGTCGCGACGACGCGAAGCTGCGGCTGCAGCGCTTCGCCCGCCTGCTGCCGCGCATCGAGGCGCCGCAGGGCGAGACGCTCGGCCGCGCCGACCTCCGCTACACCAACGGCTTCGCGCTCACGTGGCGACCGGCTCCCGCGCCGGCCCCGGACGCGCAGGCGCAGGACAGGACATGAACCGCAAAGGCGACAAATCGCTGATCGTCGGCCTCGACATCGGCACCTCCAAGATCGTGGCGCTGGTGGGCGAGTACGCCCCGGGCAACCCGGTCGAGGTCATCGGCATCGGCACGCACGAATCGCGCGGGCTCAAGCGCGGCGTGGTCGTCGACATCGAGTCGACGGTGCAGTCGATCCAGCGCGCGGTCGAGGAAGCCGAGCTGATGGCCGGCTGCGAGATCCGCTCGGTCTATGCGTCGATCTCGGGCAACCACGTGCAGTGCCGCAACTCGCCGGGCATCGTGCCGATCCGCGACGGCGAGGTCAGCTACCAGGACCTCGACCGCGTGCTGGAGGCGGCGAAGGCCGTGGCCATCCCGGCCGACCAGAAGATCCTGCACGCGATCCCGCGCGACTACGTGCTGGACGATTCGCAGGAAGGCATCCGCAACCCGGTCGGCATGACCGGCGTGCGCCTCGAAGTGCACGCGCACCTCGTGGTCTGCGCGCAGTCGGCGGCCGCCAACATCAGCAAGTGCGTGTAGCGCTGCGGCCTGCAGGTGGACGACCTGATCTTCTCCGCGCTGGCCTCCAGCACCGCGGTGCTGACCAGCGACGAGCGCGAGCTGGGCGTGGTGCTGGTCGACATCGGCGCCGGCACCACCGACATTGCGGTGTTCGTGCACGGCGCGATCTGCCACACCGCCTCGCTGCCGATCGCGGGCGACCACGTCACCAACGACATCGCGCACATGCTGCGCACGCCCACGCCCGAGGCCGAGCAGATCAAGGTCCGCTACGCCTGCGCGCTGGCGCAGCTGGCGACGGCGGAGGAAAGCATCCAGGTGCCGAGCGTCGGCGATCGCCCGCCGCGCCGCCTGCCGCGCCACGCGCTGGCGCAGGCGGTGCAGGGTCGCTACGAGGAGATCTTCGAGATGGTGCAGGCCGAACTGCGCCGCTCGGGCTTCGAGGAACTGGTGCGTGCCGGCATGGTGCTGACCGGCGGCGCCGCGAAGATGGAAGGCGTGGTCGAACTGGCCGAGGAAATGCTGCAGATGCCGGTGCGCGTGGGCATCCCGCAGCACGTCAGCGGCCTCGGCGAAGTGGTGGGCAACCCGGTGCACGCCACCGGCGTCGGCCTGCTGCTGATGGGCAGCCAGATCGAGCATCCGCGCCGCCCGGTGATCCCGGCCGGCCGCGCGGTCGGCCTGTTCAACAAGGTGCGGACCTGGTTCAAGGGCGAGTTCTAGTCATGCGAAAGATGGGGCCTCCGGCCGCCACTTTCGCGCAACCGATCCCGACGAAGCCGGGCCCGGTTGCCGGTTCGAGCGGGGCCGCTCGAACCGCCGGCACATCCCTGTGCGGGAACGTCGGCTCCGGCGAGTCGAACGGCAACGACGCTGGCCCGCGACACATTCGGTACGGCGATACCCGAGCCAGACATCAGCACCCCCCAGATCGCGACGAGGCC
>JBQCJG010000317.1:0-2243 GCA_051952955.1 Lysobacteraceae bacterium | reverse complement strand
GCCGATGCTCGCGATCGCGTCGTTAAGACGATAAACGCGGCGCCCCAGCAGCCGCGCCGCCAGCAGTTCGATCGCCATCAGCGCGAAGAAGCCGGGGATCGCGACGAGCATGATCCGTTCGGCGAGCGAGGGCGTCATCGCGCCTCCACCGAACGCGCGATGCACCACTGCGCGATCCAGTAGGTCGAGAGGATCGCCAGCGGCGCCAGCGGAATGCCGCCGCCGAAGCGATCCCACGCCAGCAGGCTGTCGCTGGCGACGAAGCACACCGCGCCGAACGCGGCGAAGCGCGTCGCCCGCGGCCACGCCCGCATCAAGGCCGGCGTCCACGCGCGCGCCAGCGCGAACGCCGCCATCGACGCCAGCACCACGACGTAGGCCAGCACCGCGCCCTTCAGCGCCGGCGCGATGTGCGGCAGCAGGCCGGCGAGGTTGATGCCGGCGACCAGCGCGAGCACGCCGAAACCGATCGCGCGCGCCGTCCAGGTCGAACCCGGCGCGAACGCGACGACGTAGCCGACGTGCGCCAGCAGGAACGCGATCAGTCCCGGCACGAACAGGTCGACCGGCAGCATCAGCAGCACGTCGCCGAGCAGCGACAGCGCCATGCCGGCGAGCACCGCGCGCCGGTAGCGCGGGCCGATCGCCGGCACGGCCGCAGCGGCGCGCCACAGGACCAGCGCGGTCGTCAGCGGCTTGGTGGCGTAATGCAGCCACAGCGCGTCGCCGCCGAGCCACGCGCCGCCGATTGCGGCGAGCGCGGACAGCAGGATGGCGATGTCGAGTCCTTTCATCGGATCGTCCTCATTTCAGCCAGCCGATCTCGGCGGCGGTGACCGTGCCCACCCTCGCCTTGTGCAGGCCTTCGGGAATGTCGGCCTGTGTGGGCGACAGCGGGATGCGCCCGCCCATGATCTCGGCCGTCGCCTGCGGATAGCGCGGCTGGCGGCCGGGATCGGCGTAGCCTTCGGGGAACCGCGGCAGCGTCGTCGCCGGATCGTACTTGTCGCTGGCGCCGACCGTATGCAGGAATTCGTGCGCGATCACGACCTGGTTCTCGCCTTCCATCGCGGTGCCGGCGAAGGCGTTGACCACGCCGATCAGGCCTTTCTCCAGGCCCAGCGAGTGCGCCAGCCGCGGGTTGCGGTCGGGATCGTGGTACAGCACGAACATGCGGATCTGTCCGGGGCCGGTCTTGTAGTCGCCGTGCTGCGACGCCCACCAGCGCAGCCGCAGGCTCCAAACCATCACCGCGAGGACGTTGCCGTTCGCAGGCGGCGACGGCGGCAATTCGCGGACCTCGGGCGCCACGCGCACGCGCACCGGCGGCTGGCCGTAGTCCAGGGTCACGCCGTAGCGGCCGGCTTCCGCGGCGAAGAAGGCCTCGATCGGCGCGAAGCGTTCCGGCGTGAGCGTCGCGATCGTGCGCGCGCTGGCGTCGCTGCCGTCGCCGTTGATCGGATAGACGACGAGGTAGACCGGATGCTTCCACGAGGTGGTCTGGGCCCGGTCGCGCCAGGCGCCGAGCGCGACGATCAGCAGCACCACCAGCAACAGCAGGATGCGGACACTCTTGGCGTTGGACATCGCGGACGCTGGCTCCTGTCGTGTCGTGGCGGCATGCCGTGCCATGAAAACACGAAAGCCCCGCGGTGGCGGGGCTTTCGATGCGGCTTCCGAGGAACCCGAAGGCCTTTCTGGCGTGGTGCCGGAAATAGGAATCGAACCTACGACCTACGCATTACGAATGCGCCGCTCTACCAACTGAGCTATTCCGGCAATGGAGCTTCGCCGCCGGCGGGCCGGTGGCGGGATGGGGATTCTAGGTTTCCGGGGCGGTTGCGGTCAACGTGCCTGACGGCCCGTCGATGCGATCGGGGTGCGCAACGCATTCCGATCGCGCCGGCGGGCCCTAGTCGATCAACTGCACCCGGAGTTCCTTGGGCAGGGCGAAGACCATGCTTTCGGGCTCCCCGTCCAGTTCGCGCAGGCTGCCGGCGCCCAGTTCGCGCAGGCGGGCGATGACGCCCTGGACCAGCACGTCCGGGGCCGAGGCGCCGGCGGTCACGCCGATGTGGCGGCGACCCTCGACCCAGCGCGGGTCGATTTCCTGCGCCCCGTCGATGAGGTAGGCCTCCACCCCTTCCCGCTCGGCCAGTTCGCGCAGGCGGTTGGAGTTGGAGCTGTTCGGCGAGCCCACGACCAGCATCAGGTCGCACTGCGCGGCCAGTTCGCGCACGGCG
>JBQCJG010000316.1:0-4360 GCA_051952955.1 Lysobacteraceae bacterium | reverse complement strand
CGCTTCGCAACTTCGGAGAGGCGAGCTTTCGCTCTTTCGGCCGGAGACGTGCCACTCGCTTGGGGTGGCGGTGGAAGCGTGCGTGGAATTCCGGGGGCCTTGGCGGCATGGATGCCGCCACGGAGCCTACAAGGACGTACTTGCGGCGTCCCCCGGAATTCCGCGCACGCTTCCGCCGCCCCGCCCGAAGCCGACGCCCGCGCTTCCGCCGCCCGTCCCGAAGCGATGCGCACGCTTCCCCCGCCCATCCCGAGGGAGATGGAGTCGGGGTAGGATCGGCGGCATGGCGACGGGCGGGGACGGCCGCGGGTTCGAGTGGCGCACGGTGCTGCGGCACCGGGCGCCGCTGCGCTGGATGCACTGGATCAACGCCCTGTGCCTGCTCGTGCTCGTCGGCAGCGGCCTGCAGGTGCTCAACGCGCATCCCGCGCTCTACTGGGGGCCGGCGTCCGATTTCGCGCATCCGGTGCTGGCGTTCCGCGACGGCATTCCGGGCTGGATGACGATCCCGGGCTACCGTTCGCTCGCGATGGGGCGGCGCTGGCACTTCTTCTTCGCGTGGCTGTGGTTGATCAACGGCGCCTGCTACCTGGCCTGGTCGCTGGCCAGCCGGCACCTGCGCGACGAGCTCGCGATGCGACGCGTCGACTGGCGCGGCATCGGCCGTTCGATCGCCGACCACCTGCGCTTCCGGCATCCCGTCGGCGAGGAGGCGCTGCGCTACAACCCGCTGCAGAAGCTCGCCTATCTCGGCGTGGTGTTCGTGCTCGCGCCGCTGGCGATCCTGACCGGCCTGTCGATGTCGCCGCAGATGGACAGCCTGCTGGGCGGATGGCTGCACCTGATCGACGGGCGCCAGTCGGCGCGGACGCTGCACTTCGCGGCGATGGCGCTGTTCGTGCTGTTCTTCGTCGTGCACGTGCTGATGGTGGTGTACGCGGGGCCGGTGAACCATCTGCGCTCGATGCTGACGGGCCGCTTCCGGGTGCGCTGGCCGCGCGGGGAGGGAACCGATGGCCGGTGAAGTGCTGGTGGCGCGCCGCCGCCTGTTGCGCGGGATCGCCGCCGGCGCCGGCGCGGGACTGCTGTCCGGTTGCGACGCACTGTCCCGGAAGCCGCGGACGGCCGCGGTGCTCGGCGCGGCCGAGCCGCTGTCGATGCGCGTGCAGCGCGCGCTCACCGGCGACCGGCTCGCGGCCGAATTCCCGGAGTCGCTGGTCTCGCCGGCGTTCCGCGCCAACGGCTCGGTCGACCCGCGCACGCCCGAATACCTCGCACTCAGGGCGCAGGGCTTCGCCGGCTACCGGCTGCGGGTCGACGGGCTGGTGCGACGGCCGCTCGAATTCTCGCTCGAAGCGCTGCGCGGACTGCCGCAGCGCACCCAGGTGACGCGCCACGACTGCGTCGAGGGCTGGAGCGTGATCGGCAAGTGGCAGGGCGTCCCGCTGGCGCACTTGCTGGACCTGGCCGGGCTGCGGCCGGGCGCGCGCTACGTCGTGTTCGAGTGCATGGACGACCTCGCCGGCAACGGTTCGCGCTATTACGAGAGCATCGACCTCGAGGACGCGTACCACCCGCAGACGATCGCCGCGCACCGCCTCAACGACGCGCCGCTCACGGTGGCGAACGGCGCGCCGGTGCGGATGCGGATCGAGCGCAAGCTCGGCTACAAGCACGCCAAGTACGTTCACGCCATCCGCATCGTCGACAGCTACGCTGGCATCGACGGCGGCAAGGGCGGCTTCTGGGAAGACCGCAAGTACGACTGGTACGCCGGCATCTGACACGGACGCCCGGAGGCGGCATGCGCAAGCTCGGCTGGTTCACCCGCATCACCAAGGCGGCGTCGCGGTTCACCGGGCGCCCGCTGTGCTTCGCGCTGGCGGTGGGCGTGGTCCTCGTCTGGGCGATCACCGGGCCGCTGTTCAAGTTCAGCAACACCTGGCAGCTGGTGATCAACACCGGCACCACCATCATCACCTTCCTGATGGTGTTCCTGATCCAGGCGACGCAGAACCGCGACACGCAGGCGCTGCAGATCAAGCTGGACGAGCTGATCCGCTCGACCGAGGGCGCGCACAACAAGCTGCTCGACCTCGAGGAACTGGAGGAAGCCGACCTGATCGATTTCCAGGCGCGGTACGAGGCGCTGGCGAAGGAGGCGCGCGAGTGCGCGCCGCGCGACCCCGGCGTCAACGGCGTCCCCGACATCGACCTCGAGGAGGCCGAACCCGACGATCAGCGGCAGGCGTCGTAGTCCACCGCGACGATCGCGAACCGCGCCGGCCCCGCGGGGAGTTCCGCCTCGAATTCGTCGTCGGGCCGCTTTTTCAGCATCGCCCGCGCGAGCGGCGAGTCGATGCTGATGTGGCCGAGCGCGGCGTCGGTCTCGTCGGGGCCGACGATGCGGTAGCGCGCGGTTTCGCCGGTGTCCAGGCGCTCGACCTCCACGCTGGCGCCGAAATACACCGCCTCGCGGTCCGCCGGCACGGTGTCGACGACGCGCAAGGCTTCCAGGCGCTTGCCGAGATAACGCACGCGGCGGTCGATCTCGCCGAGCTGCTTCTTGCGGTACGTGTACTCGGCGTTCTCGGAACGGTCGCCTTCGGCGGCCGCCGCCGCCAGCGCGCGCACCACCTCGGGGCGGCGCACGCGCCACAGCTCGTCGAGCTCCGCCTTCAGCCGCGCGTGGCCCTGCGGCGTGACCAGCGCGGTGGACTGCGCGGCGGGCGGGCGCCAGCGGCCCATCGCGTCAGGCGTCGCGGTCCAGGCGGTGCGGGAGCTGGCTGTCGATCGGCTTGCCCTCGCCATCGAGCATGCGCAGGCCCTGGCCGTCGACCTCGTAGAGGCGATCGGCCGCGTCCTTGCTGCCCGGATCGAGGCGGATGCGCTTGCCGCCGTCTTCCAGCGACCAGTTGCCCTGCACGACGTTGGCGGCGCCGGGCCGCTCGCGATACGTGTCGGTCTGCACGAACGTGCCGTCGGCCGACAGCACGAGCGTTTCATCGATGCCCGGGCAGTCGGCGCAGGGCAGGGTGCCGGAATACGTGCCGGCGAAGGCGCGTGCATCGGCGGCGGCGTCGGCCGGCTGGACGCCGGGTTCGGCCATCGTGGTGCCGACGGGGTTCTCCGCCGCCGCGACGGGCGCGGCGGCGGGGGGCGTCGGCGCGGGTGGCGTCGTCGTTTCCGGGGCCGCGGGCTGGCGCGAGCAGGCACAGGCCAGCAGGGCGAAGGCGAGGGCGGTGGCGTGCGTGCGCAGCGTGTTGCGTTCCATCGTCGTGTGCTCCTTGGGTTGATGCCGGGTGTCGAATCGGATCGAAAGCGTCAGCGCCGGTTGCCGAGCATGCCGCCCAGTACCCCGCGCAGGATCTGGCGCCCCACCTGGCTGCCGACGGTGCGCGCGGCCTGCTTGGCCATCGTCTCGACCATGCCCTGGCGGCGGCGGGTGCCGAACAGCGCGTCCTTGATGGCCTGGCCGAAGCCGCCGCCGGATCCGGCATCGCGGGCGCCGTCGCCGCGTGCGTCTCCGTCGCGGCCCGGCAACGCATCGCCGCTCGCCGGCGGCGCGTCGTTGCGCGCGCCCGCGGCCGAGGCCTTGCGTGCAAGCATCTCGGCGGCCGAGTCGCGGTCGATCGCCGAGTCGTATTTCGCGCCGACCGGGCTGCCCGCGCGCACCTGGGCGCGCTCGGCGTCGGTGATCGCGCCCATGCGGCAGCGCGGCGGCGCGACCAGGGTGCGCTCCACGGGCGCGGGCACGGCACGGCCGCCGCCGGCAGGGTCCGACAGCATCGAGCACAGCGCCTCGCCGACGCCGAGCTGGCCGATCGCCGCCGCCACGTCCAGCGGCGGGTTCGGCACGAAGGTCTCGGCGGCCGTTTTCACCGCCTTCTGGTCGCGCGGCGTGAACGCGCGCAACGCGTGCTGGGCGCGGTTGCCGAGCTGGCCGAGGATCTCGTCGGGCACGTCGTCGGGAAACTGCGAGCAGAAGTACACGCCCACGCCCTTGGAACGGATCAGCCGCACCACCTGCTCGATGCGCTGCCGCAAGGCCGCCGGCGCGTCGTCGAACAGCAGGTGCGCCTCGTCGAACACGAACACGAGCTTCGGCTTGTCGAGGTCGCCGACCTCGGGCAGCTGCTCGAACAGCTCCGACAGCAGCCACAGCAGGAAGGTCGAATACAGGCGCGGCTTCAGCACCAGCCGGTCGGCGGCGAGGATGCCGATCACGCCGCGGCCGTCGGTGGTGGTGCGCATCAGGTCGGCGAGCTCCAGCGCGGGCTCGCCGAAGAAGTGCGCGCCGTCGTCCTGTTCCAGCCGCAGCAGGCTGCGCTGGATCGCCGCCACGGACTGCGCGCTGACC
>JBQCJG010000315.1:0-3369 GCA_051952955.1 Lysobacteraceae bacterium | reverse complement strand
ACCTCAACCTGCTCGTCGTCCTCCGCGTGCTGCTGGACGTCGGCAGCGTCACGCGCGCGGCGGAACGGCTGCACATGAGCCAGCCGGCGGTCAGTCGCGCGCTCGCCAAGCTGCGCACCCAGTTGGGCGACAAGCTGATGGTGAAGGGCGCCGGCGGGATGATCCCGACCCGGCGCGCCGAAGCCCTGTCCGAACCGCTCTCCGACCTGCTGCGCCAGCTCGGGAATTTCATCGCCCCCGCTGAATTCGACCCGGCCACGACGCGCCGGGTGTTCCGGATCGCGACCACGGACTACGGCGCGATCGCCGTGCTGCCCGGGCTGATGCGGGCGTTCGGCGAACGGGCCCCGCTGGCCGGCATCGAGGTGTTGCCGTTCTCCGATGGGGTATTCGGGCTGCTCGGCACCGGCGCCGTGGATGTCGTCCTCTACAGCGACGATCCCGTGCCGGGCACGCTCCGGTCGCGGCATCTGTTCGACGAAACCTACGCCTGCCTGCTGCGCGAAGGGCATCCGCTGCTGGCGAACGCGACGACCCGCAAACGCACCCTCGCGCTGGACGAGTTCCTGGCCTATCCCCACTGCCTCGTCAGCCTGTTCGGGGGACGCACGGGCGAGGTGGACGAAGCGCTGGCCGCCCTCGGCAGACGGCGGCACGTGACGCTGTGGCTGCCCTATTTCGCCGCGGCGGGCCTGGTCTGCGCGTCGTCGGACACCCTCGTGACGCTGCCGTCGCGCGTCGCCGCCGCGCTTGCGGCCGGCGACAGTCTGCGACGCATCGTGCCGCCGGTCGACATCCCCGGATTCGGATACCGGATGCTGTGGCACGAACGCGACCACGAGGATCCGGGCGCCGTCTGGCTGCGCGCCCTGCTCGCATCGTCCGTCGCCGGTGCGCCGCATTCGTGGCCCGACACGGAAACGGCAGCGGAACGCCTGGCCCCGCAGGGGTGACGGCAAAGGCCCTCGGAGGGAACGAAACCCGCGCGGGTATCGCCGGCGACTCGACGCCGCGACCGACGCATCCGCGCCGACGATCGGGTGCCCACGCGGCGCCCCGGGACAGCGCCCCTGCCCCGGGCGATCCCGTCACGGCCCGATGGCTGCTCCCGTCGCCGGGCGGGCATCGAGCGCGCGCGCCAGCAGGTCGAACACGCGCGGATCCAGCGACTGCGCGACGTTGAAGCGCAGGAAGCCGCGGGCGCGCTGCGACGGGCTGAAGGCGTTGCCGGGCGCGAGCACCATGCCCTCCTTCAGGCAGTCGCGGGCGATGTCCGCCGCGTCCGCGCCATCCGGCAGCAGGCACCAGAGGAACATGCCCGCGCGGGGCACGATCCACGGCCGGATGCCGAGGGGGTCGAGGCGCGCGATCGTCTTCTCGCGCGCATCGGCCAGGCGCGCGCGCACCGCGTCCATGTGCCGGCGGTAGCCGCTGTCGACCAGCGCATCGTGCACGACCGCCGACGCGAGGTGGCCGCCGCCGAAGCTGGTGGCGATGCGGAGATCGGCGAGGCCTTCGATCCAGTCGGCGCGCGCGGCGATGTAGCCGCAGCGCAGCGATGCGGACAGCGTCTTCGAGAAGCTGCCGATGTGGACGACCCGCGAAAGGCCGTCGAAGGCCGCGAGTCGCGGCGCCGGCGCGTGCTCGAAGTCCGCGAAGATGTCGTCCTCGACGATCACCAGCCGGGTCGCGTCGGCCAGCGAGAGGATCCGGTGCGCGATCTGCGGGGACAGCACCGCGCCGGTGGGGTTGTGGATGCCGGAGTTGGTGATGTAGAGACGCGGCGCGTGCTCGGCCAGCGCGGCCTCGAACGCCGCGACGTCGGGCCCGGACGGCGTCATCGGCACGCCCACCGCGCGCACGCGGTGCGCGCGCAGCAGCGCGTGGAAGTTGAAGTAGCACGGGTCGTCGACCAGCACGACATCGCCCGGCTCCAGCAGGAAGCGGCAGACCAGGTCGATAGCCTGGGTACCGGACTCCGTGAGCATGACCCGTTCCGGCCCCGCCTCGATGCCCGACGCGGCCATGCGCCGGGCCAGCAGCCCGCGCAGTGCGGGCAGCCCCAGCGACGTCGCGTAGTCGGCCAGCCGGCCGGCGTCGGCGCGGGCGTTGCGGCGCAGCGCGCGGCGCATGCCGGTCTCGTGCATCCAGTCCGCCGGCAGCCAGCCGCAGCCGGGTCGCAGCAGGCAGTCGCCGGCATCCAGCGACTGCCGCGAGATCCACAGCGGGTCGACCTCGCGATCGAGCCGCTGCCCCACGTCCGACAGCACCAGCGGCGCGACCGGGCCGCAGACGTAGAAGCCAGAGCCCGCCCGCGCGCGGACGACACCGTCCGCGACCAGCCGCTCGTAGGCCTCGACCACCGTGGCGACCGACACCCCCATCGCCTTCGCCTGCGCCCGCACCGAAGGCAATCGCGCGCCCGGGGCGCAGGCGCGCGACGCGATCCGGCCGCGGACCGCCTCCATCACCGCCTCGATGCGTGTCGATCCTGCCGCCATGCGCGCCGTTCCTCGTGACCGTACCGGTGCAACTACCATGACAGTTTGATCGAATCGTACTGGACCGTCCATGGCCGACCGGGCGCCGTCGTGTTGCACTGCACCCGGACCGCGCTACCGGGGTGCGGCCGCGGACGATGAGGCGGACACGATGCGGCAGGCGCGGAGCGGATGGGTGGACGGGTTCATCGGGGTCGCGATCTTCGCGGGTTCGCTGCCGGCGACGCGGGCGGCGGTGGCGGACTTCGACCCGATGTTCCTCACCGGCGCGCGCGCCGCGAACGCCGCATTGCTCGGCGCGGTCCTGCTGGGCGCCCTGCGCGCCCCGCGACCGGCACGGACGGACCTGCCGTCGCTGGCGGTGGTGGTGCTGGGCGTCGTGGTCGGCTTCCCGCTGCTGACCGCGTTGGCGCTGCAGCACGTGCCGTCGGCGCACCTGATCGTCTTCGTCGGCCTGCTGCCGCTGAGCACGGCGGTGTACGGCGTTCTGCGCGGCGGAGAACGGCATCGCGCCGGGTTCTGTGCGTTCGCGCTGATAGGCAGCGCCCTGGTCGCCGGCTACGCGGCCCGCAGCGGGATGCGGGCGTCGCTGCGTGGCGATGCGCTGATGCTGGCCGCGATCGTGGCCTGCGGGCTGGGCTATGCCGAAGGCGCCCGCCTGTCGCGCCGGCTCGGCGGCTGGCAGGTCATCTGCTGGGCGCTGGTGCTGGCGCTGCCGGTCATGCTGCCCCTGGCGCTCGCGACGATGCCCGCCACGTTCGCGCACGTCCGGCCGCCGGCGTGGATCGGCCTGGCCTACGTGTCGCTCTTCAGCATGCTGATCGGCTTCGTGTTCTGGTATCGCGGGCTCGCAGCGGGCGGGATCGCC
>JBQCJG010000314.1:0-5385 GCA_051952955.1 Lysobacteraceae bacterium | reverse complement strand
TACACGAAGTCGAAGCTGCCGGGCGTCGGCATCTCGATCGGCCTCACCCGCCTGTTCTGGCAGCTGCGGGAGGCCGGGCTGGTGGCGAGCGCCGACAGTTCGGTCGACGTGCTGGTGTCGCTGATGGACGAGGCCGGGCTGGAACACGCGCTGGCGCTGTCGCAGAAGCTGCGCGCGGCGAGCCTGAATGTCGAAACCCAGCTGGAGCCGCGCAAGTTCGCGAAGCAGATGCAGTATGCCGATCGCGCCGGCATCCGCTTCGTCGTGATCCGCGGCGAGGACGAGGCCGCGCGCGGCGCGGTGGCGGTGAAGGACCTGCGTCGCGGCGAACAGTTCGAGGTGGCCGAGGCCGACCTCGGCCGCACGCTGCTGGTCGAGCGCGAACAGTGGCGCGCGCTGCCGCAGGTCGAGGTGAAGGCATGAAGCCGATCCGTCTCGACGGCCGCACGCTGACCCGCGACCGGCTGGTCGAGGTCGCCTGCGGCGCGCAGGTGATGCTGGACGAAGGCGCGCTGCGCAACGTCGCGCACGCCGCCGCGTTCCTCGCCGAGCAGGTGCGGCGCGAAGAGCCGATCTACGGCGTGTCGACCGGGTTCGGCAGCAACGCCGACAAGCTGCTGGGCGCGCATCCGCTGCGCGACGAGCTGCCCGGCGCGACGCCGTCGGCGCGGTCGCTGCACGAGGAACTGCAGCGCAACCTGATCATCTCGCACGCGGTCTGCGTGGGCGAACCGTTCCCGGCCGACGTCGTGCGCGCGATGCTCTGCATCCGCATCAACACGCTGCTGCGCGGGCATTCCGGCGTGCGCGTGGAAACGCTGCAGGCGCTGGCGGCGATGCTCAACGCCGGCGTGGTGCCGGTGGTGCCGCAGCTCGGTTCGGTGGGCGCGTCGGGCGACCTCGCGCCGCTGTCGCATCTCGCGATCGTGCTGCTCGGCGGCGGCGAAGCGTTCCACGACGGCGAGCGCCTGCGCGGCGACGAAGCGCTGAAGCGCGCAGGCCTAGCGCCGGTGACGCTGTCGTACAAGGAAGGGCTCGCACTCAACAACGGCACCGCGCAGATGCTGGCCTGCGGCGTGCTCGCGCTGCACCGGCTGGAAGACCTGCTCGACACTGCCGACCTCGCTGCGGCGATGACCGTCGACGCCTTCGCCGGCCGCCTCGGCGCGTTCGCCGAGGAAGTCCACGCGCTGCGCCCGCATCCGGGCCAGGTCGAATCGGCCGCGCACGTGCGCCGGCTGCTGCAGGGCTCGACGCTGGCCGACATCCCCTACCACCTGGTGCCGAAGTTCCGGCCGTGGCTGCCGTCCAGCTGGGACACCGCCGAGGCGCAGGCGCTGACGTTCGACATCGGCTGGGACTGGGTGCCCGCCGGCCAGCGCCACGGCCGCGAGAAGTTCTACACGCGCTTCAAGCCGTTCCGCGGCGGCAAGAAGCACCAGCCGCAGGACAGCGATTCGCTGCGCTGCGTGCCGCAGGTGCACGGCGCGGTGCGCGACGCGATGCTGCAGGCGCGCCGCGTGCTGGAGATCGAACTGAACGCGGTCACCGACAATCCGCTGGTGTTCCCGGACGCGCGCGCCGAGCACGTGGAGCAGCAGGTGATCTCCGCCGGCCATTTCCACGGCATGCCGCTGGCGCTGGCGATGAGCTACGTGAAGGCGGCGATCCCGGTGCTGGCGTCGATCAGCGAGCGCCGGCTCAACAAGCTCGTCGATCCCGCGACCAGCGACGGCCTGCCGCCGTTCCTGATCGGCAACGAGGACGCGACCGAGTCCGGCTACATGATCGTGCAGTACACCGCGGCGGCGATCGTCAACGACCTCGCCAGCCGCGCGCACCCCGCGTCGGTGTACTCGATCCCGACCAGCGCGAACGCGGAGGACCACGTGTCGATGGGCGCCAACGAGGCGCGGCACGTGCTGGCGATGGTCGAGGACCTCGGCAAGGTGCTGGCGCTGGAGCTGATGACCGCCGCGCAGGCGCTGGACCTGCGGCGCGACATGATCAACGCCGCGCGCGACCTGGCCGATCGCGCCGACGCCGCGGCGCTCGCTGCGAAGGTGCAGGGCGGGCCGCTGCCGGGCGCGCCGGGCTACGACGACTTCCTCGCCGAGGTCGAAGCGCTGCGCGTCGAGCTGTCGGCCGCGGAGCCGTTCCATCCGGGCGAAGCCGTGGCCGCCGCGCATGCGGCGATCCGCGAGGCGGTGCCGTTCCTGGCCCGCGACCGCGCGCTCGACGTCGACCTCGCCGCGATGCTGGCGCTGATGCGCGACGGCGGCGTCTACGCCGCGGCGCATCCGGAAGACTGAGCGGCGGTCAGGTCGCCGCGGTCACGCGCGGCGGTCACATCGGGCGCGAGCCGCGCGTCATGGAGGGGCGATCGGGACATCCGGTCGCCCTCTTTCCATCCGGGAGCCACGCCCATGCAGACCTACCGTTTCCTGCGCAGTCCCGTCACCCACCGCGCCGGCCGCATCGATCCGACCGGCTACGAACAGCTGGTCCACGACCAGGCCGCCGACGGCTGGGAGCTGGTGCAGATCTTCGTCGAGCAGCCCGCGGCGACCGCGGGCGAGTACGTGCTGATCTTCCGTCGTCCGGCCGGCTGATCCGACGCCCGGCTCAGGCGCTGTCCGCCGCGTCGACGTGCCACGTGCCCGCGCGTTCGCCGCGCCTGCGCCTGCGCAGCGCCACGACCTGCGTGTCGGCGACTGCGGCGTCGTGCCAGTCCTCGCTCAGCGTCTCGCGCGATTCCGGGCCGATCGTGCGGCGCACGGCGCAGGTCGCGTCCCATGCCAGCGCCTCGATCGCGGCATCGCCCGTGACCGGCAGCCCCAGCGCGCGCAGTTCGTCGCCGGTGATGGCGTAGTCGTGCGAGCCGTAGCCCTGCAGCAGCGTGCGCACGATCGCCGCGCGGGTGTCAGGCGAGGCGATGTGTCGCGCCAGCAGCGCGTCGCCGGTGGCTTCGAGCGTGCGGACCGTGCGTTCGAACGTCGCCAGCGTCTCCGGCGCGAGGCGCGCGGCGAGCAACGCCTGCGCCTGCGCCGCGGCGACGCCGGGCGCGAGGCCGAACCACGTTTCGATCGCCTCGGGCAGCCGGCGCAGGTCTTCCGACGACAGCACGGCGGGCAGATCGTGACGATCGGCGGCACCCGCGAGGTGCGGGTCGATCGGCGAGAACATCGCCAGCGGCCCGGCGAGGATCTCGTCCGCGGCCAGCGCCAGGAGCGTGCCCGACGAGGCGCAGAAATGCGGGACCACGACGCGCAGCCGTGGCGTGGCCGCCTGCAGCGCCAGTGCGATCCGGCGCGCGGCCTCGACCTCACCGCCGCGCAGGTACACGACGACGTCGAGCCGCGGCACCGGGCCGATCCGCGCCAGCGCGTCGTCCAGCGGCGGCAGCAGGTCGTGGTCGATGTTCGACGCCGCGAGCAGCAGCGTCTTCGTGCCGGTGTGCGCTTCGAGCGCGCGCAGGTGGTCGCGCAGGTCGTTCGCGGACACGCGCTCAGCGCCGTCCGTGCGCGCCGGCGACCAGTCGGTCCGCGACGGCTTCGAGCATGCGCAGTTCCGGCACCAGCTGTTCGACGAACAGGAACTGGCCGCCGGGATTGTTCTCGAGGAACACGTGGCGGCCGTCGCGCGTGACGATGAGGTCGATCGCGCCGTACTGCAGGCCGTAGCCGTGGACGAAGTCGCGGCAGCGCGCTTCCAGGTCCGGCGCCAGCGTCTCCGCCTCGTAGCGTATCGGGGCGCTGAAATCGCGGAAATCGAGCTGCGTGCGCGGGTCGTCCTGCGAATGGATGCGCGCGGCGAACACCCGGTCGCCGATCACGGTGACGCGCAGTTCGTGGCGCTTGGCGACGAGGTGCTGGAACTGGCACGGCGTTTCGGCGACGGCGTCGAGCAGCGCGGCGTGTTCCGCGCCGATGCGGGTGGTGCCGATCCCGCCGGAGACGCGTTCCTCGGGACGCACGCGCTCGGCGCCGAGCGAGGCCGACGCCATCGCCTTGTAGACGATCTCGCCGCCCGCGTCGGCATGGAACGCGCGGGCACTCGCGGCGCTGGCGGTGATCAGCGTGTCGGGCACGTCGAAGCCCAGGCGCGCGGCGCGCGCGAGCTGCTCGCCCTTCCACTGCGCGCCGCGCACGGCGAGCGGATGGCTCATCCAGTACACGTCCTGCAGTCCGTGCAGCAGGCCCGACAGCGCGTACTGCGTTTCCTCGACGGCGAACGCGCGCTCCTGCGCGCCCATGTCCGGATTCGCGAAGGCGAAGTCGGCGGTCTTGCGCGTCCACACCGCGCCGATGTCGGCCACCGCCAGCGAGTCGCCGCTCGGCAGGTGGCGCAGCTGCCCGCTCCACGCCGGCGCGCGGAAGTGCAGGTCGAGTTCGTAATCCACCGGGAACCGGTCGAGGTCCAGCCGGAAGGCGGGGCGGTCGCGGGCGGCGATGCGCTCGGCGACGAGGTCCGCGTGCAGGTCGGCGCTGTGGGTGACGATCAGGATGCGTCGGGGCACGGCAGGTCGATGGCGGGAGAAGCGGAAGTCCGGCAGCGGCAGACGGCGGCCGGACGCGGTGCGATCAGCAGTAGGCGCGGCCGTCGCCCCACGGGAAGGCTTCGCGGAGGACGCCATCGGCCTTGGGGTCGGTGCAGCCGGCGATGGCGACGCCGTCGCGGGGCTGCCACGGCATGGACGCGCCGGGGGCTTCGGTCGAGGCGCGATCGGCCAGCTGGAAAGCGAACGGGATGCGGTCGTGTGCCATGGACGTGTCTCCGGAGAGGGGGTGGATCATCGGCGCAGACCCGCGCCGTCGGGCGCGGGCTCTGCGTGGCGGTTCAGCACCAGAAGCCGCCATCGCTCCAGCGATAGTCGCCGTTGTGTTTCGGATCGGTGCAGCCGGCGGCGGCGACGCCGTCGCGGACCTGCCATTGCGGCGACTGCGGGGCATCGGCGCGTGCGTCCTCGCGGACTTCGGCCAGACGGAAAGCGAACGGGGTGCGGCTGGATTCCATGACGACATGCCTCCTTGGCGGGAAATGCGCGGGCCGGAGCGGCCCGCGCGGTGGATCGCACAGTGGATCGCGCGGGGCTCAGCAGTAGATGCCGTTGTCCCGGTTCGGATACTTGTTGGCGCGGGCGTCGAGGCCGGTGCAACCGGCGACGGCGACGTCGCTGCGCACCTGCCATTCGGCCTGCTGCGGCTTGTCCTGGGCTTCGGCCAGACGGAAGGCGAAGGGGGCGGCGTTGTCCTGGGGCTGCTTCATGTCGAACTCTCCTGCGGGGCGGGGTGGTGGGGGGCCGCCCGGGCCCCCGCCGCGGGGCACACAAGATGGATTGTTGGGGTGGGGGGGGACCACTTGTTCTCGAGCATTGAGCGGGGG
>JBQCJG010000313.1:0-9000 GCA_051952955.1 Lysobacteraceae bacterium | reverse complement strand
GGGGGGGGCCACATGCGGGCCGCCGGGGTCGCGATGAGCGCCACCTCCGACTGCGGGTTCGGCGAAATCGATGGGTGGGGACCCACCCAGAATTAACGCGACCGGAAATTTCGAAGCCTGCCGCAACGTCGACCCGATGGTCGCGTTGACAGACAAGACGCGGGCCCACATCGACCACTGGCTGGCCAAGTTCCCGCCCGACCGCAAACGCTCGGCCGTGCTGCAAGGCCTGCACGCGGCGCAGGAACAGAACGGCGGCTGGCTGACCGACGAACTCATCGCCGCGGTCGCGAAATACCTCGACCTGCCGCCGGTGTGGGCGTACGAGGTCGCGACCTTTTACTCGATGTTCGAGACCGAGCCGGTCGGGCGCCACAACGTCGCCTTCTGCACCAACATCAGCTGCTGGCTCAACGGCGCCGAGGACCTGGTCGCGCACGCCGAAAAGAAGCTCGGCTGCAAGCTGGGCGAATCCTCCGCCGACGGCCGCATCTTCCTCAAGCGCGAGGAAGAATGCCTGGCCGCCTGCTGCGGCGCGCCGATGATGGTCATCAACGGTCACTACCACGAGAAGCTCACGCCCGAGAAGGTGGACGAGCTGCTCGACGGTCTGGAATAAGGCGGTCGACGAGATGGCACACGACTCCCATGCCACGACCGGTCCGGTCGGCCCCGTGCCGCAGGATCACCAGGTCGTCTACACCACGCTGCACTTCGACAAGCCGTGGTCGTACGAGAACTACCTCAAGACCGGCGGCTACAGCGCGCTGCGGAAGATCATCGAAGAGAAGATCCCGCCAGAGCAGGTCGTCGAGATGGTGAAGGCGTCGGGCCTGCGCGGTCGCGGCGGCGCGGGCTTCCCGACCGGCCTGAAGTGGAGCTTCATGCCCAAGGGCACCGGCATGCAGAAGTACATCCTCTGCAACTCCGACGAATCCGAGCCCGGCACCTGCAAGGACCGCGACATCCTGCGCTTCAACCCGCACGCGGTGATCGAGGGCATGGCCATCGCCTGCTACGCCACCGGGTCGACGGTCGCCTACAACTATCTGCGCGGCGAGTTCCACCACGAGCCGTTCGAGCATCTGGAAGAGGCCACGGCCGAGGCCTACAAGCACGGCTGGCTGGGCAAGAACGTGCTCGGCAGCGGCGTCGACATCGACCTCTACAATGCGCTCGGCGCCGGCGCCTACATCTGCGGCGAAGAGACCGCGCTGATGGAGTCGCTGGAAGGCAAGAAGGGCCAGCCGCGTTTCAAGCCGCCGTTCCCGGCCAATTTCGGCCTGTACGGCAAGCCGACCACGATCAACAACACCGAGACCTACGCGTCCGTGCCGGCGATCATCCGCAACGGCGCGGAATGGTTCCTCGGCCTCGGCAAGCCGAACAACGGCGGCCCGAAGGTGTTCTCGGTGTCGGGCCACGTCAACAAGCCCGGCAACTACGAGATCCGCCTCGGCACCTCGTTCGCGGACCTGCTGGCGATGGCCGGCGGCGTGCGCGACGGCCGCAAGCTCAAGGCGGTGATCCCCGGCGGTTCGTCGATGCCGGTGCTGCCGGGCGAGACGATGCTCGGCCTCACGATGGACTACGACAGCATCCAGAAGGCCGGTTCCGGCCTGGGCTCGGGCGCGGTCATCGTGATGGACGAGACCGCCTGCATGGTGCGCGCCTGCCAGCGCATCGCGCGCTTCTACTTTAAGGAAAGCTGTGGCCAGTGCACGCCGTGCCGCGAAGGCACGGGCTGGATGTACCGCATGCTGACCCGCATCGTCGAGAAGCAGGCGACGATGGACGACCTGCGCATGCTGAAGGCCGCCGCCGGCCAGATCGAGGGCCACACCATCTGCGCGTTCGGCGAAGCCGCGGCGTGGCCGGTGCAGGGCTTCCTGCGTCATTTCTGGAACGAATTCGAATACGCGATCGTGAACAGGCGCTTCCTGGTCGACGACCAGCGCGCCGGCACCGTCGTCGGGGAGCTGGCTGCATGAGCACCGAGACTGCGACCCCTGCCGCGTCGGTCGTGCCCGAGGGGCACGTCGCCATCGAGATCGACGGCCGCGCGCTGTTCGCGCCGAAGGGCTCGATGATCATCCAGGCCGCCGACAAGGCCGGCATCCCGATCCCGCGTTTCTGCTACCACGAGAAGCTGCCGATCGCCGCGAACTGCCGCATGTGCCTGGTCGACGCCGAGATGGGCGGCCGGCCGATGCCCAAGCCGCAGCCGGCCTGCGCCACGCCCGTGGCCGACGGCATGAAGATCTTCACGCGCAACGAGAAGGCGCTGAAGGCGCAGCGCAACGTGATGGAGTTCCTGCTGGTCAACCATCCGCTGGACTGCCCGATCTGCGACCAGGGCGGCGAGTGCGAATTGCAGGACCTGTCGATGGGCTACGGCCGCTCGGTCAGCCGCTTCGCCGAGCGCAAGCGCGTGGTGGCCGACGAGGACATGGGCCCGCTGGTCGCCACCGAGATGACCCGCTGCATCCAGTGCACGCGCTGCGTGCGCTTCACCGCGGACATCGCCGGCACCTACGAGCTCGGCGGCATGCAGCGCGGCGAGAACCTGCAGATCGGCACCTACGACGGCAAGCCGCTGACGACCGAACTCTCCGGCAACGTCATCGACGTCTGCCCGGTCGGCGCGCTGACCAACAAGGTGTTCCGCTTCCGCGCGCGTCCGTGGGAGCTGGTGGCCCGCGAATCCCTTGGTTACCACGACGCGCTGGGCAGCAACCTGTTCCTGCACGTGCGCCGCGGCGACGTGCTGCGCACCGTCCCGCGCGACAACGAAGCGGTCAACGAGTGCTGGCTGTCGGATCGCGACCGCTACTCGCACCAGGGCCTCTACGCCGACGATCGCGCGAAGAAGCCGATGATCCGGGTGGGCGAGGGCGGCGAGCCCGAGGCCTTCCGCGAAGCGAGCTGGGACGAGGCGCTGGCCAAGGCCGTCGAACTCCTGTCCGCGCACCGCGACGACGACCTCGGCGTGCTCGTGCATCCGTCGACCTCGAACGAGGAGGGCGCGCTGCTCGCGCGCCTCGCCGACGCGCTGGGCACCGGCAACGTCGACCACCGCATCGCGCAGCACGATCTGTCCGACGGCGCGGTCGCCGAAGCCTTCGGCATGGCCGTGGCCGACCTGGAGACCGCCGACGCGATCGTGCTGGTCGGCACCAATCTGCGCCACGAAGTCCCGCTGCTGCACCAGCGCCTGCGCAAGGCGGCGAAGCGCGGCACGAAGATCCACGCGATCAATCCGGTCGACTTCGACGTCGCGTTCGCGCTCGCCTCGAAGACGATCGTGCCGCCGTCGCAGCTGGCGTCGGCGCTGTCCAGCCTCAAGCTCGACGGCACGGCCCGCATCGCGGTGATCGTCGGTGCGGTCGCGGAGAACTCCGCACACGCCGCCGCGATCCGCCAGGCCGCAGCCGCCTTCGCCGGCGCGCACGGTGCCGCGGTCTGCCGCATCCCGCAGGGCGCGAACGCGCTCGGCCTCGCCCGCACGGGCGTGCTGCCGACCGCGCGCGACGCGCAGGCGATGCTCGCCGACGCGCGCAAGGCCTACGTGATCTACGGCATCGAGCCGGGCCTCGATTTCGCCCACCAGGCCCGCGCGCTGAAGGCGCTGGGCGCGGCGAAGGTCGTGGCGTTCAGCCAGTACGCCTGCCGCTCGACCCGCAACGTCGCCGACGTGATCCTGCCGATTGGCGCGCTGCCGGAAATCGAGGCCACGCTGACCAACCTCGCCGGCACCGACCAGCGCTCCGTCGCCGGCGGCAAGCTGCCGGGCGAAGCGCGTCCGGGCTGGCGCGTGCTGCGCGCCCTCGGCGGCATGCTTGGCGCGGACGGGTTCGGCTTCACCGATCTGTCCGACGCCGGCCTCGCGCCGCGCAGCGTGCAGGTCGCCGCGTCCGCGGCGCAGCCGCAGGCGGGCGAGGGCCTGGAGCTTGCGGTGTCGCAGGCGATCTACCGCGTCGACGCCACCGTGCGCCGCGCCGCGGCGTTGCAGTCGCATCCGCTCAATGCCGGCCCGCGCGTCGTGCTGCATCCGGCCGATGCCGCCGCTGCCGGCGTGCAGGAAGGCGCGATGGCGAAGCTCGACAACGGCGTCGGCACCGCGACGCTGCAGGTCGTCGTCGACGATCGCGTGGCGCAGGGCGCGGCGTGGGTCGAAGCGGGCTACGGCCCGACGGCGGCGCTCGGCGCCGGCCGCGTGCGCGTGACGGGGGTGGTCTGATGGAGATGCTGTTCGACCCGCTGCGCGACTGGCTGTTCGCGCTCGGCCCCACGATCGGCCCGCTGCTGTGGATCGTGCTCAAGATCCTGTCTGTGGCCATGCCGGTGATCGTCTCGGTCGCGTTCTACGTGGTCTGGGAGCGCAAGCTGATCGGCTGGATGCACGTGCGCCACGGACCGATGTACGTCGGCTGGGGCGTGCTGCAGGCGTTCGCCGACGTGTTCAAGCTGCTGTTCAAGGAAGTGCTGCAGCCGTCCAGCGCGAACAAGCCGCTCTACATCCTCGCGCCGATGATCGCGCTGGTGCCGGCCTTCGCCGCGTGGGCGGTGGTGCCGTTCGATGCGCGCATCGTGCTGTCGAACGCCAACGCCGGCCTGCTGTACCTGCTGGCGATGACCTCGCTGGGCGTGTACGGCATCATCCTCGCCGGCTGGGCGTCGAACTCGAAGTACGCCTTCCTCGGCGCGATGCGCTCCGCCGCGCAGGTGGTGTCGTACGAGATCGCGATGGGCTTCGCCCTCGTCGGCGTGCTGATCGCCGCCGGCAGCCTCAACCTCACCGACATCGTGATGGCGCAGGCGGGCAACGCCGGTCCGTTCGAGTGGTTCTGGTTCCCGCTGCTGCCGCTGTTCGTCGTCTATTTCATTTCCGGCGTGGCCGAGACCAACCGCGCGCCGTTCGACGTGGTCGAAGGCGAGTCGGAAATTGTCGCCGGCCACATGGTCGAGTATTCGGGGTCGCAGTTCTCGCTGTTCTTCCTGGCCGAATACGCCAACATGATCCTGGTCAGCTTCCTGACCGCGCTGTTCTTCCTCGGCGGCTGGCTCAGCCCGCTGCAGGGCGTGGTCACGGCCGACGTGTCGCCGTGGGTCGACTGGATCTGGAAGGGCGGCTGGCCGTGGCTGCTGGCGAAGGTGTTCGTGTTCGCCAGCCTGTTCATCTGGTTCCGCGCCTCGTTCCCGCGCTACCGCTACGACCAGATCATGCGCCTGGGCTGGAAGGTCTTCATCCCGGTCACCATCGCGTGGATCTTCGTCGCCGCGCTGATGGTGCACTTCAAGCTCTTCGAGGCCGGCCAGTGATGGACAAGATCGTCTCCTACCTCAAGAGCCTGCTGCTGCTGGAGCTGTTCCAGGGCATGGGGCTGACCCTGAAGTACCTGTTCCGTCCGAAGTACACGCTGATGTACCCGATGGAAAAGACGCCGCAGTCGCCGCGCTTCCGCGGTCTGCACGCGCTGCGCCGCTACCCCAACGGGGAAGAGCGCTGCATCGCCTGCAAGCTGTGCGAGGCGGTCTGCCCGGCGCTGGCCATCACCATCGATTCGGAGCCCCGCGAGGACGGCACCCGCCGCACCACGCGCTACGACATCGACCTGTTCAAGTGCATCTTCTGCGGCTTCTGCGAGGAATCCTGCCCCGTCGACTCGATCGTGGAGACCCACATCCACGAGTACCACTTCGAGCAGCGCGGCGAGAACATCCTGACCAAGCCCAAGCTGCTGGCCCTCGGCGATCGCCTCGAGAAGGAAATCGCCGAACGTCGCGCCGCCGACGCGCCCTACCGCTGAGGACCGCCGTGGAAAACCTGCCGACCATCGCCTTCCTCTTCTTCGCGCTCGTCGCCGTCGTCTCGGCCGGCGCGGTGATCACCGTGCGCAACCCGGTGCATGCCGCGCTGTGCCTGGTGCTGACGTTCTTCACCGTCGCCTGCACCTGGATCATCGCCGGCGCCGAATTCCTCGGCGTGGCCCTGATCTTGGTCTACGTCGGCGCGGTGATGGTGCTGTTCCTGTTCGTGGTGATGATGCTCGACGTCGACATCGCGCCGCTGCGCGAAGGCTTCGTCCGCTACCTGCCGCTGGGCCTGCTGGTCGCGGTGGTGATGCTGGTCGAGATGCTCACCCTGATCGGCGTGAAGGCGCAGCTGGCCGCCGGCTTCGGTCCCGACCCGGCCGAGGCGCAGGGCCTGTCGAACACCGCGTGGCTGGCGCGCACGCTGTTCACGGACTTCATGCTGCCGTTCGAGACCGCGGCCGTGATCCTGACCATCGCGGTGATCGCGGCGGTGATGCTCACGCTGCGCCGCCGCACCGGCGTCAAGCACCAGAACCCCGCCGAGCAGTCGCGCGTCCGCGCGCAGGACCGCATCCGCATGGTGAAGATGGCCGCGGAGACGCCGGTCGTCGCCGATGCCGCCGCGACCGAAGAGGTGAAATCGTGATCGGACCGCTCGCCCTCGGGCACTACCTGGCGCTCGGCGCGGCGCTGTTCTGCATCAGCGTGGCCGGCATCTTCCTCAACCGGAAGAACGTCATCATCCTGCTGATGTCGATCGAGCTGATGCTGCTCAGCGTCAACATCAACTTCGTCGCCTTCTCGCGCCACCTCGGCGACGCGGCGGGGCAGATCTTCGTGTTCTTCATCCTGACCGTGGCCGCGGCCGAAGCCGCCATCGGTCTGGCGATCCTGGTCACGCTCTGCCGCACCCGCCGGACGATCAACGTGACCGAAATCGACACTCTCAAGGGCGGACGGCACCGGTATGTACGCTATCTCGAAGTCCGTCCTGATCGCCGTCGTGCTCGCGCCGCTGTTCGGCGCGATCCTCGCGGGCCTGTTCGGCCGCCGCATCGGCCGCGCCGGCGCCCACACCGTCACCATCCTCGGCGTCGCCACCGCCTGCGCGCTGTCGATGTACACGCTGTGGCAACTGTTGCAGGGCGCAGTCCCTTTCAACGAGAACGTCTACACCTTCTTCCAGGTCGCCGGCTACGACGCCCACGTCGGCTTCATGATCGACAAGCTGACCGCGATGATGATGGTGGTGGTCACCTTCGTGTCGCTGCTGGTGCACGTCTACACCATCGGCTACATGGCCGACGACCCGGGCTATCAGCGCTTCTTCAGCTACATCAGCCTGTTCACCTTCTCGACGCTGATGCTGGTGATGGGCAACAACTTCCTGCAGCTGTTCTTCGGCTGGGAAGCGGTGGGCCTGGTGTCGTACCTGCTGATCGGCTTCTGGTTCAAGCGGCCCAGCGCGATCTTCGCCAACCTCAAGGCCTTCCTGGTCAACCGCGTCGGCGACTTCGGCTTCCTGCTGGGCATCGCGGCGGTGCTGTACTGGTTCGGCACGCTGGACTACGCCACCGTCTTCGCCAACGCCTCCAGCGTGGTCGGTGGCGGCCAGACGGTGCAGATCTTCGCCGGCCACGAGTGGTCGGTGGCGACGCTGATCTGCATCTGCCTGTTCATCGGCGCCATGGGCAAGTCGGCGCAGGTCCCGCTGCACGTCTGGCTGCCCGACTCGATGGAAGGCCCGACGCCGATCTCGGCGCTGATCCACGCCGCGACGATGGTGACCGCCGGCATCTTCATGGTCGCGCGCATGTCGCCGCTGTTCGAGCTGTCGCAGACCGCGCTGGACTTCGTGCTGTTCATCGGCGCGACCACCGCATTCTTCACCGGCCTGATCGGCATCGTCCAGAACGACATCAAGCGCGTCGTCGCGTACTCCACGCTGTCGCAGCTGGGCTACATGACCGTGGCGCTGGGCGTGTCGGCGTACTCGGCCGCGGTCTACCACCTGATGACCCACGCGTTCTTCAAGGCGCTGCTGTTCCTCGCCGCGGGCTCGGTCATCATCGGCATGCACCACGAGCAGGACATGCGGAAGATGGGCGGCCTGCGCAAGTACATGCCGATCACCTTCTGGACCAGCCTCATCGGCACGCTCGCGCTGGTCGGCACGCCGTTCTTCAGCGGCTTCTACTCGAAGGACACGATCATCGAGGCCGCCGCCGAACACGCGCACGAGGCCCACGGTTGGATCGCGACCTACGGCTACTGGTCCGTGCTGCTGGGCGCTTTCGTGACCTCGTTCTACAGCTTCCGCCTGCTGTACCTGACGTTCTTCGGCGAGGAGCGCTTCCGCCACGCGGCCGCGCACGGCCATGACGACCACGGCCATGACGACCATGCGCATGCCGATGTGCATCATGACGATCATTCCCATGGCGACCATGCGCACGACGACCACGGTCACGGCCACGGCCCGCACGAGCCGCACGAGTCGCCGTGGGTGGTCACGCTGCCGCTCGTCCTGCTGGCGATCCCGTCGATCTTCATCGGCTTCTTCACCGTCGGCCCGATGCTGTTCGGCAAGGACGTGAGTGGACACCACGAGGTGCTGCCGTACTTCCTCGGCGCGATCGAGGTGCTGAAGGACCACGACGTCGTCGCGAAGCTGGCCGAGGAATTCCACGGCTCCGCGGCGTTCGCCGCGCACGGTTTCGCCGCCCCCGCGTTCTGGCTGGCCTTCGGCGGCTTCGCGCTGGCGACGTTCCTGTACCTGTTCCGCACCGACCTGCCGGCCAAGCTCGCGGCGTTCCCGCCGTTCGCGCTCGCGGCGCGCGTGCTCAACAACAAGTACGGCATGGACGACCTGTGGATCGGCGGCTTCGCCGGCGACGGCGTCCGGCTCGGCAAGCTGCTGCGTCGCCACGACGAGGTCGTCATCGACGGCGTCATCGTCAACGGCAGCGCCCGCATCGTCGACCTGGCCTCCGCGCTGCTGCGCCGCACCCAGTCCGGCTACCTGTACCACTACGCCTTCGCGATGATCCTCGGCCTGATCGCCCTGCTGGCCGTGCTGATCAACTTCTGGCACTAATCGACACGAACCGACGGATACCGAATCGCGATGCAACACTGGCCCCTTCTCAGCATCCTGATCTGGCTGCCCCTCGTCGGCGGTGC
>JBQCJG010000312.1:0-18058 GCA_051952955.1 Lysobacteraceae bacterium | reverse complement strand
CGACCTGCAACCGGACCGAGATCTACGCCCTCACCGGCGGCGACGGCGATGCCCTCGCCGACTGGCTGGCCGCCCATCCGCAGGACGGCAGCGCCCGCGCCCCGCTGGCGCTGCACGACTACCTGTACCGGCACCACGACGACGCGGCCGTGCGCCACCTGTTCCGGGTCGCGACCGGCCTCGACTCGCTGGTGCTGGGCGAGCCGCAGATCCTCGGCCAGGTGAAGCAGGCCTGGTCCGCGGCCCGCGGCGCCGGCACCCTCGGCAACCGGCTGGACCGGCTGTTCCAGCAGGCCTTCGTCACCGCCAAGCGCGCCCGCACCGATACCCGCATCGGCGCGAACCCGGTGTCGGTGGCGTCGGCGGCGGTGCGCATGGCCGAGGAGACCTTCGCCCGGCCGTCCGACAGCACCATCCTGCTGATCGGCGCGGGCGAGACCATCGAACTCACCGCGCTGCACCTGGTGCAGGCGAAGGCGAAGCGGCTGCTGTTCGCGAACCGCACGCTCGCCCACGCGCAGGAACTGGCGACCCGGCACGGCGGCGTCGCGCTGCCGCTGACCGAACTGGACCGCCACCTGGCCGAGGCGGACATCGTCTTCTCCGCGACCGCGGCGCGCGATCCGATCCTGCACCGCGCCGAAGTCGCCGCCGCGCTGAAGCGGCGCCGCCATCGGCCGATGCTGCTGCTCGACCTCGCCGTGCCGCGCGACATCGCGCCGGACGTGGCCGACCTGCAGGACGTGTTCCTGTACACCGTCGACGACCTGGAGCGCGTGATCGAGGACAACCGCCGCAGCCGCCGCGAAGCCGCGGACGCCGCCGAGGCCATCGTCGAACTGCAGGTGTCGCGCTTTGTCGAGACGCTCGCCGCCAGCGCGCACCACGGCACGCTGAAGTCGCTGCGCGCCCACGGCGAGGCCGCGCGCGACGAGTCGCTGGCGAAGGCGCGGCAATTGCTCGCCGCCGGCCGCGATCCGGCCGAGGTGCTGGAACAGCTCGCGCACACGCTCACCAACCGCCTGCTGCATGCGCCCACCGCGGCCGTGCGCGAGGCCGCGCTCAACGGCGACGTCGACGTCGTCCGCGCCGCCGAGCGGCTGTTCCCGCATCGCGCGCCGTCGCACACGACGCTGTCCGATGCGGTCGAGCGCGAGCTCCATCCCGACCACGCCCACGCCGCCCGCGATGACGCCGACCCTGCGCCGCAAGCTTGAAGCGCTGGCCGAGCGCCGCGAGGAAATCGAACGCCTGCTCGCCGATCCGGCGACGGTCGCCGACGCCGCGCGCTGCCGCGGGCTGATGCGCGAGTTCGCGCAGCTCGAACCGATCGCCACCGGCCTCGCCGACGAACGCCGCGCCCGCGCCGACCTCGCCGCCGCCGAGGCGATGCGCGGCGACGCCGAACTCGCGGAACTCGCCGAAGAGGAGATCGCCGCCGCGCAGGCGCGCCTCGCCGCGCTCGACGACGCGCTGATGGCGCAGCTCGTGCCGAAGGACGCCCGCGACGACGGCGGCCTGTACCTCGAAGTGCGCGCCGGCACCGGCGGCGACGAGGCCGCGATCTTCGCCGGCGACCTGTTCCGCATGTACGCGCGCTACGCCGAGCGCCAGGGCTGGAAGGTCGAGGTCGAATCCGCGAACCCCGGCGAGCATGGCGGCTTCCGCGAGATCATCGCCCGCGTCGACGGCCGCGGCGCGTATTCGAAGCTGAAGTTCGAGTCCGGCACGCACCGCGTGCAGCGCGTGCCCGAGACCGAATCGCAGGGCCGCATCCACACCTCCGCCGCGACCGTGGCGATCATCGCCGAGGAGACCGGCGAGGTCGACGTCGAGATCAATCCGGCCGACCTCAAGGTCGACACGTTCCGCTCGTCCGGCGCCGGCGGCCAGCACGTCAACAAGACCGAATCGGCGATCCGCATCACCCACGTGCCCACCGGCGTGGTGGTCGAATCGCAGACCGAGCGCAGCCAGCACGCGAACCGCGACAAGGCGATGAAGCGGCTGAAGGCGATGCTGGTCGAAGCCGAGACCGAGAAGCGCGAGGCGGCGCAGGCGCAGGAACGCAGGCTGCAGGTCGGCAGCGGCGACCGCAGCCAGCGCATCCGCACCTACAACTTCCCGCAGGGTCGCATCACCGACCACCGCGTCGAAGGCCTGACCCTGTACGACCTGCTGAGCATCATGGAAGGCGGCATCGACCCGCTGGTCGAACGCCTCTCGCGCGAACACCAGGCCGACGCGCTGGCGAAGCTGACCGCGCAGGGCGGTTGAGGCTGCGCCACCCGCTTTTTCGTAGGAGCGCCGGAAGGCGCGAAGGGCAGCACGGCGTGTCGCGCCTTCCGGCGCTCCTACACGAAAGCGAAATTGGATCGGCGCAGGCTGAATGCCATCCGCGCGCCGCCCCATGCGGAATGCGGGATGGCGTCGTGCGCGCCCGCGCGTCGCGCACGACGCCGCGGGGCAATCTGAGCGTCTGCCGAACGAAACCGGACGTCGGTGGGCCCTCGTGCGGCGCGCGCCGGCTTCCCGTGACCAACCGTGCCTACGATGCGCGCCACCCCGCCCGTCCACGGAGATGTACGATGTCCGCACAGCCCCACGATCTCGCCCCGCTGCGCTCCATGCTGAAGTCGCTGCCGATCGCCATGTTCAACACCGTGGCCCACGATGGCAGCGTGGTGTCGCGTCCGCTGCAGGTGCTGGAGTTCGACGACGCCGGCGTGCTCTGGTTCGCGACCGGTCTGGACACCGACAAGGCCGCCGAGATCCGCGCCCGTCCGCACATCGGCCTCTCGTTCGCCGACCACCACGCCAACAGCTTCGTCTCGATCTCCGGCCCCGCGCGCCTGGTGCAGGACCGCGAGAAGATCGACGACCTGTGGACGCCGGCGATGTCGATCTTCTTCCCGCAGGGCAAGGACGATCCCAACCTCACGCTGGTGCGCGTCGAAGTCGAACGCGCCGAGTACTGGAGCGGCCCCGGCACGTTCGTCGGCAAGCTCGTCTACATGGCCGCGGCCGCCCTCACCGGCGACCCGGGCGTGATGAACGAGAACGAGACCATCGTGCCGGGCGCGGCGGCCTGACGGGAACCGGATGCCGCCCGCCGACGATCCCGTCGTCCTGCGCCCCGAGGGCCTCTACTGCCCGGCGGGCGACTTCCACATCGATCCCTGGCGCCCGGTCCCGCGCGCGGTGATCACCCACGGGCATGGCGACCATGCCCGTACGGGTTCGGGCGAATACCACACCACCGAGGCCGGCCTGCCGATCCTGCGCTGGCGACTCGGCGAGCAGCATTACGCCGCGCATGCGTACGGCGAGGCGTTCGATCTCGGCCGCGCGCGGGTGTCGCTGCATTCAGCCGGCCACGTGCTGGGCTCGGCGCAGGTGCGGATCGAGACCGACGCCGGCGTCTGGGTCGCGTCCGGCGACTACAAGCGCCAGCCGGATCCGACCTGCGCGCCGTTCGAGGTCGTGCCCTGCGACACCTTCATCACCGAGTCGACGTTCGGCCTGCCGATCTACCGCTGGCCGTCGACCGCGGACGTGGCGCGCGACATCGTCGCCTGGCGCGACGAATGCGCCGCCGAAGGCGTCGCCGCGGTGCTGTTCTGCTACGCGCTGGGCAAGGCGCAGCGCCTGCTGGCCGAACTCGCCGCCTGCACCGATGCGCCGGCCTACGTGCACGGCGCGATCGCATCGGGCGTCGCGGTCTACCGCGACGCAGGCATCCGCATGCTGGAGACGATCCCGGTCGACGAACACGCGAAGGGCACCGATTACGCCGGGAAACTCGTCCTCGCCCCGCCGTCCGCCGCCGGCAGTCCGTGGATGCGCCGCTTCCGCCGCGCGCAGACCGGGTTCGCGTCGGGCTGGATGCTGCTGCGCGGCAACCGCCGGCGGCGCAATGTCGACCGCGGCTTCGTCGTGTCCGACCACGCCGACTGGCCCGCGCTGCTGTCGACCATCGCGCAGACCGGCGCCTCGCGCGTGATCGCCACCCACGGCAACACCGATGCGCTGGTGCGCGTGCTCGACGAGCGCGGCGTGCGCGCCGGCACGTTCTCCACCGACTACGGCGGCGAGGACTGATGCGCCGCTTCGTCGACCTCTACCGCCGGCTCGACCGCAGCACCGCGACCTCGGACAAGCGCGCGGCGCTGCTCGACTACTTCCGCAGCGCGCCGCCGCGCGACGCGGCGTGGGCGCTGTGGCTGCTGTCCGGCGGCAAGATCGGCGGCGCGAAGGCGAAGATCGCCGGCAGCGCCGAGCTGCGCGCGTGGATCTCCGAGGAAAGCGGCGTGCCGCCGTGGCTGGTCGACGACTGCTACAGCCAGGTCGGCGATCTCGCCGAGACGCTGTCGCTGCTGCTCGACGATCCGCCGGCGCAGGACGACGCGCCGCTGCACGTCTGGATCGAGGAGCGCCTGCTCGCCGTCGCCGGCCAGAAGGAAGCCGCGCGACGCGCCGTCGTCGTGGCCGGCTGGCGCGCGCTCGACCGCGACGCGCGCCTCGTGTTCAACAAGCTGCTGACCGGCGCGCTGCGCATCGGCGTGTCGCAGCGCATGGCGCAGCAGGCGCTGGCCGAACTGTCCGGCGTCGACATCGCGCTGATCGCGCAGCGCATGCTCGGCAGCTGGACGCCCGACGAAGCGTTCCTGCGCGACCTGCTCTCGCCCGAGGCGCTGCCTGGCGACCGCGCGCAGCCGTATCCGTTCTTCCTCGCCTCGCCGCTGGAAGCCGCGGCCGAATCGCTCGGCCCGATCGACGACTGGCGGCTGGAATGGAAGTGGGACGGCATCCGCCTGCAATTGATCCGCCGCGGCGCCGACCTCGCGCTGTGGTCGCGCGGCGAGGAGCGACTGGACGGCCGCTTCCCCGAGATCGAGACCGCCGCCGCGGCGCTGGCGCGCGACGCCGTGCTCGACGGCGAACTGCTGGTCTGGCATCCGGGCGATGACGCGCCGGCCCCGTTCGCATCGCTGCAGACGCGGATCCAGCGTCGCCGGCCCGGCGCGAAATCGCTGGCCGAGCATCCGGCACGGCTGCTGGCCTACGACCTGCTCGAACTCGACGGCGTGGATCTGCGCGAACGACCGTTCGACGAACGCCGCGCGCGCCTCGAAGCGCTGTGGCGCGACAGCCCGGGCGCGCACGAGCGCATCGCGCTGTCGCCGTCGCTGGCCGTCGCCGACTGGGACGCCGCTGCGCACCTGCGCGAAGGCGCGCGCGAACGCGGCGTGGAAGGGTTGATGCTCAAGCGCGCCGATTCGCCGTACCGCGTCGGCCGCCGTCGCGGCGACTGGTGGAAGTGGAAGATCGATCCGCTCGCCATCGACGCCGTGCTGCTCTACGCGCAGGCCGGACACGGCCGCCGCAGCACGCTCTACACCGACTACACCTTCGGCGTGTGGGACGGCGACACGCTGGTGCCGGTGGCGAAGGCGTATTCGGGGCTGGACGATGCCGAGATCCTGCGCCTGGACCGCTGGATCCGCGCGCACACGCTGGAGCGCTTCGGCCCGGTGCGTTCGGTGCAGGCCGAGCAGGTGTTCGAACTCGGTTTCGAAGGCGTGAACCGCTCGTCGCGGCACAAGTCCGGCGTCGCGGAGCGCTACCCGCGCATCCTGCGCTGGCGCCACGACAAGCGGCCCGAAGACGCCGACCGCCTCGACGCGCTGGCGGCGCTGGCGCGATGAGTGCGACGACTTCGGCGCCGCGACGGCGCACCCGCGCCGCGCCGCCTGCCCCGCTGACCCGCACCGCCGCGCTGCGCCGATTGCAGGACTGGTTCGCCGCGCGCGGCTGGACGCCGCTGCCGTTCCAGCGCGAGGCGTGGAAGCGTCGGCTCGCCGGCGAATCCGGGCTCATCCACACGCCGACCGGCAGCGGCAAGACGCTGGCCGCGCTCGGCGGCCCGCTGGTCGAGGCGCTGTCCTCGCCGCGGCCCACGGGCGATGGCCCGGCACTGCTGTGGATCACGCCGCTGCGCGCGCTGGCGGTCGACACCGTGCGCGCGCTGGGCGAAGCGGTCGAGGGGCTTGGCGTGGGCTGGACCGTCGGCCTGCGCACCGGCGACGCCAGCGCCGGCGACAAGCGCCGCGCCCGCAACGGCCGCTTCGATGCGCTGGTCGTCACGCCCGAATCGCTGGCGCTGCTGCTGTCGCATCCCGACAGCGCCGCGCGGCTTGCAGGCGCGCGCAGCGTCGTCGTCGACGAATGGCACGAGCTGCTGGGCAACAAGCGCGGCGTGCTGCTGCAGCTGTGCTTGGCGCGACTGCGCGCGACCGCACCGAATCTCTGCATCTGGGGACTGTCCGCGACGCTGGGCAACCTCGACGAGGCCCGCGACGCGCTGCTGCCCTGGGCGCCGGGCGCCGCGATAGTCTCCGGTGCGCCGAAGCGCGCGCTGCGCATCGACACGCTGCTGCCCGGCGAAGGCGAACGCTTCCCGTGGGCGGGACACCTCGGCCTGTCGCAGCTGTCGCGGGTGATGGCGGCGCTGCAGGCCGCCGGCACCTCGCTGCTGTTCACCAACACCCGCGCGCAGGCCGAACTGTGGCATCGCGCGCTGGAATCGGTATGGCCGGACGATCCGGCGACGCTCGCGCTGCACCACGGCTCGCTCGATCCCGCGCTGCGCCGCGCCGCCGAGGACGGCCTGCGCAGCGGCCGCGTGCGCTGCGTGGTCGCGACCTCCAGCCTCGACCTCGGCGTCGATTTCCCGGCGGTCGACCAGGTACTGCAGATCGGCAGCCCCACGGGCCTGTCGCGGCTGCTGCAGCGCGGCGGCCGCGCACGGCATCGCCCCGGCGAATCCGGCACCGTCGTCTGCGTGCCGACGCATGCGCTCGAACTCGCCGAATCCGCCGCCGCGCGCGCGCCGCGGGCGCACGGCCGGGTCGAATCGCGACCGCCGCCGCGGCTGTCGCTGGACGTGCTCGCGCAGCACCTGCTGACGGTCGCGCTCGGTGGCGGCCCGGGCGCCGCGCCGCGGCCCGATGCGCCCGACGCGCTGCCCGACGGCTTCGATGCCGACGCGCTGCATGCCGAGGTGCGCGGCACGCACGCATTCGCCGCGCTCGACGCCACGCAGTGGGACGACGTGCTCGCGTTCCTCGTGCAGGGCGGCCGCGCGCTGTCGCATTACCCGGAATACCGGCGCCTGGTGCGGGACGTCGACGGCCGCCATCGCGTGCTCGACCGCGCCGTCGCCCGCCGCCATCGGTTGTCGATCGGCACCATCGCCAGCGATGGTTCGATCGCGGTGAAATTCCTGAAGGGCGGCGGGCTGGGCTCGGTGGAGGAAACCTTCATCGGCCGGATGCGTCCGGGCGAACGCTTCCAGTTCGCCGGCCGCACGCTGGAGCTGGTGCAGTTGCGCGACATGACCGCCTACGTGCGCGTCGCGAAGGCCGGCGACGGCGCGGTACCGCGCTGGCAGGGCGGGCGCATGCCGCTGTCGACCGCGCTGGGCCGCGAGGTCGAGTCGGTGCTCGCCGGCCTCACCGGGCGCGAAGCCCTCGAGCGCCGCGCGCTGGCGCCGCTGCTCGCGCTGCAGGCGCGGCTGTCGGCGCTGCCGGCGCCGGACCGGCTGCTCGCGGAGTGGGTCGAGGTGCGCGGCGAAGGCCATCTGTGCGTGTATCCGTTCGCCGGGCGCAGCGTGCACGAGGCGCTGGGCGCGCTGCTCGGGCTGCGCTGGGCGCGACGCGCGCCGAACACCTTCGCGTACGCGGCGAACGACTACGGCTTCGTGCTGTCGGCGGAAGCGCCGGCCGCGCCCGATCCCGACCTGCTGCGCGACCTGCTGTCGCCGGAGCGCTTGGCGGAAGACCTGCGCGAGAGCGTCAATCTCGCGGAACTCGCGCGTCGCAAGTTCCGCGAAGTCGCGCGCGTCGCCGGGCTGCTGCCGCCGTCGCTGCCCGGCGGGACGCCGCGCTCGCTGCGCCAGTTGCAGGCATCGAGCGGGCTGCTGTACGACGTGCTGCAGCGCCACGATCCCGACCACCTGCTGCTGCACCAGGCCGAGCGCGAGGCGCTGGCCGATGATCTCGCCTTCGCGCGGCTCGACGCGACGCTGCGCGAGGCCGGCGAACGCACGCTCGACCTGCATCGTCCGAGAAGCCTCACGCCGCTGTCGTTCCCGCTGTGGGCGGACAGCCTGCGCGGGCGGCTGAGCACCGAGGACTGGACCACGCGCGTGCAGCGCGCCGCCGCGAAGCTGGAGCGCCGGCATGGCTGAGGCGCTGGCGCTGGCGATCGCCGGCGAACCGATGCGGGCCTTCGCCGACCGCGCGCTGTACTGGCCGGCGCGGCGACGGCTGCTGATCGCCGACCTGCACCTCGGCAAGGGCGACGTGTTCCGCGCCGCGGGCCTGCCGCTGCCCAGCGGCGGCACCGCGGGCGACCTGGCGCGGCTCTCGCGGCTGCTCGCCGCCTGCGACGCGGACGAACTGTGGGTGCTCGGCGACCTGCTGCACGGCGACCCGCGGCATGGCCGCTGGCGCGAAGCGTGGGACGCCTGGCGCGACGCACACCCCGACCTGCGCATCGCCGCGCTGCGCGGCAACCACGACAGCCGCCGCGACGCCGCGGGCCTCGACATCGATCTGCTCGGCAACTCAGAAGCCGACGGCCCGTTCCTGCTGCGCCACGATCCGCTGCCGGACGACGGCGGAACCTCGGACGCCACGCCTCACGTGATCTGCGGCCACCTGCACCCCGCCCTGCGCCTGCCCGGCCTGCGCGCCCTGCCCGCCTTCTGGCTGCGCGACGCGATCACCGTGCTGCCCGCGTTCTCGGCCTTCACCGGCGCGTACGCGCTCACGCCCGCCGACGGCGGCCGCTTCCTCGTCTGCGCGGGCGATGCGCTGGTGGCGGTGGGGAACTCCATGTCACCGGGACCGTGAACCGCGCGTGCCGATGCATGCGCGCCGCGCTCATGCGTCGCGGGAACGCCGGATGTCCCGCAGAATGTCGGTGAATTCGATCCTGCCTTCCATCAAAGTCATCGCGCTGTCGCCATAGTCGGCGATTCTCTCCGGGTCCGCACCCTGCGCCAGCAGCAACTTCGCGACATCGAGATGCCGCCATTTGATCGCATAATGCAGTGGGGTATACCCGCAGTCGCCCGCCACGTCGATGTTCGTCACGAACGGCAGGATCTTCTCCAGCAGATCGAGATTGCCGTCCAACGCGATCACGTGAAGCGGCGTATCGCCATCCGGACAGGGACTTTCGGGCGCGAGGATCTCGCAATCCTCGAACATGGCCATCTCGCGGAAGTCCGCAAGCAACTCGTGGAGCAGTGCGCTGTTCTTGTTGGCATCCATCGGGACATCGATTCCTGTACCTGCACCGCGATCGGCGAGCACACCAGCACACCATCGACTACCGTCGCTTCGCCACCGCGATCACCGCGTAGGGGGCGAAATACCACGCGGCGCGCACGCGGCCGAGGCGTTCGACGTCGCGGTAGATGCGCCACTGCCAGCGCGCGGCCCTGCGCTTGTCGGCGGAGAGCGAGCCGTCGCGGACGAGGTAGTCGGCCAGCGGTTCGTCGGTGGCGACGCGGTGCGCGCGGCCGGCCTTGCGCACCATCGCCAGCCAGAACGCGTAGTCCTCGTGGCCGATCTTCTCGAAGCGACCGTCGCCGATCGCGCGGTCGTAGAGGCCGGTGAGGTTGCCGATGCGATTGCTCTTGAGCATGTCGGCGTAACCGACCTCGGCGGGCGGACGCACGATCGACAGCGTTTCGCCACGCGTGTCGAAGCGGCGGTACGCGGTGTAGCCGATCATGGCCCCAGTCGCGCCCAGATGGGCAAGCTGGATCCGCAGCTTTTCCGGACGCCAGCGGTCGTCGCTGTCGAGGAACGCGATGTACGCGCCGGTCGCGGCCTCCAGGCCGGCGTTGCGCGCGGCGGCGACGCCGGCGTTGCGCGGCTGCCGGATCGGCACGACCCGCGGATCGCGCGCCGCGGCTTCGGCGATCATCTCCGCGGTCGCGTCGGTGGACGCATCGTCGATCACCAGCAGTTCGACGTGCGCGTGGGTCTGCGCGAGCACCGACGCCATCGAGGCCTGCAGCGTGGCCGCGGCGTTGTAGGCCGGCATGACGACGCTGACCTTCGCCGCGCTCACGCCGGTGTCGCCCGTGCGGCGCGCTCGCGTGCGGCGCGACCGCCGGCCCACGAGGCGCGCGGCGGCGGCAGCAGGTAGTCGCGGTACCGGCCCGGATCGCCGGTCTCGCCGGCCTCGGCCGCCTTGACGATGTTGTAGACCTCGCGCGCGGTGACGTAGTGCAGCACGTGGCGCTCGCCGTCGTTGTAGGTGCGTTCCAGGTAATCGTGCATCGCATCGACCGGCGCCCCCAGCAGCGTGTCCATGTCGTGCTCCTGCGTGCCGTGGGTGTGGATCTTGACGATCACCCACTCGGGCCGGCCTTCGACATGGATGCCGGTCTTCACCCACAGGTCGACGCGCGCCTCGGTCGGCGGACAGTTGCGGCGGATGTCGGCGTTCTCGATCGCCGGCACCAGGCCCCGCTTGCGCTCGCGCCAGGTCAGGCCCAGCGGGCCCTGCACGATCATCAGGTCGCCCTGCGTACCGCCGCCGACCTTCACCGGCACGCCGGTGTCGTGCGACTTCGGCGCATGCGGGTCGTCGATCGCGTAGTAGATGCGGTTGACCGTCGCGGTCTGCGTGTCGCTGGGCGCGGACGGCAGGGTGAAGTCGGCGTAGCAGCCGAGCTCGCGCAGCAGGATCAGTTCGTTGTCGAGGCCGCACCAGCGGCCGTCGGCGCGCGAGTTGTCCAGGCACCAGTTGCCGTGGATGAAGCCGAAGCGCAGCTGCCCGGTCTCGGGGTCGCGCGGCAGCGCACCGTGGCGCTCGTGCAGCACCTTGCAGAAGCGGCCGAGCGACGCGCGGAAATTCGCCTCGGTGTCGTTGTCGTGGTGCAGGTGCACCTCGATCTCGCCGTAGCCGTCGCCGCACAGCGCGGCGAGCTTGTCGAGGTGTTCCTCGGCGTATTCCTCTTCCGGATAGAAGAAACCGTGCTGCGGCGGCCGGCCGTCGGCATCGCGATGTTTCTCCGCGAGCGCGCGGTATTCCGTGCACCAGCGGTCGACGCGCCGGCGCTGGGTCTCGAGGTCACCGCCCTTCCACATCGGCTCGAAGTGGTCGACGAAGCAGAACAGCACGTGCACCGGGCCGTCGACCGGCGCCGCCGGCCGCGGGCGCAGGTAGTCGCGCAGCCACAGGTGCATGTTGCGTCTGCGCATGCCGCGCAGGACCAGCAGCGCGGCGGCCGTCGCGCATGCGACGACGCAGGCGGCGAAGAGTGCGAAAAGCCAGGCCGGGGTCATGTCCGCCTCCGCATCGTGTCGAGGTCGACCGGGATGTCGATGTGCTTGTCGATCATGGGATGTCCTTCGGCGACCGTGCGGCGCGGACTTCGCGCGGCGACCGCGGCAGCAGCTCGAACGCGAACCCCGCTGCCCGCCACTCGGGCAGCATCGCCTCGAGCAGGCGCAGGGAGGCTTCGGCGTCGTCGTGCATCAGCAGGATGTCGCCCGGCCGCGGCGGATGCCGGCGTGCGGACGCGATCAGTTCCGCCACCGGACGCCGGCTGTAATCGAGCGTGTCGTACGACCAGTAGGCGATGCGCGTGCCGTGGCGCAGGCAGTCCAGCATCAGGCCGCGCGGCAGCAGCCCGCGCGGCGGACGGAAATCGCGGTGCGTGCGCCCGTCGAAGCGCGCCAGCAGCGCATCGGTGCGGTCGATCTCGGCGCGCTGCGCGGCCGCCGGCTGCGCATCGAAACGGCGGTGATGCCACGAATGGTTGCCGAGGGCGTGGCCTTCGCGCACCAGCCGCTCGACCAGTTGCGGCGACTGCTCGGCGCGCTCGCCGATCAGGAAGAAGTCGGCGCGCGCGTCGTGCGCGGCCAGCAGGTCGAGCAGCGGCGGCGTGTGCGTCTCGTTCGGACCGTCGTCGAAGCTGAGATGCAGCACGCGCCGGTCCCGGACGCCGCGCGTCAGCATCCAGCGGTCCGGGAGCCAGCGCAGCACCCGCAGTTTCTTCGGTCTCGGATTCACGGGTGGCGTCCTTCGTACAGCGCATCGTAGCGGCGCATCATCGCCTCCACCGACGCCTCGCGCAGCGCCCAGTCGCGACCGGCCCGGCCCATCGCCGCCGCCGCGCCGGGATCGCGCAGCAGCGACGCGATCGCCTCGGCCAGCGCGACGTCGCTGCCGGCCGGCACCACGCGGCCGTTGACGCCGTCGCGCACGATCTCGCGATTGCCGCCGACGTCGGTGGCGACGATCGGCAGGCCTGCGGCGCAGGCTTCGAGCAGCGCCATCGAATAGCCCTCGCTGCGCGACGACAGCGCGAACGCGTCGAAGCCCGGCAGCAGCGCGTCGACGTCGCCGCGATCGCCGAGGAAGCGCACCGCGTCGGCGATGCCGAGCGCCCCCGCTTCCGCCGCCAGCGTGTCGCGCAGCGGGCCGTCGCCGACCAGCACCAGCGCGTTGTCCGCCATGCCGCCGTGCACGCGCGCGAAGGCGCGCAGCAGCGCGGCCTGGTCCTTGACCGGATTGAGCCGGCCGACGGTGCCGACGAGACGCGTGCCGACCGGCAGTCCCAGTGCTGCGCGCAAGGCGGCGCGATGCTCGGGCGTCGCCGCCTCGAAACGCTCGACGCGGATGCCGTTGGGCACCGCGAGCAGCGCGCCGCGCGGCTTCACGCCCTGCGCCGAAAACGCGGCGCGCGCGGCCTCGCAGACCGCGGCGACGGCGTCGGTGCGACGCATCGCGCGGCGGTACAGCCACTCCAGCCGACTGTGCGTCCGCGATGCGCCCATGCCGTGCCGGGTGTTGACGATGCGCGACAGCGGCAGCCCGGTCGCGGCGAGCACCGCGTGGTAGTGCGCGTTCGCGTTGTGGGTGTGCAGCACCGCGTCCGGCGCCATGCGCAGCCAGTGGCGCAGCCGGCGCAGCGCGCGCAGGTCGACGCCGCCGCGCTTCCCGCAGTCGTGCAGCGGGATACCCAGCGCCGGCAATTCCGCGGCCAGCAGCCCGGGACGGTAGAGGCAGACGATCTGCGACCGATGCCCGGCGGCGCGCTGCGCGCCGGCGAGGTCGACGACCATGCGTTCGAGGCCGCCGCGTTCCAGCGTCTCGACCACGTGGACGATGTCCGGCACGTCCGTGCCGGCGGATGCACGCATCACGACGGCAGCTCGCAGAGCGTGACGCGGTGCTTGCCGCTGGCGGTCAGCGCGATGCGCTCCACGCGCTCGCACTCGATCGCGATGCGGTCGCCGACCAGCTTGCGCAGCTCGGCGCGGATCGCGTCGTCCACGTGCGGGCCGTCGTCGCCATCGGGCACCAGCCGCACCACCAGCGCATCGATCCGGCGCTGCACCACCTGGTACTTGCTGAAGCCGCGGAGGTTCATCAGCGTGTGCACGAAGTACTTGCCGGGCAGCAGGCGGCCGTCGGCGGTGCGCAGCGCATCGAGCTTGCGGCCGTCGACCTTCGCCAGCTTCGGCAGGCCGCGGCCGCAGGCGCAGGTGGTCTTGCCGGGCGTGCCCAGATCGCCGTTGAGATAGCGCATCAGCGGCATGCCGTCGTTGGACAGATCGGTGATCACCAGCTCGCGCGGGCCGTCGACATCGGCGCCGGCGCCGGTGTCGAGGAATTCGACGTGCAGGTGGTCAATGTTGACGTGCAGGCCGTCGCGGGCCTCGCATTCGGCGGCGATCAGCATCACCTCGCGGCAGCCGTAGGTGTCGTAGGCGGGCGCGCCGAACACGCGCTCGATCGTCTCGCGCTGGTGCGGCATCAGCGCCTCGGCCGCGCCGAGCACGCGCCGGGGCCGGTGCGGCGTGCGGCCGTGGCGCTCGATCCAGCGCGCGAGTTCGTACAGCGGCCCGACGTAGCCGATGATCGTCTCCGGGCGGAAGCGGTCGATGACGTCGGCGTACTCGGCCATGCGCCGTTCGTCCATGTCGAAGGCGTTGAGCATGCGGCGGTTGAACGCCGCGTGGTACAGCCGGTCCTTGAACAGCCCGAAGCCGGCCGGCGCCGCCACCGGCGCGCCCCACAGATAGACCGTGCGCTGGCCGAGGTGCGCGCCGCTCCAGCCGTAGCCGCGATGCATCACCGCGACCCGGCGCTCGTAGCTCTCGCGGGTGTAGCCGAAGCGCATCGGCTCGCCGGTCGAGCCGCCGGTCGCCTTGAAGTACAGCGCATCGCGGCGCGATGGCGCGATCAGCGCATCGAAGTGTCCGCGGATCGTCGCCTTGGTCAGTACCGGCAGCCGCGCGTAGTCGTCGCGATCGCGGATGTCGGCGGCGGCGGACACGCCGGCGGCGCCCCACCACTGCCGGTAGAACGGCACGTGGTCCCAGCAGTGCGCGATCAGCGCCTGCAGCCGCTGCCACTGCAGCGCCTGCAGCTCGTCGGGCGAGCGCCACTGGTCGCGCTCGTAGCGCGCGAGGTGGGCGAAGGTGTCGCGCCGGCGCAGGCCGGACTCGTAGGCCGGATACAGCACGCGACGGAACAGCGGGGCGTACAGACTCATGCGGTCGTCTCCAGGCGCGCATCGCCCCACGCGAACAGGCGCGCGGGGAAGCGCGGACGGCCGCGCATCAGGCGTCCGTGCAGGTGCCGCATGTGCGCGATGTCGTTGCGCGACCAGCAGCGCAGCGCCAGCGTCCACGGCAGGTAGGCCACCGCGCAGGCCGCGCCCGCCAGCAGGGCGGCGAGCGGCGGCAGCCACACCGCGAGCAGCGCCGCCGGCGCGGAGGCGCAGAGCGCGGCCAGCAGGATGCGGCCGAGCCGCGCCCAGTCCGGCGCGACGCCGCACTCGCGGATCGCCAGCGCGAAATTGGCGACGACGTTGAACGCCGCGACCACGGCGAAGGCGATCAGCGCGCCGCGCAGGCCATCGCTGCGGATCAGCCACGCGTCCAGCGCGAGCTTCGACAGGCCGCAGACCGCGATCAGGATCAGCACCAGGCGCTGGCGATCGGCGCTGATCAGCAGGCTCGTGGCGCCCTGGGCGGTGGCCAGCAGCGCGCTGCCGGCGAGGCACAGCGCGAACACCGACGCCGCGCTGTCGTAGCGTGCGCCGTACAGCACGTGGACCAGCGCACCCGACAGCGCGATGCCGAACGTCGTCAGCGGCGCGGCCAGCAGCGTGAGGTAGGCCGTGGACGCGGCGAAGCGATGCCCGGCGACGGTGCGGCCCTGGGTCAGCGCGCCGGCCATCATCGGCAGCAGCAGCGCGGCGAACACGCCCGGCACCAGCGTGGCCGCGCCGCTCGCCAGCTGGTAGCCGACCTTGAACTGGCCGGCGTCGTGCGCCAGGCCGCGGGCGTTGAGGAACATGACCTCGACCTCACTGGCGACGATGAAGCCGACGGTGACGATCATCGTCGCGTACAGCATCTGCCGGCGGATGCGCGGCACGAGGTCCGCGGGCAGCGCCGGCCGGCCTTCGCCCGGCGGCAGCAGCGCCTGCACCTGCGTCCACGACATCGCGAAGAACACCGCGCCGGACAGCAGGAACACGCCGAGCTGCCATTCCACCGGCTTGTCGAGCCACGCCACCAGCGCCGCCAGCGCGAGGTTCAGCGGCGCCGCCACCAGCGCGACCCGCGCGTTGATGCGGAAATCCTCCAGCCCCTTGGCCACGCCGATGTTGAACATGTAGCTGGAGCGCAGCGCGATCGACACCACGAGGAAGCCGAACAGCAGGCGATGGTCGAAGCCCGGCGCGACCTTCGACCCCGCCAGCCACAGCGCCAGCGCGCCGATCGCGAGCACCGCCGCGAGGAACGTGCGCTGCACCCGGCGCAGGTAGGCCACCAGCGGCCGCACCAGCGCCTCGCGGCCGGCCCCGCGCAGTTCGGCGACGAAGCGGATCGCGGTGCTGGCCGTGCCGGAATTGGTCGCGGCCACGCCCATGCCCACCAGCCAGATCGCGCCGCCGTAGGCGCCGAAGCCCTCGGGCCCCAGGTGGCGGGCAATGACGATGGACGTGACCATGCCCAGCACGTACTCGGTGTACATCGCCACCGACGAGAACAGGGTGTTGCGGAGGGTGCGGGCGCGCAGGTTCATTGCACCGCCAGCAGGATCTTGACCACGATGTACAGACCGATCGCGCTGCAGACGCCGACCACCGGCCAGAGCAGCAGGTCGTCGCCCAGCGCGAACGCCGGCAGTCCGGGATCGCCGCGCCGCTGCTCGGTGTACTGCGCCACCACCAGCGCCGACAGCAGGTACAGCACGATGACGTAGCTGCGGCTGAGGAAGAACGACGCGGTGAAGAAGCCCACCAGCGACAGCAGCAGGGTCATCGAGATCGCGCGGCCCTCGGCCATGTCGGCCTCGATCGCGTCGAGTTCGGCTAGCGCCAGCTCGGCGTCGCCGTCGGCCGCCGGCACGGCCTCGCTCTCCCACGTCAGCTCGCCCAGCGGACGCGAGCCGGCCCACATCATGCGGAAGCCGTAGATCACGAACGCCAGCCAGAGCGTGAAGCCGACGATGCCGGTCTCGGCCAGCACCAGCACGAACGAGTTGTGCGCGGTCAGCGGGTTGTAGTCAGTGTACTGGTCGGGGCCGACGCCGAACAGCGGATGTTCGCGGAACATCTGCAGGCCCTCGAACCAGGATTCGACGCGGCCCTGCGCCGATTCCTCCTCGGGATCGATCTCGCTGAAGCGCGACGGCAGCGCCAGCAGCACGCCGACAGCCATCGCGCCCAGCGCGCCGGCGGTCATCAGGCCGCGGCGCTGCCAGACGTGCACGCCCAGTACCGCCAGCAGCGCGAGCAGCGCGCCGCGCGAATCGGTGAGGTACACGCCGTAGACCAGCACGCCCAGCGCCAGCGTCCAGAACAGCCGGCGCAGGCCCATCAGGCCGCCACGGCTGCCCAGGTACGCGGCCATCGGCACGCAGGCGACGAACAGCATGCCGAGGTCGTTGGGGTCGTTGAAGATGCCCACGTACTGGATGCGCGTGCCCTGCGACAGCTCGATCCCGGTCCAGCTCCGGCCGGTGGTCGCCTGCTCGATGCCGTGCACCGCGAGCACCGCGCCGCACAGCGCGAACATCGCCATCACCCGCAGGATGCGGCTGCGCCGGTCCAGCCCGTTCGCGAACACCACGTAGGCCAGCACGATCGGCGCGAACTTGCCGAACTGCCCGATCGCGCCGCCGACCCAGCCGTTGAACACGTGCGAGGCCAGCATCGCCATGAAGAAGGCGCCGAGCAGCAGGTACTGCGGCGCCTCGAAGCGCTTGTGCGGCGCGAACAGCCACAGCCCGGCCGCGATCAGCAGCACCACCGGCTGCAGCGGCACGGTGGCGTAGTCCGCCAGCGCGGGATAGTCCTGGGGCCGGATCAGCACCAGCAGCAGATAGAGCAGCAGCGCGATGAACATGCGGCTACCCGATCCTGCTGCGCGAGCGATAGCAGAAGACTTCGGGCAGCGACAGCATCGCCTCGAACCAGGCCGGGTCCATGGCGCGCTCCACGGGGATGCGCCGCCAGTCGTGGCGCGCGCCGCAGCGCATCGACTGCGCGCCGGCGACATAGCTGCAGCCCACGCGGTAGCCGGCGGCGCGTGCGGCGCCGAGCACCGCCGCGTCGTAGGCATCGGCGCCGCCGACGGGATACGACACCGCCAGCGGCGCGACCCCGGTGCCGCGTTCGATGGCGTCCCGCGAGGCGTCCAGCTCCGCGCGCATGTCCTCGCGCGGCATCTTCGCCAGCATGCGGTGGCGCACGCCGTGCGAGCCGATCTCCATGCCGCCGTCGCGCATCTCGCGCAGCTGCGCCCAGGTCATCGGCCGGCAATCAGGATGGCCCGCGGCATCGGGCATCGACCAGTCCGCCTGCAGGCGATCGATCAGCGCCTGTTGCGCCTCGGAGGACAAGAGCTTGAGGCGATCGAGCACGTGCGCCGCCAGCGCCCGCCGCGCTGCCAGCGTCGCCGGCAGCCGCAGGTCGACGCCCAGTTCCGGCGCGTGCAGGTGC
>JBQCJG010000311.1:0-3586 GCA_051952955.1 Lysobacteraceae bacterium | reverse complement strand
GCGAAGACGAACACGCCGAACGGGCAGACGCTGCTGGTCGCGGTCGAAGGCAACCCGACGAACCCGGCGTCGAAGAATTCCTACATCGACTACGGCCAGGCCACCACGCAGACGGTGGACCAGAGCACGCGCATGGCCGAGACGGCGCGCACGCAGCAGCAGGCCGCGCCGACGCAGGCCCAGCCGCAGCAGGCGCCGCAGCAGGAAAATCCGGACCAGCCGCCGCGTGCGGTCGGCGCACGCTGAGTCCGGCCGATGCCGCATCGCACCTCCGAGCCCGAAGGACATGCCATGTCGTCGTCCATGACGCTCCGCTTCCGCCGGTCGCGGGTGCCGCTCGCCGCGGCGCTCGCGCTGTGCGCCTGCCTGCCGGCCTGCGAGCGGGCCGCCCCGTCCGCGACGGCGTCGCCGACACCGCCCGCGGCCTCCGCGCCGGCGCCGGCGGCCCCGCCTGCGTCCGCGCCTGCGGCGGACGGCGATCCGCTGGTGCCTGCGGAGCCCGCGGTCCCGGTGCCCGATGGCGGCCAGGCGCTCGCGGCGGCGTACGGCCTGTCCGGAAACGGACCGGCCGAGCGCGCGCTTCCGGACGGCCGGCAGGCCAGGTTCTGGGCGGGCTACGCCTATCGCAGCCGCGGCGAGGACCGCTACACCGCCTTCGTCCACGCGGTCGCGCCCGCCGAGGGCGGCATGGCCCCGCCCGGCCAGCAGGTGGACCTCGCCCAGGTCACCTACGTGCTGCGCGACGGCGCGTGGCGGCCCGGTCCGGCGCAGACCGACGTCGGCCGGTTCGGCGCGACCGGCCGCGCGCCGGCGTTCGACGCGGCGCGCATCGCGCTGACCTACACCGTGTCCGCGGACGAGGCGCTGCTCGCGCTGCCCAGCGCGATGACCGCCACCGGCGGCGCCCGCGTCGAGGCCTACGAGGTCTTCCGCTACGCCGCGGGCGACGGCAGCTGGCACCACGCCGGCACCGTGCGCGCGGGCGTCGACCAGAGCGCGGGCTGCCCCGCCGGCGCGGCGACGCCCGCGACCGCCTGCGTCCGCAACCGCGGCGGCCTGCGCTTCCTGCCCGCGGCGGCGGGCGCGTTCCCCGACATCCGGGTGACCTTCCGCGGCAGCGTGCGCGGCGACGACGGCGCGATCCGCGAGGCCGGCGCCGCCGACGATGTCACCTACCGCTACGACTCCGGCGCCGGCGGCTACGCCGAAACGCCGGCGCCCTGATCCTTTCCACCGCGACCCCGACCTCCAGGAGATACCGATGGCCGATTATTCGAAGCAGGAAGTCCTCGACATCGTCGACAACGCGGCGCGCACGCACAACATCCCGCGCGAGGATTTCCTGCGCTTCACCGCGATCGAGACCGGTTTCACGTACGACGAACGCGCGGTCAACCCGTACAGCGGCGCGAAGGGCCTGTTCCAGTTCCTGCCCGACACCGCGCGGCAGTACGGCATCGCCGGCCGCGAGCTGGACCCGAACGCGAACGCCGACGCCGGTGCGCGCCTGTACATCGACAACCGCAACGACATCATCGCCAGCCACGGGCGCTCGGGACGGCCGTACCTCTCGGGCGAAGCGCAGCCCAACGGCCTCGACCTGTACATGGCGCACCAGCAGGGCGCCTACGGCTACCGCTCGATCCAGGCCGCGCTCGATCCGAACTTCAACCGCTTCTTCAACGACACCGACACCCGCGGCAACATCCTCGCCAACATCGGCGACGACGTCGAACGCCTGACCGGCGTGCGCCGGAACCAGTTGTCCGGCCTCAACGACCACGACCTCGCGCAGACGTTCGTCAACTACTGGGAAACCAAGTACAACCGCATCGCGATCCCGGAGAAGGGCATCGCCCCGATCGACGCCAGCCAGCCCGCGCCGACGCAGCCGCAGTCGCGCGACCCCAACAGCGGCACGCTGACCGACACGCTGCTGGTGAAGGGCGAGGACGGTCCGGGCGTGAAGCGACTGCAGGAGTCGCTGAACGCGGCCGGCGTGCGCGTGAACGGCCAGCCGCTGCCGACCACGGGTCACTTCGGCGACCAGACCGAGGCGGCGGTGCGGCAGTTCCAGCAGCAGCGCGGCCTCGAAGTCGACGGCAAGGCCGGACGCGACACGCTGACCGCGCTCGGCATCCAGCCCGGCCAGGCGCAGACCACGCCACAGCCCGCGCCGCAGACGCCTTCGCAGACGCAGACGCCATCGCAGCCGCAGCCCGCGCCGCAGCAGCCGGCTCCGCAGCCGCAGACCACGCCGGGCGGCAACACCTGGCCCGCACCGGGCAACTTCAACGTCAACCGCGCCGACAAGCCCGGTGAAGGCGAGGGCGAATTCGGCACGCCGCGGGCCGGCGGCCGCGACCACAAGGGCATCGACATCCAGGGCAAGGTCGGTGATCCGATCGAGTCCTTCGGCCCGGGCCGGGTGATCTTCAGCGGCCAGATGCAGGGCTACGGCAACACCGTGGTGATCCAGCACGACAACGGCCTGCAGACGCTCTACGGGCACCTGAATTCGCGCAGCGCCGAAGTGGGCCAGCGGGTCACCGAGAACACGGTGATCGGGACGATGGGCCGCAGCGGCAACACGCCGTCGCAGGGCGACACGCACCTGCACTTCGAGGTGCGGGAGAACAGCAACGGCGTGGTGCTGGGCGGTCAGGCGGTGGATCCGCGCAAATACCTGGAATTCCCGCCGCGCACGCTGCTGGTGCACGGCGACCAGGGGCCGGACGTGCGGCATCTGCAGGAAGCGTTGAACGCGTCCGGCGTCCGCGTGAACGGCCAGCAGTTGCCGACGACGGGCTATTTCGGCGACCAGACCGAGGCGGCGGTGAAGCAGTACCAGACGCAGCATGGCCTGCAGCCCGTCGACGGCAAGGCCGGCCGCGACACGCTGACCGCGCTGGGCATCTACCCGGGCCAGCAGCAGACGACGCCGACGCCGCAGCAGCCGACGCAGCAGGCCCCGCAGCAGACGCCGAACCCGCAGCCGCAGGCGCCCGATCAGCAGACGCCTGCGCAACAGCAGGCGCCGCAGCAGCAGGCACCGCAGCAGCAGGCGCCCCAGCAGCAGGCACCCCAGCCGCAGGCACCCCAGCAGCAGACGCCGAATCCGCAGCCGCAGGCGCCCGATCAGCAGGCGCCCGCCCAGCAGCAGGCCCCGCAGCAGCAGGCCCCGCAACAGCAGGCGCCGCAACAGACGCCGACGCCGACCCCGCAGGTGCCGCCGACGTCCTCGACCGACCGGCCGCCGAGCGATCCGGCCCAGCCGCAGCGCAGCGCCGAGACCGAACGTCCGTCGATCGCCGATCCGCGCCATCCGGACCACCGCCTCTACGAGCAGGCGATGGCGAACCTGCAGCAGCTCGGCCCGAGCGGCGGCTTCAAGTCGCAGGACGAACTGACGCGGGCCGCGGCCGCGGTCGCGGCCGATGCGCGGGCGAGCGGGCTGAACTCGATCGACCACGTCGCGAAGACGAACACGCCGAACGGGCAGACGCTGCTGGTCGCGGTCGAAGGCAACCCGACGAACCCGGCGTCGAAGAATTCCTACATCGACTACGGCCAGGCCACCACGCAG